>DAIQQK010000015.1:0-39941 GCA_036786835.1 Acidimicrobiales bacterium | reverse complement strand
TTGGCTGAGGCGTGCGGTCGATATCTCTTCCTTACGCCCACCCCAACTCCTCCAGGCGAGGATCGCTGATACCGAAGTGGTGAGCGACCTCGTGGACGACGGTCTTCTGCACCTGAGCGAGGACTTCGGCCTCTGTGGAACAGGCCTGGCAGATGGTCTCCTGATACAAGGTGATGCGGTCCGGCATCACTCCGCTGTAGCTCTGCGGTCCCCTCTTTGTCAGAGGGATGCCCTCGTACAGACCGAATAGCGGACGCCCATTCGCCCGGTCTTCGACGAGCACGACGACGTTCTCCATCGCCTTACCAAGCTCGAATGGCAGAGAGTCGAGTGCATCGGCGACGAGCTCCTCGAAGCGCTCGCGGGCCAGGACGAACATGCTGGGCACGATACGCCCATGCCCTGCCGCAGGTCGGGCATCATTGTCAGGTGGAACCGACACCCCTTAGAGCGACGTCGCGATCGACGTTGCACCGCAAGCGCGATCGCGGCTCTTACGATCGTGACCTGATCTACGGGGTCCTGGACGAGGGTCTCATCTGCCACGTCGGGTTCTCCGACGACGGCTCGGTGTTCGTGGTGCCCGCCACCTATGCCCGGATGGACGACCGCCTCTACCATCATGGTGCGGCTGCGAACGCCATGTTGCGCAGCCTGGCGTCAGGAGCGTCCGCATGCGTGACGGTCACGCTGCTCGACGGACTCGTCTTCTCGCGCTCCGCGTTTCACCATTCGATGAACTACCGCTCGGTCATGCTCTTCGGTTCAGGAAGCAAGGTCGAGGACGAGACTGAGAAGCGCCTGGCGGTGCTGGCCATCGTCGACCACATGGCCTCCGGCCGCCGTCGCGAAGTTCGACCCCCCACCGCAGGCGAGCTCAGGTCGACATCGGTAGTGCGTTTCCCGATCGACGAGGGTTCAGCAAAGGTTCGCGTTGGAGGACCGGTCGAGGAGGCCGAAGACCTCGAGCTTCCCTATTGGGCCGGACAGCTTCCGTTGACGATCACGGCGAATGCGCCTATCCCCGACGTCGGGCTACCCGAGCAGGTCGGGACACCTTCGTCTCTCGAGCAGTACGAGCGCCCTCGAGCCACAGTCACAGCCACAACGATTGATCGCCCTGCGTTACAGGAGCATCCCGCTCCGGGCGGCTAGCGCGTCGAACCTTTCCCCCGATTGCCGTTCAAGCTGAAGGTGGCTGTCCGATGGCCGCGAGCGGCGCCAAGGCTAGCGTCGTGACTCAAGTGGCCTCCGTCGACGAACTCAGCGCCGCGCGACACTCTCCTGAACAGCAATGCACCCGGGCGGCGATTCGACGGACTCGCCCCGCCCTCGTGGCGATCTGTGCAATTGCCGCGCTTTCCTACGCGTGGTCGATCAACCACGACATGCTCGACCCCTATTACGCCGCCGCGGTTCGGAGCATGGCAGGAAGCTGGCACGACTTCTTCTTCGGTGCATTCGACCCCGCCGGAACGATCACGATCGACAAGCTGCCCGGCGCCTTCTGGGTCCAGGCGCTGTCAGTTCGTCTGTTCGGATTGCACACGTGGGCGATCGTGCTCCCCCAGGTGCTGGAGGGTGTCGCCACCGTGCTCGTCCTGTACCGGGCAGTGCGCCGCCTGGCCGGCCCGGTACCCGGCCTCGTTGCCGCGCTGGTTCTGGCGGCGAGCCCCGCCGCTGTCACCTTGAACCGCGGGAACATCTCCGACAGTCTGATGATCCTTCTCCTGGTGCTCGCCGCTGACGCCACGTCGGCAGCGTTGACCAGTGGATGTCTGCGTCACCTGCTCCTGGCGGGGGTGTGGGTCGGGCTCGCCTTCCAGGCCAAGATGCTCGAGGCCTGGCTCGTCCTGCCGGCCCTGGCAGCCGCTTACTTGCTTGCAGCTCCCTCTGCGCTCTGGCGACGGGTGCGCGCGCTTGTGGCCCTTGGCGTCGTGACAGGAGTCGTGTCCCTCCTTTGGATGACCGCGGTGACTCTCGCTCCGGCGTCGGGACGGCCATACACCGACGGGAGCTCTCACAATTCGGAATACGAGCAGGTGTTCGACTACAACGGCTTCGGGCGCTTTGGGCAACAGACGCCCATGCAGCTGCTCGCGAAGGAATCGGTCGGAGTCGCGATCCCCTACCCGCCGCCCAGCTGGAACCGTCTCGTCACAGGCGCGCCGGGCCTTGACGGAGCCTGGCTGCTGCCGGCCGCGCTGGCCGCGGGTGCGTTCGGTCTCGCGAGCCGCAGACGACGTTCCCGACGCGATCCTGCCCGTGCCGCGATCGTGTTGTGGGGAACGTGGTTGGTTGTCTTCTTCGTTGTGCTCTCAGCCGGGCAATCCGTCAACCCCTACTACGTCGCTGTACTGTCTCCGGCAATTGCCGCTCTCATGGGCGTAGGAGTCGCCACCTGGTGGGCAGGACGGGACCGACCCAGCTCATGGGCGATCGTGACTGGAGTCGTCGCTGCTTCGACGGCATACGCCGCCTGGCTGATCCCGGGCGTCGGCATCGGCGTGTCGGGTTGGCTTCGGCCCTTGGTGATCGCCGTTGGCACGGTCGCCAGCGCGGCGATAGCCGTGAGAACACTCCAGCTGCTCCAGTCTCCGACCGGGAGTGGCTCGGGAGCGAAGCGATTTCGTATGGGCACGGGTGCTGTCGCGCTGCTCTGCGGAGCATTGGCCGTTATGGCCGTCCCCGTCATCGCATCCGTGTCCATCGTCGCCCACGGCGAGGGTGTCTACGACACGCCCTTCGAATCTCCGAACACCTTCCGCGGCATAGACCTTCTGTTCGTCCAATCGCTCTCCACAGCCAGAAGCTCGTTGCCAGAGCTGGAACGCGCCCGCTTCGGTGCTCCTGACCTGCTCGCGACCCAGACATCTACGATCGCTTCGGGGCTCGCTTACACCAGTGGGCAGGAGGTGCTGCCCATCGGCGGGTTCACAGACACGATCCCCGAACCCACGCTCGCGCAACTGAAGACTGATGTCGCAAAGGGTCAGTTCCATGTTGTGCTCGCCGGTCATATCCGAGATCCCCGCATCGAATGGATCGCCGCCCACTGTCCGATCGTGGGTCATCCCACGGATGCGATCACCAGCTACTTCTGCGTGCCCGCCGACGTCCAGGTCCGGACGTCTCTGCATCCACGTTGAGTGTTGTCGGGGGGTCTTCGGCCCTCCCGACGCCGAGCCGGTGCCGACCTGGATCCGCCGGCGATGAGCCGCAAGGCCCACTTCGATCTGCCGTTGCTCTGGCAAGAGCCATAGGACCGGAGACTCGATGAGGCGGATCGTCCTTTTCACCAACGCAATAGCCGGATTCCTCGCGGTTGGTCTCTGCGTGGGCGTGTCTCAAGTTCCGAGCCAGGTTGCCGCCGCCGATTCCCCTTCACCTGGAGATCACTGGGTCGGAAGTTGGACTGCAAGCCCGACTGATGCGGTTGTACCAACCGACGCGGGTGGGCTGCCCGTGCCGGAGCTTCTCTGCGACCAGACCCTTCGCATGGTCATCACTCCGCACCTCGGCGGGTCGACGCTCCGCGTGCATCTATCGGACAGGTTCGGCCAAGCCTCGGCGCAGTTCAGCCACGTGACGATCGGTATTGCACGCGATGAAGCCGTCTCCAACGTCGTTCCAGTCACGTTCGGTGGAGACCCGGAGGTCAGTATTCCAACTGGTACGGATGTGGTGAGTGACCCCGTCGAACTGACCTTTCCAGCCTTCGCGCAGCTGGCAGTCTCGGTGTTCGTCCCAGGCGTCCAAGGCTTGCCGACCAAGCACTGGAACGCCAACGCGACGTCGTTCTACTCACTGCCCGGAAGCGGAGACCTCACGGCTTCACCAACGGACGCTGCATTCCTTGGGCGCACCGAGGCTTGGCTCTACGTAGATGGGTTGGATGTCGAAGTACCGGCAGCCACCGCTTCAATTGTCGCATTCGGTGACTCGATCACCGACGGATACGTTGCTGCGACTCCGCTGAGCCAGCCCGCCAGTCAGTCGATCGTGGACAAGAACGGACGATACCCAGACGACCTCCAACGGCGACTCATCCACGCCGGGATCCCCCTTTCCGTCGTGAACGCTGGAATCGGAAGCAACCGGGTGGTTACCGACGGCGAGCCCCTCATGTTGGGGTTGAGTGCGTTACAACGATTCAAGGAGGACGCCCTCGACGTCCCGGGTGTGAAGGGCGTGTTGTTCACCGAGGGAATCAACGACCTCGGACTCCCTCCTGCCACCACCACCTCTGATCAACTCATCGCGGGGTACGAGCGGATCATCGCCATGGCGCATGCAGCGGGCGTGAAGATCTGGATCGGAACCCTGTCACCGGCGTCGAATTCGATCTTCGACGGCACGCTGACAGCGCCACAGAGCGAGGTGAGACGGGAGCAGGTGAACGCTTGGATCAGAGGCCAGCACCTAGCCGATGGCGTCGTGGACTTCGATACTGCCTTGCGCGATCCGTCGAATCCCGGGGTTCTGAACCCTCGGTACTCCGGGCCTGATCACCTGCATCCGAACCTCGCGGGATACCAAGTGATGGCAGATACGGTCAGCTTGGCGATGCTGCACTCCGTGCTCTGAGGCGTGGCCGTTTACGGCGGCGCCTCTATTCTCGACGGAGCCTCAATCTGTTCCATGAATTCAAGCCGCATGCCACCCGGCGCGTCGACGAATGCGATGCGGCGTTTGCCGAAAGCTCCTTCCACTACTGCTGGGCCCCAAACCACCGTATGGCCCTCGAGCTCGGCGTCGAGGTTGTCGGTGAAGAGCGCTGGATGGAGAAAGCCCTCCGAGGGCACCGAGACGCTGTCCTCATAGATCGCCCTGGTGAACAGCGTGATCATCACAGGTCCTAGATATACGTCAGCGCGCTCGCCGTTGTTCCAGTGCATCCGTTCTCGAACCTGGGCGCCTACTTCTTCGTAGAAGGCACACGCCGCGTCAAGGTCTGCGACCTTTACGGCCAAATTGGCTATTCCCGTGACTGCCAAAGTTGTTCCTTCATCGACTTCGAAGTTACGAAGACCAGCGATGTGCTCAGTGGTCCTGTCCCAAATGCACCTTCCTAGCCGGGAGGGGCGAAGAACTCCAGAGCGATGTTGTCCGGATCGCGAAAGGAGAGGCCTGATCCATAAGGAGCGTCGACGACGCCCCCGTTCTCGATCCCAAGTTCGTTCAGCTTCGACTCCCATCGCTCGAGCTCCGCTCGATTGGCGCAAGCAAACGCCAGATGATCGAGTCCTGGGCGCCTCTCGTCGAAGGGCTCGGACCCGCGTGGATCGGGGAACTGGTGAATACCGACCAGGGTTTGGCTTCCAAGCAGCCAAACCACGTGATGAAACGGACCCGTGTCTTCGTCGATGACCGGCTCTGCACCGAAGAGGTTCTTGTACCAAGGCCGACTCCGACCAAGGTTGCTGACGGTCAAAGCCACGTGGGTAATGCCTGGGAACTCGGGCACAGCTGCTACCTCCATCACCTTGCGGTTGCGCTCACAATAGCCCCCTGCTCGCGGAAGGCATCGACCTAAGGTCTGCTGGCCAGATAAGGGAATAACTATCGTTCGAAGTCCGACAGCATCTTCGAGACGTCGAGGACCAGCTGCTGTGAGCGAGTACAAGCCCACACTCCCTCCCGAGCAGATAGAGCAGATCCGTCGCTGGCGGGATTCTGCGCCCATCCTGGCGGGATCGAGAACCTGATCAGGCCTCGGCGACCCTCTTTAGGTTGGCGAGTGTGTCCCGAATGCCGTCCCGGGCCAACGCGGCCATGCCGTCGAGACGGGCGGCGACATCGGCGTTTGGATTGTCCTCAGTTACAAATTCCGGGTAGGCCGGTAGCAACTGCCACGATTCCGTCACCGTCGTCTCGCCCTCATGGTCCTCGAACGCATATCCCCATCGGACGAGTTCGGCGTTTCCAGCCGGTCCGTGGTTTACGAAGGAGAAGTCCCGACCCGGTACAGCCGAGATGACCTTGCAGTGGGTGTCCCACGTGAAAGTGCCGATGGCGTTGTGGCCCGTGAACCAAGCCCCTTCTTTCCCCGCCTGAGAGATGTTGTCCCACGTGCACGACGTGCACACCGGGCTCAGTTCACCCATTCGGGTGACATCGCTCACTATCGCGTACACCTCGGCAGCTGGCCGCCTGACACCGATCGAGTCCGAAAGTTGGTAACCGGAGACATCCATGATGGAGACGGTAACTCAGACAGGGTGGCCCGTCAGATTCGCCATCTGCGCACCCGCCGGGAAGACACGGCTCACTTCGGTTCTGCCCCCTCCCACTCCGCCGACGACAGGCGATAGATATAGAGCAGTCGGTCGAAATACGGATGACGTGTCTCACGATCGAAGCGCATGCCAAGCCTTTGCATCACCCGCCCAGAAGCGACGTTGTCTGGCTCGTAGATGCTCAGGATTTCGGTAAGGGACATCTGCTCGAACCCATAGGCGAGCAACGCCCGGGCACCTTCGGTTGCCAGACCCTTTCCCCAGAACGGCGGATCTAGTCGCCAGCCGATCTCGAAGGAGGGCATGACCTCAGGAAGCCAATCCGGCGGAGACAGTGCCACGTACCCGAGGATTCGTCCCGTGGAGCGTTCTTCCACAGCTGAAGGACTGGCAGTACCCGCATCCTGAGCGCTGATCTTGCGTCTCAGATATGTCTCGGTTTCCTCTGCCCTGAGGCCACGCCCGAACGGGAACCGCCAGACCTCCGGTTTGGCGAAGATCGGGACGAGGGCTTCCAGGTCGTTTGGAGTCCAATCGCGGATCCTGAGGCGGGCGGTCAGCACCTCTCGGGTCATCCCACCATGATCGCAGGGTGTAGGGCAGAGCCTCCTACACGCAGCCGATGTCGAGTCGGGTCTTAGGTCCGGAGATTCGGCTGGTGGACACCTTCCTCTCTCATGATCGCAATGCAGAGGTCGACGCACTCATTGCAAATGAAGGCGGCTCTAGGTCAGAGGTGATGCAACTGCGCTGCCAAGCCCACCGCAACGCCAACGGCCTAAACATCTCGGAGAGGCCCGCGATATTTCTCTCGAAGCTAAGGTGGCTCCTCGACGACTGCTCTTGTTCAGCGGCGGAGGTCGAGCCCCGCGAACTGTCCCTCCGCTCGCCAGTCGGCGAGCAGATTGAAGAACTCGATCGGTCCCTTCCCGTACGAGCTCCCGAGGAAACCTCCATCACCGGGCCTGCCCTCGCTGTTGTAGTAGCCAGGAGTGCACTGCTCCTGGAAGGTGCGGACGTCGCGAGCTGACTCTCCCAGCGTCTCGAGCCACTGACCTTCGGCTTCGGAAGTGAGCTCTACCTCACGTATGCCTTGGTCAACGGCATGGCGAACGATGTGGGTCACGTGCCGGCTCGCCTCGTCGAGCAGGTGCGGGTAGTTCACTGTGAAGCCGCCCTGGGTGTGGCCGAGGATGAACATGTTGGGAAAGCCGTGGACGCAAGTGCCGTGCAGGGAGCGCATCCCCTGAGCCCAGTACTTCGACAAGGAACTCCCCCGCGAGCCGACGACGTCGTAACCCGCGCGGCGCGTGTAGTCGGTCCCCACCTCGAATCCGGTGGCAAAGATCAGGCAGTCGAGCGCGTACTCCCGGTCTCGGACCATCACTCCGGCCTCGGTGATTCGGTCGACGCCGCGACCTTCGGTGTCGACGAGTGTGACGTTGGGGCGGTTGAAGGCCTGAAGATATTCGTCGTGGAAGCAGGGACGTTTGCAGAATTGCCGATACCACGGCTTTAGGGCCCCGGCCGTCGCCCTGTCCTCTACGACTTCGTCGACCCGGGCACGGATCTGCTCCATCTTGTCGAAGTCGGCGAGCTCGAGGACGCTTCCGAAATTGGCAGAACCAGGATCGGAAGGGTCGCGATCGCGCATGATCGCAACGAACCGCCCGATGATGTCGGTCCAACCGTCCATGACGAGGTCTTGCTCCGCGAGGCCGCCGGAGGTGAGCGTGGTGAAGTTCTCGATTCGTCGGCGCTGCCACCCGGGCTCGAGCGAGGCTGCCCACGTCTCGTCTGTGGGACGGTTGTCCCGGACGTCGATCGAGGACGGAGTGCGCTGGAACACGTACAACCGCGCGACGGCCTCGGCCAGATGCGGCACAACCTGAACTGCCGTCGCGCCGGTGCCGATGATGCCGACGCGCTTGTCGCGAAGCTTGTCGAGGTTCCCGCCGGAGTTGCCGCCGGTGTACCCGTAGTCCCAACGGCTGGTGTGGAACGAGTGACCACCGAAGGTCTCGACTCCGGGGATGCCGGGCAACTTGGGCCGATGCAGAGGACCGTTCCCCATGATCACGAAACGGGCCGACATCGCGTCACCCCGGTTGGTGCGGATCGTCCAGCAAGACCGAGAACCGTCCCACTCGACGGCGGTCACCTCGGTCGAGAGGCAGGCGTTGGCGTAGAGGTCGTAGTGGCGGGCGATCCGCCGGCAGTGCTCGAGGATCTCGGGCCCACGGGAGTACTTCTCGGTCGGGACGTAGTCGGTCTCCTCGAGCAGGGGCAGATAGATGTAGGACTCGACGTCGCACTGGGCCCCGGGATAGCGGTTCCAGTACCAGGTACCGCCGAAGTCCCCACCTTTCTCGAGGATCCGGACGTCGTCGATGCCGGCCTGCTTCAGATGAGCGCCCGCAACAAGCCCGGCCAGCCCGCCACCGATTACGGCAACCGTGACTTTGTCGGCCAACGGATCGCGGTCGACGATCGGCAAATACGGATCGTCCAGATAACGCACGAAGCGCCCGGCGATCTCGACGTACTGATCGTTGCCGTCGGGGCGCAGGCGCTTGGCGCGCTCGAGCCGGTACTTCTCTCGCAGGGCGTCGGGATCGAAAGGCAGTTCCCGCTGGTTCATCGTCGGGAGCTTAGGACTTACCCGTCTGCCGGGAGATGGGCTCGTGTCGATCGCGAGCGGTGCCTCTCCAGCGAGTGGGGCGGTCACATGCAATTCGTTCTGGCTATTTCAAGGGGGGGCTAACCCCCCTCTTGAGACGCCCGCTAGCGGCATTCCCTCCGGCTCTCGGTTTCCGTACCGTTCTATTAACGGTCTCCGGCGGCCACCACAGGCTGCCGGCCGAGACGGGAGCGGAACATGATCGCTGCACGCGGCCTCAGCAAGAACTACGGCAGGACGTTGGCTGTCCATGACCTGAGCTTCGACGTGCTTCCGGGGGTGGTGACCGGGTTCCTTGGACCCAACGGATCAGGCAAGTCGACCACCATGCGGATGATCATGGGTCTGGATGCCCCGACTGCCGGGACCGCCCTGATCCAAGGTTGTCGGTATGACGAGCTGCGCTGGCCACTTCGGGAAGTGGGCGCCTTGCTCGAGGCCAAGGCGTTCCACCCGGGGCGGAGCGCTTACAACCACCTACGTTGGCTGGCCTGCACAAACGACATCCCGATCCGGCGCGTCGAGGAGGTCCTCGACCTCGTGGGTTTGACCGCGGTCGCGCAGCAACGAGCTGGCAGGTTCTCGCTCGGTATGGGGCAACGACTCGGGATCGCTGCCGCGTTGCTCGGTGACCCAGGAGTCCTGTTGTTCGATGAGCCGGTCAATGGGCTCGACCCCGAGGGCATCCGCTGGGTCCGTCACCTGCTACGGGACCTCGCAGCTGAGGGCAGGACCGTGTTCGTCTCGAGCCACTTGATCACGGAGATGTCGCTCACCGCTCACCGACTGGTGGTGATCGGCCGAGGGACACTGATCGACGAGACAACCGTCGACGACTTCACGGCAAAGAACACCGCCAACGCTGTGCGCGTGGTCACACCGACATCGCGGATGCTGATGGACGCTGTTCTCAGCGCCGGTGCGATGGCGACGGTCGAAGACGACGGGGCGGTCGTTGTCAAAGGGATGACCTCTGCAGAGGTAGGCGAGCTGTCCTCTCGCAACTCGCTCACCCTTCACGAGCTCGTGCCGCTGCGGGCGTCGCTCGAGGAAGCCTTCATGGCGCTCACGGCGGACGTGGTCGAGTACCGCACCAAAGAGCGCAGCACGCCACCGACCGCCACGCCGTCGCCCGAAGACGCCGGCATCTACGAGATGGAGCGATCATGACCTATCTGCAACTCGCGCCGGTCCACGGCGAGCCCCGTCGCTACGGGATCACGCATGTCGTTCGCTCCGAGCTGGTCAAGCTCTTCACGCTTCGCTCGACCTTTTGGACGCTACTTGTGACCTTCATCGGCTCGCTGGGGACGACCGTGCTCGCAACGAGCAGCGCCGGCCATCACAACCGGGCTTGGTACCAGGGCTTCGACCCGACCAACCAGTCCATGTCAGGGCTCTTCCTCGGTGTCCTGGCCATCGGCGTGCTCGGGGTGCTGGCGGCGACCGGCGAGTACGGCACCGGCACCATTCGGGCGTCACTGGCGGCAGGTCCCCGGCGCCGCGTGCTCCTGGCGGCCAAGGTGCTCGTGATCGCGGCGGTCGCCCTGGCGGTAAGCGAAGCGCTCACCTTCTCCTGCTTCGCGGTGGGCCAGGCAGTGCTCGCCCACGGCGGTGCTCCGACAGCCAGCCTCTCTCAGCCCGGAGTGTTGCGCGCGGTAACGCTTTCGGGCGCCTTCCTGGCCCTCCTCGGACTGGGGGGCCTAGGGCTCGGGGTGATCATCCGCCACACCGCCGGGGCCCTTGCGACTTATGTGGGGCTCACTTTCCTGGTTCCCCTCCTCCTCCAACGCCTTCCCTCCCAACCAGGCCGCTTCACGCCCGTGCTGCTGCTGGCCAACTCCGTATCGGCGGTCACGCCTCAGGGTCCGCACGTGAGTGCGGGCGTCGGCTTCGGGTTGATGGCGCTTTACTCGACAGCCGTTCTCATCTTCGCTGGCGCTCTGCTCTTGCGTCGTGACGCATGATGCAGGCAGACGTCGACGATTCGGGGGTTCGTGTGCAGCTCCACTTCGGGGGCAAGGACAGGGTGGTCGTTGTCTCCGAGGCCCGCCTCGAGCAGGGTCGCCGCCTAGCACGCGCCGTGCTTCACGAGCCGTTCGGGCCCCGGGCTTGGCGGGAGTTGCTCTACTTCGTCGTCGGCGGCCTGCTCACCGCTCTGGCCGTGGCGTTCCTGGCGCTCACCATGGTCCCCGGCATCGGCCTCTTCATCACCTTCGTCGGCGCGGTCATCATGGCGGCGTCGGTGCGTGGCGCGAGGGGTTTCGGCCGATACCACAGGTCCCTCGCCCGTGCTCTGATCAACGAGGACATCGACGAGCCGGAGTCCTTCAAGCCGAAGCCCGGTCTCTTCGGTTGGCTCCAGTCCTCGCTGAGCGACCGTTCGGGGTGGCGCTCAATGGCGTACTCGTTGCTGAAGGTGCCGCTGTTGATCTTTGGCACGTGGTTCGCCCTGAGCGTCTGGATCGACGCCTTTCTCTGTCTCTCCTATCCGGTGTTGGGCGGGCGGGCCGCGGAGCCCAGGGGCTTCGGCATCTTCCAGAACCTTTTCTCGCCCGGATACTTCTCGGTCGGCAACTCCGGCTTCTTCCACGGTCTGTTCATCTTCATCACTGGTGTGCTCTACCTGTTCGTTGCTCCCTGGACCATGCGGCTGGTCGTCTACCTCGACCGCTGGCTGATGAGCCTTTTGCTCTCGCCGGACCCTTTGACAGCGCGGCTGCGTTCGCTCGAGCACGCCCGGGCCAGAACGGTGGACGCTTCGGTGGCGACCCTGCGTCGTATCGAGCGGGACCTTCACGACGGCACCCAGGCGCAGCTGGTGGCGCTGGCCATGCGGCTCGGTCAGGCGAAGGAGAAGCTGACTGAAGGTGGCGAGCTCGATGTCGAGCAAGTCCGCCGGCTGGTCGACGACGCCCACCAGGGAGCCAAGGACGCGATCGTGGAGCTGCGCGACCTGGCGCGCGGCATTCACCCCCCGGCTCTGGACATCGGGCTCGAAGGTGCGCTGGCCACCCTGGCAGCACGCAACACGGTTCCTACCGAGCTGAGCGTCGACCTGCATGAACGACCGACCACGGCCATAGAGGCCATCGCGTACTTCTGCGCCGCCGAGCTGTTGGCGAATGTCGCCCAGCACGCCCATGCCTCCCGGCCGCGATCAAATGCTCGGAGCACGGGCAGTGGTTACGGTTGGTGGTGCGCGACGACGGCCGTGGTGGTGCGCACCCGTCGGCTTTCGGATCTTCGTCGAGTGGTTTGACGGGCCTGACCGAGCGGGTACGCGCAGTCGACGGGCATCTCAGCATCACCAGCCCGAGCGGTGGTCCCACCGTGGTGACCGTCGACCTGCCGATGCATGCCTGAGCCATGACCGACAACATCCGAGTGGTGATCGCCGAGGACTCCGCCATACTGCGCGACGGGCTGGTGCAGCTGCTCGCGGACAGGGGCTTCGAGATCACCGATGCAGTGAGCGATCCCGATGCTCTCCGCGCGTCCGTTGAGCGCTCACTGCCCGACGTGGCGGTGGTGGACATAAGGATGCCGCCGACCTTCACCGATGAGGGTCTGCGCACGGCGTTGGAACTTCGGCGCCGCCATCCTCGGCTCGGCATACTCCTTTTCTCTCAATACATCGAGACGCGATACGCCGCCGAGTTACTGGCAGAGGACGCCGCCGGAATCGGCTACTTGCTCAAGGACCGGGTGGCCGACGTCAGCGACTTCGTGGAGGCGCTCGTACGGGTCGCATCCGGCGGTACCGCCCTCGATCCCGAGGTGGTTACCCAGCTCGTCGGCGCCTCGCGACGGAGGGATTCGCTATCAGGCCTCAGCGTTCGCGAGCATGAAGTCCTATCTCTGATGGCCGAAGGTCGCTCCAACGCCGCCATCGCCACCGCGCTCGTCATCTCGGAGGGCGCGGTCGAGAAACATGTGGCGAACATCTTCATGAAGCTCGACCTCCCGGTGTCCGACACCGACCACAGGCGCGTGTTGGCGGTGCTGCGCTTCCTCGACTCCTGAGTCCACACACAGCCGCAGGTATGCCTTGACAGATGGCAGGCGTCCGAGACGTAGAGAGCTGACTCGCTCTACGAAGCCATCGCCATAGCCGGCCGGTGACGAACCAGGAGAACCCCGGACTGAGTCTCACCCCCAGGCGCGTTCCAAGCCGTCCTATGGTTGACGAGACCGGAGGTGCGATGTCGTTACGACTGCCAACGTTTGTGCTGGCACTAGTGCTCACCGCTGCACTGCTGGCGTCTTGCGGCAACTCCACGAGCTCCACGCCGAGCGCGACGTCGAACGCGCCCCCTAACGCCACCGTGTGGCTGTGCCGTCCGGATGCGGCCCCGGACCCCTGCACCGACAACCTGGACTGGACGTCTGTGAGCGCTAGCGGCGCGCGCACACTGCAAGATGCGGCCCCGGCGCCCAATCCGCCTGTCGACTGCTTCTACGTGTACCCGACGGTGTCAACCGAGGCCACGGTGAACGCAGATCTGAGCATCCAGCCGGCCGAGACGGACGCCGCTGTCGAGCAAGCTTCCCGGTTCTCCACGGTGTGTCGTGTTTGGGCGCCTATGTACAGGCAGGAGACCCTCAGCTCCCTCGACCGGGCGCTTCAAACCGGCAATGCGCGTCCGGCAGCCGCGGAAGAGATCGCCTACGAAAGCCTGTTCTCGGCCTTCGACGACTACCTCGCCCACCACAACGACGGCAGGCCGATCGTTTTCATCGGCCACTCCCAGGGAGCTGCCATCCTGATCCGGTTGCTGGCGGAAAAGTTCGACGGCAATCCCGCCCTGCTGAGCCGGATGGTGTCAGCCGTGCTGCTCGGTGGGAACGTCACCGTGCCCATCGGTGCAGAGGTGGGCGGCAGCTTCCAGCACATCCCCGTGTGCGCCTCCACCACCTCCACGGAGTGCGTGGTGGCCTACTCCAGCTTCCTGTCCCCGGCCGCCCCGCCATCCGACTCGCTTTTCGGAATCCCCGGTCAGGGGGTGAGCGTCCAGGAGGGCGCCACGCGCTCGGCCGGGCTGCAGGTGGTGTGCGTGAACCCGTCCTCACCCACCGTCGGGACCGGGACCTTGGACCCGTTCCTCGCCACCATCAGCGCCGGCGGTGCGGTCCATTGGTTCGAGTATCCCGGCCTCTACACCGCCACCTGCCGGAGCGAGGGCGACGCCTCCTGGCTCAGCATTGCCGACGTCGGCCAACCTGGGGACACGCGGCCGCGAGTTTCACAGACACTGGGTCCGGCGTGGGGCCTGCACCTCTACGACGTGAACATCGCGCTTGGCAACTTGGTGTCACTGGTGGCTCAGCAGATCTCAGCCTATGTCCACCAGCAGTCCTAATCTGTAGCTCGACCTTGGATACTCCGGACCGACCAACCGGGGGTGCTGCGCGGCCGGCGAGAACATCTTCGCATCATAAAGGCCGGTAACGCCGACCGGTGGTCGACGCGAAGCGACCGATGCGTTTCAGGTCGGCTGCCGTAATCGTCGTTGACCCCAGGAAGCTATAGCAAGCAGGAGGCTGATCCAAATGAAAGCAGCAGTGATCTACGAGAGCGGCGGACCCGGCGCACTTCGCTACGAAGAGGTGCCTGATCCTCAGTGCTCGGACGGGTGTGTGGTCGTCGATGCCGCGGCGATCAGCATCGAAGGAGGAGATCTGCTTGCGCGCGCAGCGGGGACGTTGCCCGAAGTGCCGCATGTCGTGGGCTATCTGAGCGCCGGTACCGTCAGGGAGGTCGCCCCCGGTGTCGAGGGACGCGCCGTCGGAGATCGGGTGGTGGCGCTGAACGCGGCCGGGTCGCACGCCGCGAGAAGAACACTCCCGGCGGCCGTGACGTGGCCGATTCCCGACGGCCTCGATGCGGCCCACGCTGCCTGTGTGCCGGTTGCGTTCGGAACTGCTTATGAGTGCTTGTTCACCGCCGGCAATCTCGCCGCTGGCCAGACTGTCCTGATCCACGCCGGCGGAGGCGGCGTCGGAATGGCCGCCATCCAGCTTGCCAAGCGCGCCGGCGCGAATGTGATTTCGACCGCGTCCAGCGACGAGAAGCTCGAGCGGCTGAAGGCGATGGGCCTGGACCACGGGATCAATTACGCGAACGAGAGCTTCGTCGATCGAGTCAAAGAGCTGACCGACTCGCGAGGAGTGGATGTCGTCGTCGATTCGATCGGAGGCCGGAACCTCATAGACAGTGTCGCTGTGCTTGCCTACCGGGGAACACTGGTCAGCGTCGGCGTGGCCGCCCGGGAGGGATCGTCTATCGAGGCCCGCTCGCTCTGGACAAACAACAACACTCTTCGCGGCGTCTTCCTTGGCGGGGCCATCCTGACCGAATACACCCGAATCCATCCAATGATCGGTGACATGCTCGAACGCGTTGCGAACGGCGAGCTGCACGTAGAGATCGATCGGTCATTCCCTCTCGCAGAAGCCGCCGCTGCGCACGACTACCTCGAGAGCCGCAAAGCTTTCGGCCGCGTCATCCTCACGCCCTAACAAGTTTCGGACCTCTGGGGCCGCGCCGTTCGGTGGTCACATTGAGCGTCCAATGCAGGCCCGTTCTTCAGGCGACGCCGAGTGACCCTAGCTCCGACAGACAACGTTGGGGCAGCCATAGGAGATCGAGGTCGGCGCCTGCATGTTCCTGTCGTCGCCACCTGTGGAGCTCCACGTCACATCTCAAAGCACTTTGTGAGAAAGGCATCCAACGCTTCTGTGTCGCGCGCTACGCGAAGATGTCCGGCCTGATCTCTCGCGATGGTGAGAGACGGGCAGAAGGCTTCGATCTCTCCGCAGAAGAAGTGCGGCGATCCTTTGACACCACGGGATTGACCTTGATGCCATTCGTCCAGCACGGCTGTGTACTCCTGGGAGCCGATATCTCCAATGCCAAAAGCGCGGGTCGCATCGGCAAGCACGTCGGAGCGCGAGATGTCGTGGCCTTGTTCGAAGAGCGCGTTGCGGAGAGCGAAGCTGACGGACTCGCCGACCTGGTCGGATCGATGGTAGGCAGCGGCGGCGACCGCAAGCGCTGGGAGGGTGGTGCGGGGAAAGTGCTCCGCGTCGAAGTGGGTGAAAAGTTCCGGAGCGACCTGCTGCCGCAGGGCATCAACGTGCCCATCAGTGGTCCCTGGGTCGAGCGGGGCTCCGTTGACCAGTTCAAGTGGCCAGGCGCGCACGCGGATCACGACATCGTCACGTCCCAACAGCTCTCGCCTCCGAGCAACGGTGCAAAGGCCGACATGGGCGAATGGACACCAGATGTCGGCATAAACCTCGATCGTGGTCATGGGCCGAACCCTACGTCGAGGAGTTGGCGCCGATCTCGCGCGACTGACTTCGGCTCATAACCCGGGGACTCTTGCTGCCCCCAGAAGCGTCACAAACAAGACGGCCGGTTCTGACGTTCGGTTGTGCCACGCATGGCGGGTGCCGTTCTGGACGACACAGTCACCTGGATGGAGATGTACCTCTTCGCCATCGTCGAGTTCGAGCCAGACCTCACCCGAGATCACGAGGTCGAGGTCGACCGTATCCGTGGTGTGCATTCCCGGATGGTCCGGTTCCATCGCCTCGGCCAAGCCGGGAAGATTCGTCTCAAGGTCCGCGAGTGCGACTTCCACATCGAGGCCTTCAGGCACGGCAACCGAGTCAGGGCCAAGGGTGAAGAAGCCGAAGCGATAGCCGCTCGGTGGTGGGAAATACCTGGACTGTTGGGGTGCTTCCCCTTCGGTTGGAAGCGTGGGAGGCGTATCGGAACCCCAGAGTCGGTGGAACTCGGTGCCCGGCAACAACGAGATCATGATCGGCTCGACACTTTTGTCGGACACGAAAACGGACCTCCCATCCTTCTGTCCGGTAACGACGCAACGGATCGACATCCTGTCCTCTCTTTACCTAAAGTTCGCCATGCGGCGAACTCAGCTTGTCACTCGGGCTCGGCGCGCCACCTCTAGACGCCACGAATAGCAGCCGCAGAGTCCAACAAACGATCAGCCCGCTCACCCCTTCCACAAACCCATCATTCCGACGAGCGTCCACCTTCGGGAATCCACTTTCCCGAGTCGCGCCAATTGACAGCCTCATGGAAGCCATGCTCGGCTGCGAACGACTGGAACCAGCGGCCCTCCGGCGAATGACGGGCGATTCCATCGAACAAGGTGGCAAGAATCTGGGTGCTTCCGAGACCCATGTTCTCGTACGCCTGGTTGACCATGAGCTTCTGCATGGCGAGCTGATTCACTGGCACGCCCACGATCCGGTCTGCCAGCTCCTCGACGCGCTCGTCGAGCTTCTCCGGCGCAACGGACTCTAGGACTAACCCCCATTGCGCTGCGCGTCGACCGTCGATGGTGTCACCGGTGAAGAGCATGCGTTTTGCCCTTTCGACACCAAGGCGATACACCCACATGGCGGTGGTCGGGCACCCCCAGACCCGAGAAGGCATATAGCCGATCCGGGCGTCGTCCGCCATCACCACGAGGTCACAGCAGAGGGCGATGTCGCTACCCCCGGCCACGGCGAATCCCTGAACCTTGCAGATAGTGGGCTTGAGGGAGCGAAAGAGGCTCATGAAGTCCTCGGTGTTCCGCTTCATTGCCTGATAATCCCGAAGCGGGTCCCAGAGGGCACCTTGGGTTCCGACGCCGCCTTCGGCGAACTCCTTCAGGTCGTACCCGGCGCAGAACGCCCGGCCCTCGCCACGCAAGATGATGGCGTGAACTTCCTTGTCGGTGTTGGCTAGGTCCACCGCCTGGTGGATCTCGCCCGGCATGGCGGCGTCGATAGCGTTCAAGCGCTCGGGTCTCTTCAAGGTGATATACGCCTTGCGAGATGAGGTCTCGTAGCAAAGGGATGTGAAGGCGGTGCTGGACATCGGCCTTTCCTATCACTCGTCAAGCCCATCGCCGTCCGGGACGGGACTCGTAAATAGATCGACCACATTGTTCACCCGATCGCGCGGAGCTTCGCAATCCCGAGCAGTCTTCATGTCCGGGTGGAATGATGTTGCTCGGTGCACCGAGCGTCGTGGTTGGTCGCTGCTATAGCCCTTGCTCTTGCCCTCTCAGCATGCGGTGCAGGCGTACCGTCTATTGGGCACTACGGAAGCCCTGGATACCGATTCGTCATCGCCTTTGCCAAGCCACCGACTGAGCGGGTAGTCCCGACCACGCCGTTCAGCGACCCGCAGTATGGAACATCTGTAGCTCACCGGACTATCTGGTCTGGTGGAAATGCCGATGTGTGGGTCGACCAGTTGACGACATCTGTGCCACCAGACCGAGTAGAAGGCTTCCTCCGCAGCTACTTGCCCACCTCTAAAGGCGGCCGAATAGTGACCCGCTTCGGCTTTCCATCTGCGATCGAGAGCATTCCCTGCTTCACCCCCGCTGGTTCATGCCCGGGGAATATCGCCGCACTGGTTGTCTTGGCTGGAACCACTGTCTACGAAGTTCACGCATTCAGTGATGCCTCAACCGATCAGGCGATCATCTCGTCTTTTCGGCTCGGGGGCTGAGAGCCAGATCTGACTGCCCGGAAACGAGCGGCTGAGGTATCGACGAGGCCGGACACAAAGCTTTACTGGCCTAGTGTTTGTCGTGGCCACGAGGCAATTCCAAGCGCCCGAGTCGTGACCGCGATTCCTTGCTGTGAACGTGGCCCCAACCAGGCAGACTGGCGCGCCATGGGTGATTCAGCGACGTTCCGACTCGATGGCCATGTGGCCACTATTACGTATAACCGTCCCGACGCTCTCAATGCCATCAACGCCGAGATGAGGCGCGACCTCAATGACGCCTTTGCGCGTTTTCGCGACGATGAGGACGCATGGGTAGCGATAATCACGGGTTCAGGACGGGCGTTCTGTGCGGGAGCGGACCTACGCGACGGAACAGGTTCCGCGGGGGAGTTTGCCGGCACCTTTTGGGAGAAGCCGACGCTGAATTCCTTTGAGAGCGGATGGGAGATTTTCAAACCGGTAATTGCGGCCGTTAACGGGTACTGCCTGGGCTACGGGCTCACGCTTGTGAGTTGGTGCGATTTCGTCCTGGCGAGTGAACACGCCGAGTTCGGCCTTCCGGAGGTGAGCCTCGGAGTCCCGGCAATCGTGGCATCAATACGCTTGCCTCAGCGCATCAACTGGGCCGATGCAATGGAGCTGTTGCTCACAGGCGAACGCATCGATGCTGAGCGAGCGCACGCTATGGGTCTGGTGTGGAGGGTTGTCCCTCACGAGACTCTGCTCGACGAGGCCAATGCGCTGGCTAGGCGCCTCCTAAGCGGAGCGCCCCTGGTTCAGCGAGCTATGAAAGAGATGGCAATGCGGACCCGACACATGGCGACGCTGGAGTCCATCAGATTCGGCGAGACCATGCGGCACGTCGCCGGCCGGACCCAGGACGCGGCCGAAGGTCTTCAGGCCGCAGCCGACCACCGACGACCGCGCTGGACCGGGCGGTGAAGCTGCCAAACGCTAGTCACACCGCGCGATGCCGTTGTGGGTGCCCGATAACCGCATTAGCTGCTTCACCACTCCCCCACGGTTTGGTAGAGCTGAGCGTGAGGGTCCAGAACTCGGCTCGGCTTTCTACAGGTCGGCCTTATGCAGGTCTGTATATGGCCTGAAACCCCACGAGCTCTGTCGAGCGTGGAAAGCTACCTGCTAGTCGACCTCCTCGACATCTGGGTCCTCAAGGTCAGAGGACCTGCCAGTCGATATTGAGACAGCCCACACGCACACACAATTGGCTGGTGAAAATGGATCCTGCTGAGGGACGCGGACCCGCAGGGGCGATACCTGCGACAGATGCGAACTCGGACGCGCAGCGCCTCTTCTGGCTCACCCACATTCGGATCGGCTTCGGCGTCTTCCTTGCAGAGACAGTCGCGGTCATGCTCTACCTCGGTTTGACACCCACCGGTCCGCACCGTTGGGCCCTCTGGTTCATCGTCGGCTCGTGGCTCGTGTTCGCCCTGGCGGGGCTCTGGGTCGCCCCTGCGATCGCATCGAAGCCCTGGCGGGCTACGTACTCGGCTGCCTGGACGATTCTGTCAGCACTTGCCGTCGCAACCGTCGCAAGCCTCGATCTCGGGTCGAGTAGCCCGATACTTCTACTTCTGTTTCTTCCCCTCGTATTCGCCGCCTTGATGTTCACTCCCAGAACGTCGGCGATATGCGGCATCTCGGCCCTCGTCTCAGCAGCGCTCGTGTCGATCATCAACCGTCAGGCGGCCATTTCCAACGAGCGTGCATTCATGCTGTTCGCTGTTCTGTCAGGAGCCACCGTCCTGTCCGTGGCTGCATCGGTCAACCGGACCCGGATCGAACGGCACGAGCGGCGGCTACTGGCGGAGGTTGCCGATCTCGCTGCAACTGATGAGTTGACAGGATGCGCTGTCCGGCGGGTGTTTCGCGAGCGCGTCGAAGAAGAGATCTCTCGGTCCCTGCGCTACGACCATCCACTTAGCCTGATGATGATCGATGTGGATCGATTCAAGTCTGTCAACGACGCCTACGGGCATGTTGTCGGAGACCACGTGCTCGCGGCCGTCGGAGCCCTTCTGCGGACAGACGCGCGTTCGTTCGACCTGGCCGGCCGCTTGGGAGGTGACGAGTTCGCAATGCTCTTGCCGGATACTGAGCCCGCCGACGCCGTGCTCCTTGCCGAACGCATTCGTCGAGACCTCGTCCCGGCACTGGAGGTCGAGGTGACGCTCAGCATCGGAGTAAGCGGCCTGGACAAGTCGAATCCGACGTCTGAGCAGCTTTTCGACGACGCCGATCTCGCGCTCTACGAAGTGAAACGCAAAGGCCGCGACGCAGTTGCAGTTCGTCATTCGGCGCCCCCTCCCGCAACCTTGGTCGGACCGATCGAACAAGCATCCGTAGATTTGGGCGGTCCCAGTGGTACTCGGCAGGCCCCGAGGTCGGCGAAGCAGATCTACCCGGGTCGCAAGTTCACGAAGCCAAACGACTAAGCCAAAAGCTGGTGGAGAGCGGATCCCTTTCCTCCTCAACCTCTTCGATGACAGCTCGGCGCTGTCAGTAAAGCGATCGGGAGACAGGGTGCCGCAGGCCCAAACCGTCCCGAGTGTCACCAGGCTCACAGTGACGAGTAGCATCATTGGCCGGCGTAATGGGGCTTCGTGCCCACGGGATGCGAGGGAGAAGCGTCTTGGGCCGTCGAGGAGCAATGGGAGCGTTCAGGGCGGTCCTGGGTGTCTGTGTCCTCACGGTGCTCTCGGGTTGCACCGCTTCGTCGACCACCTCGTCTACCGGCGCCTCATCCCCGACGGCGAGCGGGAAATTGCCGACGATCCGTCACGTCTTCGTGATCATGCTCGAGAACGAGGGATACGCGCAGACCTTCGGTACGCCGTCCAACGATCCTTATCTGGCGACAATCCTGCCCCGAGAGGGCGCCTTGCTCGAGAACTACTACGCCGTGGGGCACTTCTCCCTGGACAATTACATCGCGTTCATTTCCGGGCAGCCCCCGAACGCCGATACACAGGGCGATTGCCTCACCGGATACGTCCCGTTCCCGAGCACCGAAGGCCAAGAGAAATGGGACGATGCGACCGGGATCCAGGAGGGGATGGGCTGCGTCTACCCATCTGCGGTCCAGACATTGGCGAACCAGCTTGCTGGCAAGGGCTTGACTTGGAAGGGCTACATGGAGGACATGGGCAACGACCCGCAACGCGACGGAGCCCCGGCAGCGACCTGCGGTCACCCGGCATCTGGCGCTCCGGGCGCCGTCACGGAGGAGTCCGGGGACGGATATGCCACCCGCCACGACCCATTCGTGTACTTCGGCTCGATCGTCGGCAGCCCGATGTGCGACTCGGACGTGGTTCCCCTTGGCAGCACCACGGGCGCAATGCCGTCGAGTGACACAGCGGGGGCCGCGGGGCTCGTGACGGACTTGAAATCGATCTCCACCACTCCCAACTTCAGTTTCATCACGCCCAACCTGTGCAACGATGGCCACGACGCCCCACCTTGTGCGGCCGAGACGGCTCCGGGTACGACCGAACTTGCCGACGTCAACGCTTTTCTGAGCACGTGGGTTCCGATCATCACGTCCTCCCCGGCATTCAAGCAAGACGGGCTGCTCATGGTGACCTTCGACGAGAGCGACACAAGCGACACGACGTCGTGCTGTAGCGAGGAGCCCGGACCGACCGGTGTCGCGCCCGGTCAGAACAACGGTCCTGGAGGGGGTCGGATCGGCTCGGTGCTCGTCTCGCCATTCATCAAGGGCGGCGACGTGGTGACGACCGAGCTCGATCACTACTCCGCTCTGGCATCGATCGAGGATCTGTTTGGTCTTTCGCGCCTGGGAGATGCCCAGACAGTGCGCACTACGTTCGACTCCGCGTACGACAAGTAGCGGTGGCTACAGGGTCATCACATGCGGTCAAAGCACGACCGTTGGATCTCGCCGCGTAAAGGAGGGCAGGAAACCCGCGCTACTCGTTCCGCCGGAGTTCAACCACGGGAATGACTCGCGTTGTCTTCTCGGCGTACTCAGCGAAACCGGCATATCTGCGAGCCTGTTCCGAGAAGATGCGATCCCGGTCGTCGCCAGTAACGGGAGTGGCCACGGCTTTGTAGGTCTCGGTGCCGACTTCGACGCTAACGGTGGGATGCGCGACGAGGTTGTGGTACCAGTCGGGATTCGTGTCAGCTCCGGCCTTGGACGCGAAGACATAGCGTTGCCCGTCGAGGTCGAGGTACATCATCGGGTTCACTCGTTCCCTCCCGCTCTTCGCCCCTGTCGTGTGCAATAGCAGGACCGGTGAGCCCTCGAACGGCCCACCGACTCGACCCTCGTTGGCGCGAAACTCCTCGATGATCTTCGCATTCCAGTCACGGACCTCGGTCATCACAGCCTCCTTGTGCCACCCACCGACCAGACACATTCCGAGCTTGTTCAACTGCGACTGTGAAACGCGCCCGGCGCCTTCGACATTCCCGCCGGCAGAACCGGAGGCGTGAACTACCTCGGGGGCTTCAGTCAGGCATCGGCCAGCAAGTTGGCGAGACTGTCACGCAGCCGCTCAGCCCTTGCTTGGCTTCCCCTAGCTCCACGGTCGATTCGATGGCCTCATGCCAGTTCAGCATCCACAGCGCAACCGGGTCTGCCAGGCTCAAGCCAGTTGCTCGACCCACTCGTATTCGCACGCCGAGTTGGCGCAGACCAGGTGGCGGTGGTCATCGGTCGTTGACCCGGGCGGGCACTCGTAGTGGGTGTACTCGTCCACCTGGCTGCTGCCACATCGTGGGCAGCCTTCACGCTTCGCCATGCGCGACCTCCCGACGCCTGCCCACGGTAGCCGTTTCCTTGTCGGGCAACTCATGTCTGCTTGCGAGCCCACCCGAATCGGCGTCGACCATGAGCAGGGCGTCCTGATCTCGCGATCACCCAGATGGGGAAAGAGACCGGGCTCGTTCACCCCCAGCCAGCCGGCCCAGCAGGCACGGTGATAAGGCCAGATTCGATGAGGAGGACACATGGTGACGCGGATAAGCCAGGCCGAGGGGGTCTCGATTGAGACCCCCTCATTTCCTGGCGCGCGGCTTCGTCCAGTCCTTGGGCGGTGCTAACCGCCCGCAGGACCCCCCCCTCAGAAGCAGCGATGAAGCAGACCTTGCGAGTCTCAGGACGCGGCTTCTACGCCACGACGAGACGGGTGCGCCCAGTAGGAGTTCGCCATGGGTGTGGGTATCACCGGTACACCATCAGGTTCGGAGTCGTCACTTACGACCAGAAAGGCGTCCGGTTCGTCAGGTGCCTTGCAGATGCGTAGGCGCTCAGTCTGTCTCGTTCGTACTTCCATGTTGCCCCCCATCGTCCAACCACTGCGTCATGCCGCCCTCTTGACCTTCTTTCCCCTCGTCCGCAGCGTGAGGATCGGGTGGTGCAACGAGCAGTAGTTGCTCTCGTTGTAGATGGAAAGAAGCGTGCCACACTCGTACTCGGCGCAAACCCGGCCCGACGAGAACGTCTTGGGCGCAAGGTCCGGGCCGCTGAGGCTACTTCCGCTTAGAGACGGGTTCCTGTCCGTGCCCTGTGGCACCTGCTCCACCTCCTAGCCCGAGCCAGGTTCGGTGACTGGGGAACCGCTAGGTTGCGCGGCTGACCCTGACCGAACTTGGCCAGTGACCTCGCATTTCTCGCAAGCGTCATGATGACCCGAGCAGGTCAACCTCACATCACTCATTTCCCAACACTCTCGCAACACCGCTGGGAGAAGAACGACGGCATATCTCTTGTGGGCAAAACCCCTGCGCCTCGTTGGTAAATCGCAACCACAAACCCGAGGCCTATTAGGGCGCCGATCGTCCTCTATCCAAGCACCGACGCGTCCCTCGGGATTGCCGCTGGGTTCTTGTTGCTGCTCGTCGGCTGGTTCGAGACCACCAGATCGGAGACGACCCGCCCGTCGGTGTCCGCGACGACGTCTCTAGGAAGGCTGAGTAAGACGTATGACCACCGTTGGATCCGACACTTCGGCCACCTCCAGAAGCTCGTCAATCCCTGAGGTGTGAGGTCCGACAACCACCGCGCGAACTGGCCAGAGTTTCATAACAATGGCCGCTTCGTCGCCGTTGCGGGCTTCTTCGACGCTGCATCCGGTCTCTCGGATGCCATCTGCCACCTTCGCTCGCACGGCGTCGTCCTCATGCAGGACGAGAACGTCGACGCCTTCTGTGAAAAGCCCGTTCATCCGCGATCCAATCGGTCGCCTTCCGGCGAAAGAGCACGCACTATCGCCTTGATTAACGACCGTACGCCCGATTTCTTGCCATTTTCCTCGTCACTTATGACGATTCACGAGGGTTCGTCCGAGTTCGGCCATCTGCCGGTCGTTCGTCGGGGGATGGCCCCGGCAACTCGTCGAAGGCAGCTCCACGCCCCCTTAGCGCCGAGGGTGGCCTCCGTGAGCGGGGCGGTTGCAGGGAGAGGAGGCATCTGATGTCGGTTACAGGCGCTTGCCCACTGTGCGAGTGAGGATCACACGACAGCACCGAAAACCGGTATCTGCTCGCTCGCTGCCAATCTCGGATCAGTCTCTTGCGGGGAACTGGGTGCGACGCTGGTGGAACCAGCGGTGCACGAGGCATACCGTCGTAATGATGAATTTGGAGTTCACGATCCTGTAAAACAGCACGGCCGCGACCGCCTGGGGCCCGTGTAACCCTGAAGCGACAAGAGCAGCAGTCATCGTCACCTCGACGACACCGATGCCGCCTGGGGTCGGACTAAAGCTCGCTGCGCCGACCCCGGCGCTCCAGACCAAGAGCACTCGTGCCACGGCACCGGCACCCCAATGGCCTTGATCGCGAAGATGAGACATGCCGCGTCGCTGATCCAGTTCAGGAATCCTCAAGTTAGGCTCCAGACAACGGTCGACGGAGTGAGATTGACTGCATTCACACGGTCCAAAGCGCCTCGCACCACCTCATGAGGGTCGGCCTTGGGACGGTGGACGGTCTTCCGGCTCAGCCGCATGACCCAGGTGGCTAGGCGCTCGAGTCGGGCGCGACCCTGTGGGAGACGCGCGGAGATCCCGACAAAGACGACGACAGTGGCCGCTACAACGGCACCAAGCACAGTTCCGAGAGCCGCCACGGGATTGCCCGATGCCACAGCTGCGATGACGATCACCATGGCGAACGCAACCGTCGAGACGATCCCCGCGAGGGTCAGGGTGATGGTCGCTGCGGCCGGATCGACACCTCCTCGGCGAAACTGTTTGTACGCGTATCGGGTTGCCATGCCCGAGCCAGCGACGGGCACGGCGAAGGCAATCGCGTTGGCCAAATAAGCCGAGGACAACAACCACGACACTGTCAGGCGAGCTCCGACGGCGCGCAGCAATCGCTTCTGGAGAAGTGCGAACGCTGTCATCGACACGGTTTGGGCGACGGCGGCGGCGCCCACCCATATCGACGTCAAGTGGTCGAGGAAACCGAATCCGCTACGAATGGTCATCCTCTCGGCGTAAATCGCCCACCCCGCGCCAAGCGTGATCGCGATGACGGCTACGGTCGTTGCACTGACCCTCCGGCGCTGCCGCTCGAGGACCACCGTCGGCGCATCGTCGGTCAGGTCGTCGTGATCGTTGATCCGCATGTCGGAGATTTGAACGGTCCACGCTTAGCGATCATCCGCCCCGACCCCTGCGCCGGGTCGGGGGCGCACAGCTCGACGCGGAACCCCCGGTCGGTGGCGACGGCCCGCAGCGTTCCACCGAGCAGAGCGGCCCGCTCCCGCATGCCTGTGAGCCCGAAACCAGTCCCCCCTCCCGGCGCCGGCCGCTGCCCGGCCCCCCGGAAGTCCTCGACGACATCAATGTTCGCCAATCAGGCAGGCGTTGCGTTGACCTCCTGAACTCGCAGGCGTTCGGGGTTACTCGCAGAGCTGGATCCGGTCGGGTTATTGGGACACCTCGTCCACGCGCGAGTGGATCAACTCCGCACCCCTGGGCCCACTCTGCTTAGGCCAACCGGCAATGAGCTACAGCACCTCGATGTTGTCGCCGACTGCTAGATGCCCAGGTTCGATTACGCCGGCATACGCGCCAAGGCACGCGAAAACGCCTGTTCCTGCGACATCCACTCGATTGTGTCGCGCCACCGTGCGAAGGATCTCGCGATCGGCGCTCAGATCCTCCTGCGGCAAGGTAGTCATGACGCAGCGAGGGATGGGCGCAGCGACCGAGAACACGACTTGGCCGACATGCAACTGCCGCCCGACCCACTCGTTCTCGACGAAACCCGTGCCCTCCACGTCGAGAAGCAGGTTTGGCCCGAACCGCCTCGGATCCCATCGGCTCCCGGGCTGAAGCTCCGCCGCCCTCCGAAGGGTGGCGGTCGTCATGATGGTCACTGGAGCCACGTCCTGGAAGGTGCCGGGCGCCATCATCCCCACCGGAAGGGTGCTCACCGGGTTGCCATCTTCACTCGTCGACGTCTGAGTCGCCTGGATGAAGTCTTGGGGCGCCATCCCCTCGATGTCGGGCCATTCGTCCTCGTAGCCGTCGTCTGGCTCGGGAGCTCCCGTGAGCGTCACTTGCCTACCGATGGCGCCCGAGAGACGCTCATCCAGGTCTGGCTCTTCGCTGTGGAGGACGGTCCCGTCGGGCAATGTGATCGCGAGCGGTTTGCCGGCGCCAGGCTGTTCGATGTAGCTGGCGGAAAAAGTCAGGAGGTTGCTCCACACCCTCGGCAGCTTGGCACTCGCCACCCTGCCGTTCTCGATGTCCACGAGGGCGTGAGCGCGATCGCCCACGAGACCGCTTGCCTCGATTTGTGCTTCTCGCGGAGTCTCCCCGAGCATTGACTTGACCGGAAACCGCCGGATCTCGACTAGGCGCATTGTCATGTCCTCTGGTTCAAGACGCTAGCAACGCGCGCCCGGCCTCCACCTTAGAAACCGCAATCCAGCTTTGATCCCATCTGCCGGCGACTGTCGAGCAGAGAAGTGCAGCAAGGACCGGCATTGCTCGGACGGGGTCGCGCTTACGCCGTGTGGCCAGGCGACTTCCCTCGATCGCGCAGCGCCGCCGATAGCGGTAGCAGGCACAGGAACAGGAAGCGCTGGAGCGGCACTGATGCGCTACCACTTCCTTTCGAGGCTTTCAGACGATCGCTTGCGATCGTGAGCAACTACGAGGTGAAGGGTTGCGAATCGCCAACTCTTAGCGCTGGGAAATGGGTCGTCGCTTGTCCTCGTACATCATTCTGTCAGCCTCGGCGAGGACCGACTCGCCGTTTGGGGTCTCGTCTTCGATCCGTGCAAGGCCGATGCTTGCCGAAAGACGGATCTCCTTATGTTCAGCGCCGTCGATCCTGCACTCCCTGATTGCCTCACGTAGGAACGAGGCGACGACGGCTCCATCCTCGGGACTGGCGTAGGGCATCAGGATGGCGAACTCGTCGCCTCCAATCCGCGCCACGACATCAGTCTCCCGGAGCGTATGCTTTAGTACCTCTGCTGTCGTCTTCAGCACTCGGTCGCCTGCTTCGTGGCCGAAGATGTCGTTGATCTGCTTGAAGCCGTTGAGGTCGATCATTAGGAGGACTGCCCGCTCGTGGTAGCGGTGCGCCCGCCCGACTTGGCGGTTCAAGTCATGCTCAAAGCGCCGCCTGTTGAACACTTCGGTTAGTGGATCGTGCTCGGCAAGGAACTCCAACTGCTTCTGGTAGCGTCTCCGCTCACTGATGTCGCGTGCGATCGTCGAAGCAGCGACCACGTTGCCGTTGCGATCATGGATGGGCGAAACGGTAAGGGACACGTCCACCAAGCCACCATCCTTTTTCATCCTCACAGTTTCGTACCGATCCACCCGTTCACCTAGAGACACGCGTCGGAGTATGTCGGGCAGATCGTCATCATGGCGGCGCGGCACGAGGACCGACATCGACATCCCTTCAGCCTCAGCGGCTGTATAGCCATAGAGCTGCTCTGCACCAGTGTTCCAACTCATGATGATTCCATCGAGGGTCTTGCTGATGATCGCGTCATGGGAGGACTCCACGACCGATCTGAAGTGCGAGGCATCCCGCTCGTCACGTTTTCGGTCAGTTATATCTCGGATCGCGCTGAACACGACCAATCCGTCCACGGTGACAAGCGGGCTGAGTGAAATCTCGACTGGGAACTCGCTGCCGTCCTTGCGCCGAGCGTACAGTTCGAGATCCGCGCCCATCGAGCGCGTATGCGGTTCGACAGCGTAATCCGCACGGTGTGCGGAGTGGCGGTCCCGAACGGCGTCGGGTACCAGCATCTCGACAGATTGCCCCAACATCTCGTGACGCTCATAGCCAAAGAAGCTCTGGGTTTGAGCGTTGACGACCAGGATCTGACCATCGGCATCAACGATGACTACTGCGTCTGGGTGACGACTCCAGCAGATTACGAAAGCCGTACTTCAGCGCCTTGTCCTCGCCGATCCTTGGGCTGTCGGTCATCTGAGCCCTTCAGCGTAGATCAGAACGCGTTCGTCTCTTCGTCGCGCTGAGTGATCGAACGTCCTAAGCGGTCAGCCTATAGACGGATCTGATTGAAGGTTGCCGGAGTGGCCGCAACCGTGGCTCTGTCTGTCGCGAGCGTCGGGGTGGTGCGTGCAACTGCCGGATATGCCCTCGAGGCCCTTACGAGATACCCGGTCGGTTTCCCTCAAACCGGGTTCAGGGATACATCGGAGGAAGCAAAGGACCGCACGATAGAGGATGGGTACAGAGCCCTTAGAGGCCGTTCGGCCCTGGGCAGACGGATCTAAGAGACGGATGCTGTTGGCATGAGCCCTGTGCTTGCCTATTTCGCAGCCGGGGTCACAGCTCTATGGGGCGTCGCACACGCGCTGCCCACGGCGCGAGTTGTCAAGGGCTTCAATGACACTTCGCATGACAATCGTCTGGTGATCACTCAAGAGTGGATCGCCGAAGCCATGACGATGTGGTTCATCGCCACTATCGTCGTGATTGCTACCGCGGCGGGTGGCTCCCACCAAGCATTGACTGAATGGGTTGACCGGGCCTCGGCGATAATGCTCCTGGCTATCGCCGGGCTGACGG
The DNA here is from genome assembly GCA_036786835.1 of Acidimicrobiales bacterium. Lineage (GTDB taxonomy): Bacteria > Actinomycetota > Acidimicrobiia > Acidimicrobiales > UBA8190 > Bog-564. The sequence continues at coordinate 10,402 of DAIQQK010000015.1, read as the reverse complement.
CATCGACGGGAGCTCGCACAGCCGTCATCTTCTTCAAGATCTGCCCGGTCTTGCTCAGCCTCACAGCGGCTCTGCTCATGGCCGCAAGCTTGATCTGAGCGGAAGAGCCCCCGAGGGGAATATGCCTCGGGCGCTCCTCAAAGCGTGTTCTGGGATACCTCAGGCTCCTCTCCCCGGGCTCCGCGGCAGAGGTCTTCGACCGAAGCAAGGGCTTCGAATGGATTGGCTCAAAACGGCGTAGCCTATTGCAAAGGGCGAAGTCGCTAACCTCGAGTTCGCTGTAGTCCTTTCGGTTCGGCGTCAGCTCGAAGTCGGCGAGCCGAGCAAGGAGTGAACTGTGGTCTCGCACGAAGCGTCGCATGTGGGCAGTCGGCTCGATGATGATCATTCTCCAGAAACAAACGGGCGAATGGCGGTCTGTCGGCGCTGTGGTGCACAGACGGACAGCTCAGAAGGCCGTCAACATATTCCGGATGAACGACAACTGGTCCGCTCCAACGAATGGCTGGACGCGCAGGCACGAATTAGGCACGTTGACCGCGCAAGGGACCTCCTCAACAGCTGAGCCCCCACCTTTCGGGCCGGGATACCTGCAGGCAACTCTCGAGCCTGTTGTTCTGGGATCCTCGACTCGGCGATAGTGCGTAGCGTTTTCCGGCCGTCTGAGTACTTTGGAAGACAGCTATCGGACCGGACTCGGCACCTCGGAGGTTAGCTCGCCCGCTTGTATTGAGCGCTGCCGCGCCGTCCCGGCCGGGACTTCCGGGGCTGTCCGGAGCCCCGGTCGACCCTCGCATTCGAACCGGAACGCAAAGACCGGCGCCGACCGCCCTTCCGTGCTCCCTGCCGCTCGGAGCGACGGTTCGGCCCGGTGCCGCGGTCGGCACTCAGGTTTGTGGCGACGGTCGCTGTCGACGGGCCATCGGGCGCGTCGAGACCTTGGGTCAGGCCGAGGGCCCGCTGGATACCGCGCACAGTCGAGTGATGTTCGCCGGTGACCAGTGAGACGACCGTGCCGGACTTGCCGGCGCGGCCCGTGCGACCAGAACGATGGAGGTAGTCGATTGCATCGGTCGGTGGGTCGAAGTGCACGACGCAGGGCAAGTCCTCGACGTGGATGCCACGGGCGGCGACGTCGGTGGCCACTAGGGCGTGGGCACGCCCGTGGGCGAAGGCCGCGAGGGCCCGCTCACGCTGGGCCTGTGTGCGGTCGCCGTGGATGGCCACCGCCGTGATCCCCCCCTGGCTGAGTTGGCGGGCGACGCGATCGGTCCCGCGTCGTGTACGGCAGAAGACAACCGCCCGACCATGCTGGCTGACGAGACGGGCAGTCAATTGGATCCTCTCTGAATGCTCGGCCCGCCAGAAGAGGTGGGCAACCGGGCCCACACTGGACTCGTCGGCCACCACGTCGCGCCGGATCGGGTCGCGTTGGTACCTGTTGATGATGCCTTCCACTTCGCGCCCGATGGTGGCCGAGAACAGCAGCACCTGACGATCTGGGGAGGTCTGGTCGAGCACGCGGCGGACCGCGGGGAGGAAGCCCATGTCGGCCATCCGGTCCGCTTCGTCGAGGACTACCGTCTTTACGTCGCTCAGTTTGAGGGCTCCCTGCTTGACTAGGTCCTCAAGCCGGCCCGGACAGGCGACGACGATGTCGACGCCGCGATCGAGGGCTCGGCGACTGGCGCCGTACGCGGTACCGCCGTAAACCGCGATGGTCCTATTGCCGTGGCCGGCAAGCAGGGCGATCTCGCCCTGAACCTGCGAAGCCAGCTCCCGGGTGGGAACAAGCACTAGCGCCCGAGGACGGCGGGGGTCTGATCCGGTGGCCGCGGTGACGACGGCGATCCCGAATGCGATGGTCTTGCCTGAGCCAGTCGGCGCCCGGCCGCAGACGTCCCGGCCGGCCAGGGCATCGGGGATAGTGGCCGCCTGGATCGGAAACGGGCTGACGATGCCTTGCTGCGCGAGACGCGCCACCAGGTGGGTGGGGACGCCTAAATCAGAGAATGAGGTATTCACAAGACTCCAGTCGAGTGGGAAACAGGCCAACTCGACTGGATCTCGAATCAGGCCCCTCGGCAAAGTGCCGACGGCCGGCCGAAGGAACGACCGGGTACCCGGCCAACTTAGCAGGACTTCGGCTCTCCTATTCCACCTGCACCGTGGGAACGCGCTCAGATTTGATGAGATTTGATGGAACGCGTGGCGGGTTGGGTCTCCCAACCAGCGATCGGTAGCACCCTCACCGGTGGTTCGGGCCGCGGTTATGTGGCAGTCTGCGACATCACGGTGGAACACCCGGCCACGATGACTTCGCGACGAGTTCGGTGGCCCAGCTCCGTCATATCTGTTGCCCGGGACCACCCGGCGCCTCGGTCGTGCTCAGGCATGACGGGGATGAGGCAGAACGAAAGAAGGTGTCCCGACCATGTCTGAGACTGAGACGACCTGCCCGCCGGTGACGGTGTCCAGACGAATCGATGCACCCGCCGAGCGACTCTTCGCAGTCCTGGCCGATCCGGCTTCGCATCCTAAGGTCGACGGGTCGGGCATGCTGAAGGAGGCGTTGGGACCTAAGCCCATCACCGCCGTCGGCGACGTCTTTGTGATGGCGATGCACAACAACGAGATGGGCGACTACGAGATGACCAACTACGTGGTCGCGTTCGAGCCGAACAACCGCATCGTCTGGGAACCGGCGTTGAGCAAGGCCAGTCGTGACGTCCCCCACCTCGGCCGCCGGCTTGGCGTCCGGTGGGGATGGGAGCTGATCCCGGAGGGGCCGTCGGCCACGACGGTGACCGAGTTCTTCGACTGCGCCGAGGCGCCGGCCTGGCTCCAGCAAGCAACCGACAACGGCACCCAATGGGTCGAGGCTATGCGCACGTCGCTCGAGGGCCTGGCCGAGTTGGCCAAAGCCGGTCATAGCGGATAGTCGAAACGATCCGGGTCCGCTTGGACGCGCAAGGTGCGACCGCCGCCCGGCAACCGGCGCTTGATGACACTCTGGGCCCCGGCTGCTGATGAGCAATATGGGACGCATTCGGGGTCCACGAGAAGAGTGCGGAGACCACTCGCGCCCGGCGCGTACCGAGCGGCCTCGTCAGTAGGTGGCGTCCTCCACGACGGTCAAGTCCACGAAATCCGGTGGACCGTCGAAGATCTCAGCCATCATCGCCCTGGCCTCCGCTAGGCCCTCCTGCCGCTTCGGGTCCTGCTCACGCTTGCGAGCCGCCTCCTCGCTCTCGAACACCACGAACATGTACACACGGCTTGGGTCCTTCTGATCCCGCATGGCGGTGGACCGCAGCAAACGCGAGCCAGGCTGCTCGGTAGCCCGAAGCTTGTCAATAAGCGTATGGAGGCCGTCCTCCCTGCCGGGTTTCAGTCGCGTGGTTATGAGCTGTGCCCACATGCAGTCTCCTCCTGTCGGTTCACGCATCTTGTCTAGGCCGGTCCCGGAAGCATCCTCAGAGCCAGCCGACCGGAATCGCTTCGTGGCTCAGCCGTATTGTTTGGCCCAGCCGCCCGTCACGAACTGGATGTCGGGCTCGGAAGTGACCCCGGCCTCCTTCATCTTCGCCTTGAGCTTGTCGTTGGCGAGGAACGCTCGCAGCATGTCGAAGGACTCTGCCTGATGGTAAACGATTGCCACCTTTGGGTCATCGATCGAGCGGTTGGCGGCTTGGCCCACGATCCCCTCCGCTGCTTGCAACTCGGCAGCGGCGTCATAACCCTCGAGCCAGCGGTCAAAATCAGCCACCGAGTGACTCAATATGAACGCAGGCAGCTCACGATCCCAAACAATCGCTTCGCGCACGGGCGTCATGTAAATGAACTCGGGGACGCTGACAACCCCCGCCGCCTGCATCCGTTGGCGCAGGTCATCCGACGCCGCGAAGGCCTTGGCCTTGTCGAGGTCCGAAAGGGCCATGTAGAGGCTGATGTCGTTGGGATCGTTCTCGGCCCGGTTGATGTGGTGGCCAAGGAGGCCAGCCGCCCGGCGAACGTCCTCATGGGAATCGAACGCCGTCAGCCAGGTGTTGAAGTCGGCGACCCGAGACCGGACGACGACTGCCGCAGGCGGAAGGGATTGGTTGTTCTCAGGCATGGGTGTCAGCCTGTCCCGACGCCTAACCGCTGTCAACCGCGTTGCGGAAGGGGAGGGACTTGAGGGCTGTGAAAGCAGTATCGCTCCGGGCGCGATTACCGGACCGTCGGGGCGCGGGGCGGGTTACCGGGACCGGCACATCCCGATTGTTCTAGCTGCATCCGAGTAGCATGTGTTTCTTCTACCTTTAGGTCGGATGGGACGATTACTTCACCGTGGCCAAGATCATTCGTCAGGCAGACACGAAAATTCGTCATCGAACGGAGTCACCAGCGCGTCGAGATTTCCTAAAGAAGTGTCCGTTCTGCGAGCAATATGTCCAGGGTCAAGGCACAACTGACCACCAGGCGCGCGTCGCCCTTCGCAATGCCATGGTGTCTCACGTCGAAGACGTTCACTAGAGCACGATTGCTCCGCGGTTCCCTGTGGTCCGAATGAGGAACGCGTTCGCCTTGGTCTGCACGTGGGTTTTTGCGTGTCGGAGAGGGGACTCCTCTGCCGCGGAGAGGGACCGTGCCCAGTCTTTTGTACTGGCATGGTTTTCTCCTCTTGGTTAGGTCACGCTTCGTTGCTCGACTGACACGGCCTCGAGTAGCGACACGGAGTTAATACCGCGCCTCCTGGCACTCTGCAAGCGGGATCAGAGCCACTCCCCCACTTCTTGTGTGGCATGAGACTCCAAAACTCGTTGCGGTCGCCATCGCGAACATCCCCTAAGGCACTTCGAGGACGCGTTTAACACCACTTGATTGAGCCCGACCCATATCGCCGGCTCGGTGACCATATAACTCGCAGAGGCCATTGGTAATCACAACCGTGAGCGATACGGCGTGGGGACAGTCAATACCGCGGTCTGCGAGGCGCCCCGCAGCGCTCCGTGCCAGACTTAATCAGCCCCCTCCGGATCAGCGAAACGCGGAGCCCGCTTGTCCAGGAAGGCGGCGATGCCCTCGGCAAAGTCGGGACCGGTCATCATCTCCTCTAGCAGCCGCTGGGACCGGTTGACCGCGCTGGCGACGTCACCGTGCAGGTCCGTGTAGATCTGGCGTCGAGTGGCTCGCAGTGAGGAGGGGGAGATGGTGGTGGCCAACTGGCCGGCGTACTCCATGACCCGGTCCATCAGCCGGTCCGAGGCCACCACCTCGTTTACGAGACCCATGTCCGCCGCTTCCTCGGCAAGGAACACGCGGCTGGACAGCAAGAGATCGTTGGCCCGGGTTAGGCCGATCATGCGAGGCAGAAGCCACGACAGGCCGAACTCGGCGGGCAGTCCAAGTCGTCCATGAGCGGTAGTCAGCTTGGCACCGGCCGCTGCGAAGCGGATGTCGCAAAAGCACGCCAGCACGAGGCCCACCCCCGCAGCAGGCCCGTTGATGGCGGCGATGACCGGCTTTGCAAGACCGAAGTGATATGCGAAATCGGCATCGAAGCGTTGGTCGACACCGTAACCGGGGTACGTCAAGTCATCGGGTGTGCCCGCGTCGTAAGTCCCGCGTTCGACGTGTCCGGACAGTGCGCGGCTGTCGGCACCGGCGCAGAAGGCTCGCCCGGCGCCGGTTACCACGATCACCCGGACCGAGTGGTTGCCATCAGCTTCGGCCAGCGCCCACCGATACTCGGTGTGCATCCGGCCCGTCCACGAGTTGAGCCGATCGGGACGGTCGAGGGTGATGATGGCGACGTTGTCGGAAACCTCGTAGCGGACGACCTTGAGCTCCATGCGGGCCATGTTGCCAGCCCGGACGCGGCCAGGCTGTGGAGATGCACGCTCAGGGAGGCTCCAGCAGGCGCGGCGTTGATCGCAAGCGCCTGAGACCAGACCACCCGAGAAATGTCGCTTGCGACCGGTCAGCATCGGTCCGCTAAGGAGCCCAAACTGTCCTATAACGCGCGGCTCGAACCTCGTGCGAGGGTGCCCCCCGAACGCCGGATCGCGGAGTCATCTGGCCATTGGGGCCACCTGGATCCGGCACTTTCGTGCGGGTACTCCGCGACGCAATGATCCTTCACGCGAGAGATATCGGTCGGGTCTTTCTCGGTGTGGGACCCAACTCGTCGCCACCTCACCTCTGTCTCGTGACCCCGCCCCGACAGTTGGTCACACAGAGCTATTCGGGTTGGGCGCCGACGCCGATGTCCACGCCAGACCGATGCACATCTCGTCCGAGGAGCCGTCGCCCCAAGTCACGAGGTGGGGAGGAATGCTTCGCAAGATGGGCAACTCCTGAGCAAGGGTCGGGTCGTAGGTGCAATTGACCTGGATCTCCTCGCCGGCCTTCACGGGAATTGGCTTCCTCAGGTTGTAGGCCTTCTGGTAGTGGAAGTTGTAGCTGGGGACGTTCAACACCGTTTGCGCCTGTGGTGTCCCTGGGTTGAGGACCATCGTGAAGCTGCGTCCGAGCAGGTGCATGTGGGCCTGGACGCGGACGATGAAGCCGCTCTTCGACACCGGCCAAGAACACGAGGCCGTGTCGCTGACCGGGGGATTTGACGGGTTGTGCCCGCAGAACAGTTCGAGCCCGTCCACGATCTCCCCCGCTTGGGCGCCAAAGCGCTGCACCTGGTTGGCGAGCGATGCGGCTCGGTTGCACAACGGGCCGGTCACACCGGCCGGGCAGGGGATGTCCGGAGGAGCCATCTGCAAGTCGAGGCTGAGTGGCAGCAGCGGTGCGGACTTCGGCACGGTGTCGAGCACGAGCGAGTTCCTCACCGGCTTGTCGCCCACGAGCAAGTTGTAGTGGACCTGCTCGATCACGAGGCTTCCGGCCGGAAGCGAGATGCCGGTGTCCTTGGGTAGCGCGTCGGCACCGTGACCTGGAGCCCAGACACTCAGGAAGGGTGTACTGAAGAAATCGGCGAGGGACGCGTCGGGCAACGCCGGTGCACCGAAGCAAGTCCATCCTTTGCCACCGGTGCTTGCGTTCTCCTGAAGTGCCTTGGCCGCGAGAGAGGGGGGCACAAGTGCAAGGTCGGCGTGGTGGACTTCATCGCTGCCGGGCGTGAAGTCGCTCGATATGACGTAGGAGTTCTGCGTAACGTGCGGATTTACCAGGGTGCAGTGGTAGTCGTCGGTGCCGAATGCCCGTTGGGGTTTGTAGCTCGGGGAGACGATCGTGATCGTCTTGACGATCGAGGCTGATGAGCCGACGGTGAGAGCGATTCCCGTTACCGCTCCTGCGACGAGGACGATGGCGACGAAGACCACGACGGCACGCGGTCCACGCATGAACCTTCCGGTGGGTCGTCTAGGAGGTGGCGTTCCCGAGTATCTGTCGTCAACACCATCGACGATGACCCGTCCGATTAGCTCGGTCACGGTTCCCCCCGTATTCGTCCTAGCCAGACCCGCTGGCTTGAGGTCTCGCGGGTCGTCAGGAGGTTAATCCACCGCGCCCAGAGATGCTTCAAATAGGCGACAAGAGCTGGGCGGTTCAACCCGCCTGACCTCGCCTGGTCGTGTATCCCGATGGCCGCGCCTACCGGCGCTTGCGGTGGTCCGGGCGATAGACAGCATGTCGTAGGCCGCGTGACACGGAGCGGTCACCCGTCCGACTGGAACCGTCCCGAGCGACTACAGGTCGAGAGTTGGACTCGCCGCGTCCCATCCTGCTCGGCGCAACGCCTTCGCCTTGGTCCGCATCAGGATGTCGCGCGGGGCCACACAAACCCGTTCGACCATTTCCGCCACTGCCCTCGTAAGCGCTTCGGGTTCGACCACCTCGCTCACCAGATGAAGCGCCAAAGCCTCGTCTGCGGCAAGTTCTCTACCGCCAATGACTAGGTCTCGGGCGACAGCGCCACCCACCAGGTCATGAAGTGGCCCATAGACCACGTCCCCGAAAGAGCGCTCGGGATGCGAGAACCGCGCAGTCGTGGCAGCCACACGCAGGTCGCACATGACGGCAAGATCGAAGCCCCCAGCGATTGCCGGTCCGTTCACCGCGGCGATGAGGGGGAGGGGAAATCCCCAAACGGTACGGTGGAACCGATCGCTGGAGGCCCACAGCTCGGCCATGAATCGTTCGTCCCCAGCGGCTTTGTCGAACTCCTTTAGGTCGAAACCAGCCGAGAACACCGTTCCCGCGCCCGTGAGGATGACGGTCTTTACCGTTGGATCGGTTGCCAGCTCGTCGAGTGCATCGCTGATGGCATCGCGCAGCGCCACCGATAAGGCGTTGCGACGTTCGGGCCGGTTGAGCGTCAGAACGGCGTGATCGTGGCCATGCTCCACGTTTAGGTAGCTGCTCATCGGTCGACCCCCGACTCTGACACGGAGATATGCCTGGCACTCTCAGTACGGCTGCTGATCCCAGGCCCGAATCATGCCCTACCGGCCGCTCCCACCGCCCGGTATTAGCGCCAGGGGTATCGAAGTGGACCGGGCTGTATGTCCCGATCCCGCGCACTCGAGTTCCGCTTTCGACCTTGTGTGAACCCGAGCTATATCGCTCACTGACCCTGTCTCAATAACCCGAGCGGACCCCGTTGTGCGAGTGCCCCGCAACGCCGGAATGGGGCCGTCTGGCGCGGCGACGTCCGGAAACGACGACCCTGAGGCTGTCGCACGAATCCCGACCATCCAACCCGCGTTTCGCGGCGCGCGGGAGCATGCATTATGCCTATCAACATGCGTTCAGGAGACCGTGAGCAGCTCTGGCTGATGCCGCCGTCGGTGACCGACTGGCTGCCTGAGGGACACCTTGCCTGGTTCATCTTGGACGTGGTGAAGGAGCTTGATCTCTCGGCGTTCTACTCGAGCTACCGGGACGACGGCCGAGGGGGTGCGGTCTATGACCCCGAGGCCATGCTGGGCATCTTGCTCTACGCCTATTGCACTAGAGAGCGGTCGTCTCGTCGCGTCGAGCAACATTGTGTGGAGGACGTCGCCTACCGGGTGCTCGCTGCCAACCAGCAGCCCGACCATGCCACCTTGGCCCGCTTCCGCTGTCGTCACGAACAGGCCATCGCGGAGCTTTTCGTCCAGGTACTAGGCCTGTGCGTCGATGCTGGCCTGGTAGACACCGGGATCGTGGCCATCGACGGCACAAAGATGGAAGCCAACGCCTCGTACTTCTCGAACCGCACCAAGGCCCAGCTTGTCGCCGAGATCCTGGCCGAGGCCGATCGCACCGACGCCGAGGAAGACGAGCGTTTCGGAGAGCGCCGAGGCGACGAGCTGCCCGAGGAGTGGGCCGGTCGCAGGGGGCGCCGCGAGCGCATCCGCCAGGCGCTATCGAAGATCGAAAACGAGCCGCCTCGCGACTACGAGGGCAAGCGCGCCGCCCGAGAGGCAAAGGAGAAGGAACTCGGCCGCAAGCTAGGTGGGCGCAAACTCAGCCCGACCGCCCAGCGGGCCAAGCGTCCTCATGTAGCCAACGCAACCGACCCCGATTCAGTGGTCATGAAGGGAAAGGGTATGAACCCCGTCCAGGGATACAACGCCCAGGCAGCTGCGACCGAGGGCCAGATCGTGGTGGCCGCCGAGGTCACCCAGAGCCCAACCGACATCCCCAACTTCCTCCCCATGACCGAGGCCATCGCCGACACACTGCGCCGGGCTGGGCACGAGCAACATGTGGGCGCGCTCGTTGCTGACGCCGGCTACTGGTCCACCGACAACGCCACCGTCGAACACGGCGCCGAGGTGCTCATTCCCCCGAACCGGAAGAACTTCTACGGCGGCCGCAAGCCCCACACCCTTGAGCGTCGACTGGTCATCGACCGAGTGCGCAAAGGGGAGATCACCCTTCACCAAGGCGCCGAGATGCTCGGACTCTCCTATTCGTGGTTCGTCGATCTCGTCGCGCACTATCCCGAAGACGAAGGCACCACAGCGGTGTCGAGCCCCGAGCAGCGCCAGGCCGTGATCGAGAAGGTCGATCGGGGAGAGCTCACGGTTCGAGAGGCGGCTTGGCAATCGAGCCTGTCACCTCCCAAGGTCCGAAAGCTCCTGGAGCAATACCGAGTTGGTCTACCCGACCCTGCCTTCGTCCGCGAGCACATGGAGCAGAAGCTGGCTGAACCGGACAAGCAGGCGCTCTACAACAAACGCCAGACCTCCGTGGAGCCCGTGTTCGGCAACATCAAGGGCAACCGCGGCTACCGAAGATTCTCTCGGCGTGGTTTGGCGGCTGTTAGCAGTGAATGGCGCCTCATCTGTGTCACCCACAACTTGATGAAGCTCTGGCGGATCGCGCCCGCCGGCTGATCGGTCCCAATCTCTATGCTCGACCTAGACCATCAGCGCTGGTCAACTAAGCGTCGATGACTTCGTGCGACAGCCTG
>DAIQQK010000269.1:0-2874 GCA_036786835.1 Acidimicrobiales bacterium | reverse complement strand
GTCGAGTGGAGCGGCGAGGCGATCCATCGCAAGCTGCGATCCGACCGACCCGCCCGGGATTACGCGACCTCGCGATTATTAGTGCGTGACCCCCAGTCGCCGGCAGCTCCACGGGAAGACGTTCGGGGTGGCCAGGCTGGGGTGAGGGGTAGCTGGGATCCGTCGATTATGCGTGCTTCGGACTGCCAGCATCTGCGGGACTAATCCGTCGGGATGGTACCCAGACACCGTCCCGCCCCCGGACTCCTGGTCGATTTGCCTTTCACAGTGTGGCCACGCTATCGGTCGAGTCGATCTGCGCCGTGTCGATCTGCACTGCTGGGTTGGTACTGGCCAGGTCGACCTTGAAGTTGTCCGTCGTGTTGGGTCCGCTATCCCCCCCGAGACAGAGTGTGACACTGGCGTCGCTATCGGCGTAGATGCCGTCCTTTACTTCACCTTTGATGATGAAAGCAACTTCAAACCCGTTGCCCTCAGACTCGCACGGATCTCCTATGGACTGCCCTGGTATTTCTGTACTCACGGTAATGGTTTTGAACATGGCCACGGCGCCATCGGGCCTGAACGAGATCAACTTCAGCGTCTTCTTGGAGATCAGCCCGGAGAACTCAGCCTGAGTTCCTTCCACGTGCTTGTCACACACGTCCGTGTCGTCGGGATTCGACTTACAGGTCTTCTTGCTGTAGCTGGGATTGCGGGCATTCTTGTCCCCTTTGATGGTGATATAGCCGTGCTTGCTATTTGCAGTCCCGCCGCCGCAGTTGAACCTAACCATCGAGTCGGGCAGCACCGTCGAGTTGCCCCGCTTGGAGGTGGTCGGGGTTCCGTTGTAGTGGATGGGAGTTCCGAAGGTCATGGTGCCGTTGAGGCCGGTACAGCTGATAGAGCCGGTGGCGGAAGCGGGCCAGATCCAAGTGCCACAATCACCGCGCTCAAGGGGCCCGTCAGCAGGAAGAGCGCCAAACCCACTCGCAGGCTTCGTGCCCTCGGACGCCGTCTGCCACCGGACCGAACTGCTGATGCAACGCTGTTCATCATCTCCCGCCCTTCCCGGCCATTAGGGACGGCTTACGGCCAGTGTGTGACCTCTCAGGATCCTCTGACCCGTCCCCGCCTGGCACAGTTGAGCACGGATTCGCCTCAACAATCAGGTGTCCACTTTGGGTGTCCACCGGTGTCCACTGCCCGCAAAAGCCCTGGCCAGAGGTGCCACACGCTGGGGGCCCAGTGTGGACAGATGGCTGGACGGAAAGGACGAGTGGCCGTATCAGACAGGTTGATTATATTTTCGGGCTACGGCCACCGCTCGGCATCCCCGACTATGAAATTATCTGAGCCCGTCCCGACCCTCAGCATGACCTCGACCGGGAACGGCTGCACATACAGGACGGTGAGCGGCAAGCGGCGCCCGGAGCGGCACGGCGGTCCAACCCGCCTCGCTCCGACCGGCGTGTCAGGATGACGGTCACGACGCACCCCGGCCGAGGACACAACGTGGCACCTAACAAGAAACAGTCTGAAGCGTGGAATGGGGGCGAGTCGGTGCACTACGTCGCCCACGCCGACCGATACGACCGCCAGCTAGCGCCGTTCACCGAGGCGCTGCTCGAACAGGTCCGGCTGACACCGCATCGCTCCGTGCTCGATGTGGGCTGCGGGTGCGGTGCCCTCACCCTCGCCGCAGCTCACATCGCCGACTCGGCGGTCGGCGTCGACATCTCCGTGCCACTGACCGAGGTCGCGTCCGAGCGGGCGTGCAAAGCGCAGATCGACAACGTCGAGTTCGTGGTCGCCGATGCCCAGACCTACGCTTTCGCTCCGGACACGTTCGACCTCGTGGTCAGCCAGTTCGGGGTCATGTTCTTCGATGACCCCGTGAGGGCATTCTCGAACTTGCGACGCTCGCTCGCTCCCGGCGGCAGGCTCGCGTTCGTCAGTTGGCAGGGCCTCCCCGCGAACAAATGGCTCACTGTCATCGCCAGCGAGGTGGCGAACCACGTCGAGATCCCCGAGTTCGGCGGTCTATCAAGGGGCCCCGGGATGTTCGCGCTCATGGACCAGGACGAGACGACAGCGCTACTCGAATCGGCGGGGTTCACCGAGGTGGCGTTGGAGTCGCTCGCACCGACCATCCTCATCGGCGGGGGCGGCACGGTCGACCAGGCGATGGAGTTCCTACTCGGAATGGGGATGGCCCGAGGTCTGGTCGGCCTGGCGGGGACAGACGCTCATGAAGAGGTCGTCGAGGCTGTCCGCTTGTCCCTCACAGAGCGCTACGAGCCCGATGTTGGTGTGCAATTTGAGACAAGCGCATGGATGGTCACCGCGCTTACCTAGAGTCTCGGCTCGGCGAGGCCGCTAGGGACGCGGTTGGGGCATGCTCTTCCCCATGCCGATAACGATCAACGACTCGTTTGCCGGAATCGACTGGATACGAGCAAAGGCGGACCTTGTCCGAGATGACTTCGATAACGGACGCTCTCCAGACGCCTTACGGCGGTCATTTGAGCGTTCTCAACACGTGGCCTTTGCTCGAGACCACGACCGCGTAGTTGGAATGGCGCGCCTTCTTTCCGACGGTGTGTGCAACGCCTACCTGCTAGATGTTTGGACAGCTTCGTCACATCGACGTCGGGGCATTGCATCCAAGCTGGTGCGCCTACTCACCGCCAGGGTGCCGGGTCAACATATCGGACTACAAACCAACGACACCCAGCCCTTTTACGTCGCGCTCGGATTTCGCACTCAACCCGAGTTCATGTCGTTGGTCGTCGGGAAATGGTTGGACAACGAGGAGAACGGTCCATGACGCGGCCGGACCCGAGCGATGGTGCCCGCTCGGGGTCCCATGGTTCGTCTGACTGTCCAATCCAT
>DAIQQK010000116.1:0-10353 GCA_036786835.1 Acidimicrobiales bacterium | reverse complement strand
GCAGTTCTATGTCATCTGGGCGGTGATGCTCGTGGTCGCCGTGGGGACGAGAAAGCTGCGCATGGCGACGGTGATGGCGGTCCTCGGGATCCTGCTGAGCGCAGCAGACCGCTTTTGGATCCTTCAAACTGCTCACCCCTACCACCATGCGACCTTTGCCCGCGTTTACTACGCCTTCGATACGCGGGCAGATGCCCTCTTCCTCGGCTGTCTTCTCGGCATCGTCGCGGTCGGGGGGCACTTGGAGGACTGGCGGGGGACAGCTCGACGTGCCCTCTCGTTGGCCGCTGCAGGCTGTGCAGCCTTCGTCGTCTGGATCGGCTTCGAGGTCCCACCCGGCTCCAGGTCGATGCTGGAGTGGTGGATGCCGGCGGCGGAGATCGCCTGGTGCGTGATCATCGCCTACTTCGTCGTAAACCCGAAGGGCATCGGCTCCCGGTTCGTCGGGCTCGGGTTGTTCGTGTTCGTCGGGGATATGTCGTACACCCTCTATCTCGTGCACTGGCCGGTTTACGTCGCACTCTTGCCTGGCCGGAGCAACTTCTGGTCCACCCAGCTGATACGGGTCGCGGTCATTGCAGCGGTCGCCATCCCGAGCTGGTACCTGATGGAGCGACCCTTGATGCGCTGGCGGCGGCGAACGCTGACCTGATGGCGCATCGGTGAGCGCGCCCCAGGTGGGTCCCTCGTGGATCTGTCCCGGTGCGCTCGTTGCCCCGGTGACCTGGCTGTTCGGGCCGGCGGCCACGATTCGAGATCTGCCCCTCGCCGCCTAGGGCCTGCGCCGCGGACAGGCTTTTGTGCCTGGCAGAACCCCCGAAATCGGGGGGACGTTTCAGTTGTGTTGCTAGCGTGGGCGCCGTGCGGGGGCATCTGGAAGGCATGACAATCGAGACTCCACGTGCCCGGAAGCCCGAATCCGTGGAGGTCATGGTCGAGACCGCGCCCGGAGGCCTGGTCCTCGAACCACGGCCAGTGATCGCCGCGGAGACGGGGCTGCGATCGGGAGTACGAGACGCGGTCCCGGTTGCTCTTGCGGGCTTCGCCGCCAACGCCGCCAACGTGATCGTCACGGTGCTGGTCGCCCGCCTGCTCAGCACTCGCGGATATGGGGCGCTAGCCCAGTTGACGAGCGTCTTCCTGATCGTCTCGATGCCGGGCACCGCCATCGTGGTGGGGGTCGTCCGACGCGTGACCGCCTTGTCGGCCACGGGGCGAAGTGGTCCGGTGAGAGATTGGGCGCGCCGAGCTCATGCGCAGGCAATGGTGGTGGTCGGGGCCCTGGCACTCGCGGCTCTGCTGGCGAGAGGGCTGATCGCACGTGAGCTTTCGATCCCGGCCCCGCTGGGAGTCTTCGCGATACTCGTGGCGGGCTTCTTGTGGGTTCTGCTCTCCATGGACCGCGGTCTGCTCCAGGCGCGCCGGAGATACCGCACTCTCTCGAAGAACCTGGTCGTGGAAGGCGGCACCCGTACGGTGGCCGTCCTCTGCCTGGTGGGAGCGGGCCTGGGAGTGACCGGCGCGGCCTGGGGCATCCTCGTGGCCGAAGCCATCACCCTCCTTCACGCTCGTGTGGCTGCGGATCGCGCTTGGGGTCGTCGCGATGGCTCCACTGACGTTCGCAACACGCAATGGGGTCTGAACGGCGGGTCTTCGGCCGGATTGGCTGTCAACGGCTCGGGGAACGGCCACTCGGCCGGCTCGGGGAACGGCCACTCGGCCGGCTCGGGTAACGGCCATGCCGCTCGCTCCTCGTCTCGCTCGGAGCGTCAGCGAGTGTTGCTGGACGTCTTCGGGGCCCTCGTCGCCATGGCGTTGCTCGCGTACCTTCAGAACGTGGACGTGATCGTGCTCGGCCGAGAGGCACCACATGCTTCGGGGCCTTATGCCGCCATCTCGGTCGCCAGCAAGGCGCTCGTCTTTGCCGCGATCGCGCTCGGCGGCTACTTGTTGCCTGAAGCGGCGATCGAGTGGCATCGCGGCGGCCACGCTCTCAGGCAGTTAGGTGTGACGCTGCTCCTTCTCGCCGCACCGGGAGCAGCTCTCCTCGTCGTCTCGGTCGCCTTCCCGAAGTGGCTGCTGTCGTTCGTGTTCTCAGCCCGTTACCAATCTGCGCATTCGGCCTTCTGGCTGCTCGTAGTGGCGATGGCATTCTTGAGCGCGACGGTGGTCCTCACGACCTATTTGCTCGCTGCGGGGCAAAGGTGGATCGGCGGTCTTCTTCTTGTCGGAGCGGTGCTGGCCACTTTCGCTCTGGCAGCAGCTCACGGCGCGCCCAGGCAAACAGCGCTGGCAGACTTGGCGGTCCAGGGGGCCTTGGCCGCCGGGACGGCGACGGTCTTCGTGGTAGTGCACATGCGGCGATCCTCGAAGCGAATGACGCAGCGGGTCGCCACGTGAGCGCCGCAGGAATCGTGAGCCGTGGGCAGCCGGAGCGCGATCGCGCCCTGTCTGCTGTAGCCGATCGACCCGATACCGCGGAGACGGACCCTGGGGACGCATTCGGCTCGCCGGCCACCAAAGGGGTTGCCGCGACGTCTCGACCTTCAGCGTGCGAGGAACTTGCATCGGCGGCCCTGGACATCGGGCTCAAGCGCATCGAGATCGTGGCATGGCGGGACTTGGAGGACCCCGAGGCAGGGGGCTCCGAGTCGCACTCGCATCGGATTGCTTCGCGGTGGGCGAGTGCCGGGCTCGATGTCGAGTTCCGCACGTCGGCTGTCCCAGGGCGTCCGAGCAAGATCGAGAGATCCGGTTACAAGGCCGTTCGCCGAAACGGTCGCTACGGGGTCTTCCCGGCAGTCGCGTGGGACGGGATCGGCTCGCCAGGCAAGGCGGACGGATTGGTCGAGGTGTGGAACGGGATGCCCTTCTTCTCGCCACTGTGGTTTCGCGGCCCGCGGATCGTCTTCCTTCATCACGTCCACGCCGAAATGTGGAGGATGGTGCTGCCGCCGTCGCTCGCCAAGCTCGGGAGCACCGTGGAGTCGTTGGTCGCGCCGGCTCTTTATCGACGTAGCAGGATCGTCACCCTGTCCAGCTCGTCGCGCGACGAGATCGTGTCGATGCTCGGTCTTCCTGCGAGGCGGGTGACCGTCGTGCCCCCCGGGGTCGACCATCGATTCAGAGCTGACGGCGAACGGTCTCCCCGGCCCCTGGTCGTCTCAGTAGGACGTCTCGTGCCGGTGAAGAGGTTCGATCTCCTGATCGAAGCCCTCGTGGCCGCCCACTCGGAGCGCCCGGACCTCGAAGCCGTGATCATCGGGGAAGGCTACGAACGTGACCGCTTGGAGAAGCTCAGGGACGAGCTCGGTGCGACCCGCTGGCTCTCGTTGCCCGGACGCGTCGACGAGGAGGAGCTCGCCGCCTGGTACCGGCGGGCGTGGGTCGTCGCATCTACCTCGCTGCGCGAGGGATGGGGAATGACGTTGACCGAGGCCGGAGCATGCGGGACTCCGAGCGTGGCGTCGAGAATCGCAGGCCACCTGGACGCGGTGGTGGACGGATCGACTGGACTGCTCGCCGACGGACGGGAAGAGCTGGCCCGAGCGATAGGTCGGCTCCTCGCCGACGACCTCTTGCGGAATCGGATGGGACGCGCTGCCGAGGAGTACGCGCGAACCTTCGACTGGGACGTCACGGCATCGTCGACTCTCGGAGTCCTTGTGCACGAGGCTGCTGCTCGACGCTACCGTCGCTGAAGGTTCGTCTGCTTCGTCAGCCGTCCTTGCGGCCGAACAGCTGGTCGAAGATCCCGTCGACTCCCGAGCCATGCAGCGTCAATCCTCCGTCAACGACGATGTTCTGTCCCGTGATGAATCGCGCCATGCCCGAGCAGAGGAACACGACCACGTCGGCGATGTCGGACGGCTCTCCAATGCGACCGAGCGGGGTGGTCCGCTCGAACCGGTCACGCTCGTGCGGAAGGAACTTCAGCAGCGGTTCTGTCAAGGCGGTAAGGATCATCCCCGGTGACACCGAGTTCACCCGTATCTGCGGGCCGTACTCGAGAGCCGCAGAAGCGGTCAGCGCCGCGACTCCGGCCTTCGCCGCAGCGTAAGGCGCCTCTCCGGCAGCCGGCCGCGTACCGCTGATCGACGCCGTGGAGACGATGCTGCCTCCCCCCGACGCGCGCATGTGGGGTATGGCAGCGCGGAAGCCCAGGTACACGCCCTTGAGGTTCACCGCCAGCAAGCGATCCCACTCTTCGGGGGCCCACTCGTGGAGGGGTGACTGACTCCCGGTCCCTGCATTGTTGAAGAGGATCGTGATGCCGTCCATGGCGCTTGCCGCGTCATCCACGGCGCTACGGAGCCCTTCGGCGTCCGTGACGTCGACCACGTGGGCCGTGCCGCCGATCTCCTTGGCGACCTCGTGCGCGGCATCACCGTTGACGTCGATGACGGCGACTGCGGCCCCTTCTTCGACCATTCGCCGGGCAGTCGCGCGTCCGATGCCCGAGGCAGCACCGGTTATGACGGCTCGTTGGCTTGCGAGTAGTCCCATGGTTCCCGTCCTCTCCTCCGGTCCCGGACCTTTTACGTCGGCTTGCCGGCCTGCCCTGTGCTTGTGCCGTCTTCGACGTCGATTCGGGTCAAACACCGTATCGTGAGCTCATGCGCATCTCGCTGCCTTGGGGAAAGGAACGCACACTCGTCCCGCCATCCGACGCTTCCGAACCCACGGGAGGCCGGCCGGATGCCGAGCTGGTCTCTGATCGGTTCTGCACCGAGTCACCGATCCCGGCGAACGCCATAGAGATCTTCGCCGGTGAGTGGAGCTCGCGATTGCCGGCGCCCTATGAGGAATTGACGGGAAGCGAAATTGCCCTCTTCGACGACCAGCGGATCCATTGGGGCTCCGAGCACTTCGGGGGGTTCGACGGTATGAGCGTGCTCGAGCTCGGCCCTCTCGAGGGTGGTCACACCTACATGCTCGACCGGATGGGAGCGCGCGAGGTCCTCGCGATAGAGGCCAACCAGAAGGCTTTCCTTCGCTGCTTGATCGTGAAGGAGGTCTTCGGGATACCGAGCGCGCGTTTCCTGTGCGGAGACTTCGTCAAGTACTTGGAGCAGGCCGCGACGAGCGGGGCCGATCGATGGGACCTCTGCGTGGCCTCGGGGGTTCTGTACCACCAGCAGGACCCGGTGGCCCTCCTTCAACTCGTGAGCAAGGTGTGCGACCGAGTTTTGTTGTGGACTCATTTCTACGACGCGACCGTGATAACGGCGCGACCTGATCTGGCCCCGAAATTCCCGTCGTCAGTCACTGCGAGGACTTCGGGCTTCTCCCACACCCTGCACCGTTACGAATACGCCTCCGCCCTGGCTTGGGGAGGGTTCTGTGGTGGTCCGGCCACCTGGTCGTGCTGGATGGAGCGCGACGAGATCCTGAGTTGCCTGGAGCATTTGGGTTTCGCCGACGTCGAGGTCGCGTTCGAGCAATTGGACCACCAGAACGGGCCCGCCTTCTGCGTTGCAGCCCGGCGCCGGTAGCTCGCGCTGCCCGTACACTTGGTCATGGCCAACGAATGGGGCCCGCTCGGGCCACTCGCAGGTGAATGGGAAGGGGAGGGCGGGCTCGACACCGCCTTCTCGCACGCGCAGAACAAGGTTCTCGGCACACCCTTCCGGGAGAAGTGCTCGCTGAAGCCGTTCGGCCCCGTCGACAACGGCAACCAGCATCTCTACGGCCTCGACTACAGGACCGCGATGTGGCGGGGCGACGAAGAGAACCCTTTCCACACCGAGGTCGGGTACTGGCTGTGGGACGCAGAAACGGGTGAGGTGGTGCGCGGGTTCGTGGTCCCCCGCGGCATCACCGTGCTCGCAGGGGGCATCACGACATCGGACGCCACGAAGTTCACCCTGAAGGCCGCCCAGGGCGAAGCCCTGTACAGCATCGGTGAGAACCAGTACCTCGCAAAGAACGCGAGCACTTTGAGCTACGAGGTCACCATCACCCTCGGCGAGGACACGTGGTCGTACGACGAGACCACGATGCTGCGCATGAAAGAGTTCCCCGAGCCCTTCGCGCACACCGACCACAACACTCTCCACCGGGTGGGCTGAGGCCCGCAGACCAAGACCTCTAAAGGGTCACGGCTTCTCCGGAACCTCCGCCTCTGTCGCTGTCGTGTCAGGGGCTGCTGGCATGGCTCCCGTTCGAGGCTTCCGCTTCAGGCGTGCCGTCGTGACCACGGCATCGGCTCCGAGAGCTACGACAGCCATCCACACGAGGAGGGCCAAGGACTCGTATGCGGACGGCCAGTTGGAGCTCTCGGGGATCAAGCGCGTCTCCTGACCGGTGACCACGCCGACGGCGCCGGCGACGAGCAGGCCGACGGCGCCCAGCGACAGGATCGGGTGAAGCCATCGAACACACATCGCTGCAGCCGTTGCTCCAGCGGCTGCAGCACCGACCGGGACCGACACGATCGCGCCCGAAACGAGCCCTGTAAGGATCGAGGTCACCGCGATGACCCAGACCCGTGGGAGTCGCCCGCCGGACGTCAAGGGCAGCGAGAGAACCGGGGAGTCCGGGAGCTCAGGGGGACCTGCCGGCTCCGCGACACCGGGCTGCTCCGCCGGAGCAGGGGCCACCTCGGAATCCGGGACAGGAGTTGCGACGGGGCGCGATGGACGAAATCGCAGGAAAGCGCGCCGGAGGGCGAGCACCAAAGACAGGGCGAGAGAGCCACCGGTGATGAGCCGCGAGATGAAAGACGATTCGCTTCGACTCGTGCTGCGGGGATGGAGGACGATGCCGAGTGAGCGGGAGTGGCCGTCGCCTGCGCTCGCGGCTGTGGCCGCGACGTGCGAGCCCTCGGTCGTGGATGCCGGGGGAGCTCCGGCCGCCGGGACTCGCCGCCGACGGCGCACGAGTCGCCTGGTCGGCACGACCGCCAAGCCGAGGCAGGCCACGATCGCCGTCGCGGACACGATGAGTGCGGTCCACACGCGTTGCTGGGGAACCCAGGTGAGAGAGACGGTGAAGGCCTGTTGGCCGGGAGCACCCTGACCGCCGGGCCCGCCGGCTCCCACGCCGAGGCGCGCAAGGTCGGATGACGTCACCTGCCATCCGTTGGCGAACGCGTCCACGAGCCGGGGAGAACCGAGGTCCACGCTTCGACCCTTGCTGCCGGCTACGGGTGAAGCGACAGCCTTCCAGCCCGAATTGAAACTCTGCCCGAGAACGAGCTCGAAGGGTGAGCTCGCGCCGCTGACCCTGACGTGCTCGCTCGTCGGGCTCTGTGACGTCGCACTCACCACGGGAGCAGGACCGGGCTGCGTGGCGGGCAGAGAATCGAATTGCGCAGCGGGAGCAGGGGCACCTCCCGGAGCGGAGTCGAGCGCGAGTTGGTCGATGTTCCATCCCGTGGAGGTCGAGTGCCCGAGCGCTGTCTCGACCACGTGGTTGCCCGGTCCCAAGGTGATTCCAGATGCGTCGCTCCCGCACGGCACGACCGAGACCTCGCCGCCCGACAGCGCCGTGCTCGTCGGTCCTTGGATGCTCACGCTTATCGGTTTGCCGTCGATGAAGAGCAGGTTCGACTGGCAGCCTCCCGGCAGAGAAGCGGGGACAGGCGGCACTTGGACTCCGGGAATCCCAACCTCCGCGATCCCGAGGGGAAGCGCGACGGGAGTGTTGGAGTCGAAGTTGGTGGAGCTCTCGAGCCGGACACCGGTGATCGTCACCCGGATGTGGCTTCCGCTGAGGGCAGGGAACTTCAATGTGACGAGGTCGGTGGCCCCGGCCCTCGGGACGTCGGTGATGTTCCCGAGGTCCAACGATCTGGTGCCGGTCTCTGTGCCTATCGTGATCGAGGTGGGTACCGAGTGCAGGCCGTCGGCCACGACCTGCATGTCGAGGTGATCGAACGTGATCGGCGCCGGGAGGTCGTATTCCAGCCATTCCCCCTTTTGGAAGGCTGCTCCGAACCCCGGCTGCCAGGCCGTGGCGAGGTTGCCGTCCGCTGCCGCGGAAGCACCGGCGCTCAAGTCGCCGGGTAGACGGCCACCTGAGTAGGCGACGACCCCACTGCCGTCCGACCCCGGGCGTCCGACAAGCCGGTCTATCTCGTCGTCCGGGATCAGAGAGGACAAGCTGGCGCTCCCGGACAACGTGAAAGTGCGTGTGGTCGGCAGCGAGAACTGGCGCGAGATGTTGGTCTGGGGGTCGCTGCGATACGGGAAGGACGTCGAAGCAACCCGCTCACGCGACATGTCGATGGTCAGGCGGTTGTGGACCGAAGAGGTCCCTGCAGCAGTTAGTAGGTCGGTCGGCATCTGGATCGTCTCGACCACCTGGACACCGGGCACCGCGACCTCGGAGAAGCCAACGGCACTCGCCGAGGTGATGCGCATGTGGTCGTTGCTCGTCGCGTCGATCGTGATTCTCAGCGTGCGGAAAGTCCGAGCCGGGAACGAAAGCACCTCTCCTGAAGGGGATCGCGATGCGGGTCCGAGGACGGTGGTGTAGGGATGCGTTCCGTCGAAGGTGAGTGTGACTCGCGTTATCGAGCGGCTCAGGTCTCCCGACTGCGGTTGCGTCAGGCTGATCTGATCGGCGGTGGTCGGGTTCTGGAGGTGCACCTGCCACCACTGTCCTGCGGGGTCGGGCAGGAACGTCCCCGTGGTCCAGGCCGTATCGAGGTTCTGGTCGATGGCGTTGTACGGGCGGTTCTCCGGTGTGTACGACACGGAGTTGCCGTACGAGGATGCCGTCACGTCGACCGCTCCGATGTAGAACGCCGTCGTCTTCGAGTCGGGGAGCGCCACGGCGGAGAGCTGAATGGGGCTGTCGCTCGGATCTGACTTGGCGGGGTTCTCGGTCGGAGTCTCGATCTCGCCGTAGTTCGCCGTCAGCGCGTCCCACCGGAACGCCTGCTTGCGGTTTGTGTCGGTTACTACGAGCCCCGAGCCGTTCGACAGCAGCTGGTCGAGCAGCGCCGGGTCAGTGTCGAGGGTGCTCGCGTAGTAGATGGCGCTGTTGGTGTTCAGCAGACCGGCGTTCGAGAGGCTCTCGAGGCCGGTGGCATCTCCTGCGACGATCAGCGCACCCGAGTCCGACTCGGCACGCGTGATCGGCCGGGGATCGCTGACGGTGTAGTCCACGAGGGGGGCCGGCGAGGGGAGGGGCTGGACCGAGAGGAGGTCCTGACCGTCGAGAGTCGAATAGCTCGGGATGTTCGGGGTGGGCGCTCCGAAGGCAACGGGGTTGGAGAGCCCCTGCGGCGTCTGGGCGAGCTGTTGTGCGAGCACTTGGGGATGGGGAGTGTTGTAGTGCTCGTAGCGCTGGTCGTACTCGACGAGCACGTCACCAGCGCTGAGGAGTCGCGCCATGGGGGCCAGCGAGCTCCACTGCTCGGTGCCGAGTTGGATGGGGTCGTCGATCGCGAACAGCGTGTCTGCCGTCGGGATGGATCCCATCACCTGCTGCTCTCGCGTTACGAAGGGCCGGTTCAGAGAGGCCGGTTGCGGTGTGTCGACGGTGTCCCCCCAGCGAAAGGATGCGAAATCGTTTCCGGGGATGGCGAGGACGCGAGTGCCTGGATGAGTGGAGTTGAGGTGCGAGATCGCGGCGTTCTCGTAGGCCGGCGGCTTTGCGGGTTGGGTGAAGAAGCTCACGACTGCGGCGTCGCCGTTGAACAGAGCGGGGTTGGCGGCGACGACCGCGGCGATCGCTCCGAGCGCCGCCACGACCGCGAGGACCGGGAGGCGTGTCCTAAGCGCGGAGATCCCCGCTCCGAGGAGGACCGCGAGACCGAGCACGACCAGTGGTGTCGCCCTGTCGGTCGAGCGGAGGGCGAAGCCTGCAGTGGTCTCCGACATGAATCGCTTGAGAAGGCTTCCGAAGGGAGTGGGACTCGAGTACGGATGTGCTCCTACGGAGAGCACCATCCCGACCACCACGAGGCCCACGAAGTAGGCGCGGTACCGCCATCGCACGAACACCGCCGACACGAACGACAGCACCGGGACGAGATAGGTGACCGCCAGCAGCCAGAGCTGTTGGGTGTACAGAACAGCCGACTGTGTCCACGGCCCCAGCCTGTCCGCACCGTAGAAGTACCAGTACCCGAGGCCACGGATGACCTCGGTGGCGCTCGAGGTCTCGGTCGTGGCGGGAAGTGTCTCGGTGTAGCGAAGGACGTCCACGCCGTATCCCGCCTCGACGACGAGACCGACGATCCACCACAGACAGCACAGAAGCGTGAGAACCAGCATCTTGGCGGTGGTGGCGAGCGCGTGGCGCCACGTGCTCTCGTGCTCGACGGCCACAGCGAACACCAACCAGAGAGCAGGCGCGAACGCGACATAGATGATCGAGCTGGCATTTATCCCGCTCGTG
>DAIQQK010000115.1:0-10401 GCA_036786835.1 Acidimicrobiales bacterium | reverse complement strand
CTCGACGAAGCGGGGAACGTCCGGACACAGTTCAAGTAGGGATCTCGACAGCGCGTCCCGAAGCTCCTGCGGCAATGAGCTGACTCCTCCACCTGATCTGACCGATTCGTCGTCGTAGCCGAAGCGGGCGAGGACATCGGAGACCACAGCCTTCGGTCCATCTGTCTGCCAGAGGACCCGATCACCTTTTTCAGCAAGCTCGATTGTCAGTGGAGTGATCATGCGCAAGAATTCCGTCGGCGGCACCTGGGCGTCGTGTGCGGCCCGGGCCGCTTTCATCCCTGGAGGCAGCTCATGGGTGGGGTCGAACATGCTTGCCTGCGCTAACTCGCGTTTGCGCTGCCCCCATGCGCCCTGGGTGACTGCCCAGTAGGAATCGCCAGGGTGGCCGAGGTTGCGCTGGATTTCCCGGGAGATCTCATCCAGTTTGGCTGCAAGGTCTTCTTTACCCTTGATCCCTGCGGCCAGGTAGCGATGAAGAGCAGGGAGATCTTCTGGATCGACTCCGTAGCTGTCACGGGAACCGTCGCACGAGCGCCGGATTCGAATTGCAGGAATCGAGTCACCCCTCGTCATGATCAAGGAGTGTTCAATGACGCCATCCTCACCGAGTTTGGCGGCGTCCCCGAAGGGGTATCCGAGTTCGAGCAGGACCTCAGCGCCCCTTGCCCAGGGGTAACGATCGGCTTGTTCTGTAGCCAATCGGTGGAACTCGTGCCACACTTCGTCTGGCCGACGGATCTCAGATGTGCGGCTGCGGGTGGATGTTCGTCCCTTGCGGCGGTTGCGTACGGGGCGTCCGCTGTCGTCGTGGCCGAATCCACCCGATGATGTCTGTGGCGAGTCATTCATGCGCTGAGCCTTTCTGTAGGGTTTTCTGTAAGGGCTTGTGGGAACTCGCCGTGGAAGGCGCGTGCTGCCCGCAGTTGGGCGAGATCGGCCATGTGGCCCTGTACCTGCGACAGCAGGTTGTAGATAGCGGTGGCTTCGGCGGTGTCGTGGCGGAGGAAGGCGTCTGCCACGGCCTCCAGGCCGGCTGCGAGGAACATCGACAGAGCGAACGAACGAACGTGACGCAACCGGTACAGGACCTCTCCGGGCGGTACGGGAAGACCGAGGGCCTCGCAGGCTTGGTCGACCATCGTTGCCGCCTCCACCATCGCCTCGTACACCAAGACCGGGTCGTTATGGAAGACATCCAACAGGGATGGCTCGAATGTGCTCGCTCGTAACGCCGTCGGGCAGGCAGCAACGATTCCGGGGCGCGTCTTGGCAACGACCAGCAACTGTTTGCCTATGCCGCAGCTTCCGACCCCAGGCGAGCTCGCTGTGGAGATTTCCAAGGGGCGGGCTCCGAACGCGAGCAACGCCTTGTCCAGGCGCCACCCGGGATGGTTTGGTCCCAGCTCAAGATCGCCCACGGTCAGCCAGATCGGGATCAGCTCGGGCGGGCACCACTCGACGGTCACTGCGCTGTCGGGTGGGCGAGGCACTTTCGGCGGGAGCTTGATCTGGCACTCGACGTATCCTCCGGCCTTGGCGAAGGAGGCAACGACGTCGACAAGGTAGGAGACCTTCTCCATGGCCATGTTCGTCGCCTCGAACTTGGCCCACCTCTCGCCCACACCCTTGGCGAGCCGCCTCTCGATTGCGGCGTCGACGCGAAGATGGGCGGAGTTGCTAACTGCGTCGAGAAGGGCCTTGGTGATGGCGATTTCTTCGACGAGCAGGCCAGGGTCTATTAGTGGATCCCAGCTTGTGGGTGTCCATAGCCACGCCGTTCGTGCCGGGTCGGGGGAACTGGCGGGGCGGGCAAGCAGCATCGAATCTCGGCGTAAGAGTTCTGCTGCCCAACGGTCAAGGACGCGAAACCAGTAGAGCACTTTGCGAAGCGTGTGCAGGGTTGGTGCAGCGGGGCCCCACTCGACCGGAGCGAACAACAAGAACAGTGCCGCCGCCGCCGGGGAGAGACCGTCGAGCAGACTCAAACCCGTGTCCAGGCATCCCTGATGGGCGGCAGTGCTCAGCAGTCGGGCACACGTCTCTGGAAACTGGAGCAAGAGGGCCGCAAGCTCGGACGGGCTCAGTTCGGAGGCGGAGGAGGATCGCCTGCGCCGGCTGGAACGGCGCTCGGCTGTCGTGCCCTCCAGTAGGGAGCGGAGCGCACCGCCGTCGATCCGCACGCCCTTCAGTCCTCGGCGAGTGGATTCGGGTAGAGCATCGATCGCGAGAGTCGGCTGGTCTGCGTCCAACGAGTGCAATATCCCTATTAGGGCCCGGTGGCCGGGGCGACGAAGCAAGGCAATGATGCGTGCAGCGGTAGCGGGATCGAACCCGAGACCGGGAAGCCACTGCGTCGTGTTGTCCAGGTACTGGATAAGTTGGTTGCGACGATTGCCGGTGTATGTCTTCTCGATCGCCGACCGAACCGCCTTGTATAGGCTGCCGTCGGGATTGAGCGCCGTACCCTCCAGCTTCGGCATGTAGGGCATTCGGAAGCGAGTGGCCACCCCCACCAGTGCCAGGAGCAGAGTTGCGGTTGCGGGCTTGCTATCGGCGATCGCCTTCCATCCATCTGCCCCGGCGACGCCCAGTTGGCGAAGTCGTTGACGCAGGACCCCAGGCGAGATGTTGAGCTCGGACAACACCTCCCCAAACACCAGGTGCCATAACATGAGCGCTGCGGAGCGCCCGTTGCGAACGCCGGGTCCGTCGGTCTTCCTAGGAGTCGACATCGCCATCTGAGTCCCGTCGAATGATCAGGCGTCTGCAGCGCTCGTCTTCCCAGCCGATCCGCACCGGAAGGGATTTCGGAAGCCGCCAGCCGCAGTTGTGGGCTGGCTCTGCGAGTCCCCAAGTCAGAAACAGGCGTGGGTACTCTTCGTAAGTAAGCCGGACACGGGTTCCGTGACCTACTGCTTCGAAGGCAATGGTGATGTCATCGTCGCCGATGACAACTTCAACCTCATCGCCACCGCAGCCTTGGGTGTATCGACCCAAGGAGATCCTGCCAGTCGGTCCATGGATGTGGCCGACAGTGGAAGGCATCGACTTCGTCTTCGGCGAAGGGGTCATAACGATCAGAGCTTCCGGGGGAAGCACGCCGTGACCCACGAGAGGCCGTGGTCCAGACACTTTGTTGGTTGTTGTTGCCCTGTCACTCATCATCCGAGTTCATTCTTGCTGTGTCCAAAATGCGACTTCGATACGAACTTGAAATAGGCCTGTACTAGGGATGATGCTCGCCGAGCCTCTTCAAAGCGTTAGATAACTTGAGCCGATACCCTGTGCAGGGTGCCAGATCGCCGAGAAACCTCCCCCGAAGCTCTAAGCCAGTTTTTCGAAGGGGTCGAACGCCATTTGGGCGATCACCAGAGCCTTCTCATCGGCGCAGTGGCTTGGATGCTCGGGTGGGGTGGCGGCATCTATCTGGCCGACGTGCTCGGGACTAGCAAGAAGAAGGTGTCGCAAGGCCTCATCGACTTTTGCGACAAAGCCGGCCTTCCTACGTGGCGACGAGTTCAGGACCCAATAATCGGCAGGACCAGGGAGCGCGAAGGCGCGCTGAATCGGGGTCTGAGCGACTCGGACGGGGTTTTCATCTCCGTCGACAACATCAAGAGGTTCTACTCCGGGCTTCGCCCGAAGGAACCCGCAACGGGCGGGGTCTACCTCAACGAGCAGGAGCGGAGGCTCATGGCTGGGGGGTTGGCCACGATGCTCGGACGGGGAGGTGTTTCGACGATCGCCAGCGCTGCCAAGCTGAACCGCAACACCGTGGCAAAAGGTGCCAAAGAATTTCTAAGAAAGAAAAGGGATGAGAAGGACCTGTCCCCGGGAAGCGGTCGACTTCGCCGAGGAAGCGGGCAAGGCGTTACGAGTCAGCGCACTCCGACGAAGGCCATGGATTAGAGCAGTGCCTGCGTTGTGTCGACGGCTCACGCCACCTCGTCGAAACGGGCACGATACCCAGGGCTACACCCAGGTCGTCGGGTGCCCATATCTTGCAAATGGGTCTGCTCAGTCGCGCGTTCGCAGCTCGGACTGTACCTCTGGCAGGTGCCCTGACCTGCCGTTTACGTCAGTGGGCAGTCCTGTGTACGGGTCGGCATTCGGCGCTGGTGCTCGCCTACCGCGCTGCTAATCGGAGAGAAGCCGAACTATTGAGTCCAGGACCAGATCGAGACCGGTCCAGTCTGGGAGTATCTGAGGAAGTTCTCCAAGCTGCGTGGCCTTTACCTTCGCTTCATAGGCTTCCTGGATGGCTCGTTTGTGTGTGACCTCGCCTTGGTAACGGTCGAGTCGATCGTTGAAGCCGCGCCACTGCACCGGACGTAGCTCACCGTTCTGATCTCGCAGCACATCTTCGCCGGTGTAGAGCTCGATTGAGCCTGCGAGACCATTTACATCCATGACGTCGGTGCCGTTCGGGCCGATCGTGGGGTAAGCCGAAGCCAGGGGCAAGTAGGGCAAGCGGAAGACAGAAATGTTCCTCGGCAACGAGTCCTCTGCCAACGGTCGTAGCGCATCCTCAGCGGCAGTATCGTTGTCGAAGATTGCGACGACTCGGTTACGGATCCCGGCCGAGGCAAAAGTCTTCACTGTCTTCACCAGGGCAGACGCATTGCTTTCGGGCGAAAACGAGAAATCGGGGAAGCGAAGGAAGTCCTTGAGGTGGGGCTTGCGAATCTCGACCGCGCTCTGAAGGATGCGTGCATCACTAGGGCCTTCCATTAACACGATCACAGGGGAGCCGCTCGATATTTCTTGAGCCATCCACTCGAGAGCTGCTTCGTGAGGGTTGTCGTCGAGGGACATATAGCCCCCGTCAACAATGTCGGTGACGTCGATCCTTATCTCAGATGCATCGGGTAGCGCCGCAAGAATGGCTCGGATCATTATGCGAGTGTCCGACTCTTCCCACAGCCGGATCAACCAAGGCAACGAGTTAATGTCCCGCGCAGATCCAGCCAAGTCGCCGGTCTGATATCGCTGCCTGACCAATTCGATCCATCGTTCAAGGGTCATCTCGGCGACGAGCCTCGACTCTTCTTCGAGTTTCTGCTTGAACTTGGGGTCAACGTCGTCCGGCAGTGGGAGCCGGGCAGACAAGTCGCTCTCGTCCGCGATCAGCTGGTCGAACGTATTCCTCACGACAGTCATTCCGATTCCGAGGACGTCGAGGCGGTCGCGAACGGCAGAGCTCGTCGAGACCAGTTCGTGGATAGTGACCTCCTCGCCCACAGACGTGTACTCCCATCGGTCGGCCTCATCGCCTATGGCTGGGCGCGAGACGAACTCGTTGCGCCCAAAAATGAGTGCCACAGATAGGTCAACACCATTCCGGAAGGTCGCCACCTCTATTCCATCGACAGTTAAGGGCGCGTAGCTGCTCATTCTAAGAATCTAGGTGGTGGGGCTCAGTGTTTGGGAGGTTCACTTATCAGTCGTCGATGGTTTGAGCGACGGAGCGGAGTCCGGGGAATTTCATCCCCGACGAGAACGCGAGACAGCCCCTCGATCGTGCAAATAGAGGGTTACAACATGGAATAACGACCACAGTCCCTGGTCCAGTCCCTAATCCGTTGGTTGTCGAGTCCCGCTCGTAGCGCTGAACGTCACGACCGCAGCCGAGTCTGACCGTGGAAGCGATCTGGGTATAAGAGGCGTGCCTGAGCACGAACGGCGTCTCGGCGGAAATTGCTCACGTGGTTGTAGCGCCATTCGGGTCGTTCGGCATTCCAATTCGTCAGAGTGTCAATCCAGCTCTGAGTCTCGGGCCTTTCAGCGGTGAAGATCGCGAGCATTGCGTGCTTTTCACTGAGTCGTCTGCGTCTGTCGTGCCCGCCTTCTAATCGAACCTGTTGGTATGCACGGACAAGCTCGTTGGGTGAAACACTCGGGTCGATCTCCAACGTAATGCGTTTTGCCCATTCAATCGAATATCCGTCCCGAATCGCTTCCCCGGACGACGTAACTCGAATCGGTGAGAGCAGTGGGACTATGTCTGTGAGCACAAAGACGGCCGCTTGGGATTCCATCCAGGCAAAACTCTCCGCGAGGCTTATCGACACCTGACGCAGCCTTTCCAGTGGCCCTCGTCGGGTCGGTTGCAATCGGACTGACTCGTCATCGGGACCGGCGTATTTCAAGACCCTTGCCGAAAAGCTCATTCCGCTTGGAGTCCTCAGATCGACTTCGAATTTTTGGTTTCTGACCTTCTGTTGTTCCATTGGGAGAGTGAGATATGTCGTTGGGGGTCCGAGAGTTGCCTGTTTCTCGACCCACGAAGGGACCTCGTCCCAATTCATCAGTTCGCCATTTAGTACTTGCTCGCGGAAGCCCACCACCTCTGTGTCGGTTCGCGCCCGGATCGCCGCTAGCACGGACACGGCCCAGGTGTTCGTGCCGTACATTTCGCGGCGGTCGGGGATCATCATGGGCTGGGCTCTTTCGCCAGAATCCGGCCCGAAAGCGCGCCGATATTCCCTTACGGTGATTGCTAGATCCTGGACCGACGAGACGCCATCCTCGACTTCCTTGACGTAGAGCTTCTCTACGAGGAAGTTCCAGGCAGGGTCGGAGATCGTGCCCACCACTTTCTCCAACTCGCACCGTACGTCCTGGGCTAGCATCACTTTCATAGAGTCTATAGTGATGCGTCAAGATCATCTTCATGCATCGGCTCGTTCGAGGACTGCGCACTTCACAGGTGGTGATCGACGCTGTAACCGATGTAGTGCGGTCGCTACGGCGACTCGCTCTGGCG
The DNA here is from genome assembly GCA_036786835.1 of Acidimicrobiales bacterium. Taxonomy (GTDB): domain Bacteria; phylum Actinomycetota; class Acidimicrobiia; order Acidimicrobiales; family UBA8190; genus Bog-564. Next base: position 3,632 of record DAIQQK010000115.1, on the reverse strand, counting down.
TCCGTGGCTGCGGCGGCAGCAATCGGGCTGCTGATCCATGTATTGATTGGTTGACCTGTGGATTATCAGGGCCGGGCTCCCTTGGTGAAAAATGAGGGCAGAGCCGACTCTCGCCTCAGAGCCTTGAGCTGGGCCGCTGAGAATGCCACCTTGGTGAGCTACCTTCGTAACGAGCGCGATGGAAGAACTGACTTGGCTTCATGTTTCCGATTTCCATTTTGAAGCCGGTGAAGATCGGTTTGGCCAGGACGTTGCGTGCCGTGACCTGATAGATGATGTTAAGAGTCGGCTAAGGGATCACAGTCCATTTGCCTTCGCTCTGGTTACGGGCGACATCGCCTACTCGGGCCGGAAAGAGGAGTACCAGCAGGCTCGCACACACCTAACGGAGCTAGCCGAGGCCGCATTGGTCGAACCCGCACGGTTCTTCTTCGTTCCTGGCAACCACGACGTCGATCGTCAGGCTCATGACTTCGCGCATGCGGGCGCCGTAAAGATACTCACGTCTCAACAAGAAGTAGATCGTGCTCTCGGAAATCCCGTTCGGATGGCCGATCTGATTGCGCGCCAAGAGGCGTACCGTGAATTTGTCTCTGACTTCACTGTGGGCCAAATGTCACAGGTCACTGAGGATGGCCTGGGATATGTCGCAGGTCTCCGCGAGGACCCGCTGGACATTGCCATCATCGGACTCAATTCCGCTTGGCTTTCCGGCAGCGATGGCGAGGCAACATCCCTCGTCGTCGGTGAACGTCAACTTGTCAACGCGCTTTCGATCATCGGCGAGCAAAACCCGCACCTCGTCATTGCTATGGCGCATCACCCAGTCGAGTGGCTACGAGATTGGGACCAACAAAGTTGCCGTGATCGTCTCTTCAAAGTCGCACACATGTACCACCGTGGCCACATGCACGATCCCGATGTCACGACTTCACCACATCGGAAATGCATCATCGTCGCCGCAGGTTCGGCGCATGCTGGACGCTTTTACGCCAACTCATACAACGTAGTCTCAGTGGGTATGTCCACGGGACTCGCGAACGTGCAGAGCTTTGATTACGTGCCGGATCAACGACATTTCTCACCTCGCGAGTCGGTTTCGACACCGTGTCAACTTGGTGGGGACATAGATTGCTCTGCAGTCGAGTTGGCCTCGACTCTGTCGACAATCATGGTTTCCGGGACTCAGGCCGCGAACTACCTGGCTGCTCTCATCCTCGGCCAGAAGGACGAGATTCCAATCCAAATTGAGGGAAGAGTCGAGTTCGTGTCCTCCGAGGCGGCATTGAAGGCCGACCCCGAGCAATCGGCTCCCGCGGGTCGATTCCTGACCCTTCGCCACCTCCTGCGAATCCGCAATGAAGGCGAGTCACTGCAACAGCAGATCATCCGACTTTCGACCATCGTGGAGGATTTCAACAGACAGCTGGTTGAGTTGTGCGAAACCGATGATGACTGCCATCGCCGCATCACCGGTATACCGCTGGTGGAAACGATGCACTCTGACCCGGCGACAGTCAGGCCGCAGACGATCGCGCTACTCGATGAACTTGCAGCTCAACAAGATTGGGCAGCGCTGGAAGAGCAGGCGTCACGACATATGGAGAATCTCGATCCGCGGCTTGCGAGAATCGCCAAGACGCACCTAGCTCAAGCGCTCATGCATAGCGATGAGCAGCACAAGCGCGAAGAGGCCGCCGCTCTCAGCGAACAGCTGGTGGTCGGGGAGGAAGCAACCGTCCAGGACTACCTTCTCACCGCTGGTGCATCCGAGGCCGCCGGATTATCACCGCGCTCGATCGAATTGATGTCTGAAGCCCTAGGAACATGGCCTGGTGATGCCTACCTTCTTGACTACGCTCGGGGGTTGGCGACCCGAACCGGTGACGCGGCCCTTCGATCCCTCACCGACGCGCAAAGCGGAGCCGTTGAACAGTGACGGAGGCAGGCGGATTCCAAGTTGGCATCGAGTTCGACTCCGTGCTTGCGGCGATCTCGAAACAGATTTACGAGACGCCATTGGCATTCATCCGCGAGAACGTGCAGAACGCGATCGATGCCCTACGTATTCAGGCATCGCGTCAGGGTATTCCATCATCTGACGAGTCACTCAAAGTCTTAGTGAAAGTACAGGAGGATTCCTGCGAAATTTATGATAACGGGATCGGCATGAGTCTTGAGGACTTGCGCAATTTCTTCTGGACAATTGGGGCGAGCGGGAAGCGTACTGACGAAGCCCGAGCCGCGGGATGCGTGGGCATGTTCGGTATCGGCGGATTCGCCAACTTCGGTGTCTGCGATGAGCTGCGTGTGACATCGCAGGCGACCTCGGACTCGATAGGACATTGGACCGAATTGTCCCGTGTCGATATCGAAGATGCGAGTGGTGCTATTCCGATCGTCAGGTCTGGCGAGAGCTCCGACGTCTCTCCTCGAGGCACCCTCGTCCGGGGAGTTCTCAAGAACCCCCTCGATGTTGAGGCCCTGGCCGCGTTTGTCCGAGACTTCGTACAGTTTGCGGAAGAACACGTCTATTTCAACGATGAACTGCTTTCCCGGCTACCCCTGAAACTCCCTAGCGAGCGGAGCGGTGACGACCTCACACCGCTTTCGGATTCTGCCAATCGAATGACGCATGGAAGTGTCGAGGTGACTGCTCAACTGTTCGAGACCGCAGGACACATTCTTCAAGCCGAGATCACCGAGCTGAGTGTTGCCGGAGAATCAGTACGTGTCCGCGGGGCGTTGCGATTCGAGAACGGCGCTATCGACGTCTTGAAGAGGGGATTCAAGATCTGCAGCACGGCCATCGGTACAGAGATCGGTGTGTCGGGTGTGATTGACTGCGACCGATTGGCACCTACAGCGGGACGCGATTCTCTTGACCCCGATTCGAGCAGCTTGCTGTCATCCATCGTGACGAGTATGGAAAACGCCGCAGTACTGGCGGTTCTTCAGTCTCCGGAGCGCATCGCACAACATACTCGCATTTTCCGATATGTCCGTCGGCACGGAATGGTTCCACAGATAGGGAATGTAACGGTGGAACTTGCGGACGGGAGCGAATGTTCGCTTAACGATGTCAAGCGACGCGCTGAAGGCGATGTGCGCATCTTCTTTGCAACAAGTAAGAACCGGGCACTGAGCCAGCTCTTGCAGACCCGAGGGCATGTCGTCGTCCAATTGCCGGGCGATCATGAAAAACAAGCAGCCGTTCGCGAATACCTATCCTCACTGTGCGCTGCCGAGCCTTTTGAAGGAAAAATCGAGTGCTCCGAGACATACGATCGACTTTCGCTCTTTGAACGGGCGTTTCTCAGTGAAGTTGAGCAAACGATAACGCTGACGTATGACGTGACTGATCTCACCTTGATCGCTGGGAAGCTCACCGAAGACGTCCCAGTGTATGCGGTGGAATCGCCGTCAAGACTCCTGACCATTTACGTGGATGTTCGGCATCCCGAGATCCGGAAGCTTGAGCAATTGGGTATCGGCAACGGGCTCTTCTATTCACTCGCGGCAGTATTCGTTCGTGAATATCTTGGAACTACCCTTCGCAGCCGGAGTCCAAAGTTCTTCGGAAGCGGTGCCGTCAACCTTGATTTCCTAGCTAAGCGAAAGTCAGAGCTCTG
>DAIQQK010000014.1:0-41059 GCA_036786835.1 Acidimicrobiales bacterium | reverse complement strand
CATCGACCGGACCCGGCGCTCGCCGATGGCGGTGATCCCCGACTACAACGCCGTCGTCCGCGTCGAGGCCCTGCCGGCAGAGCCCGTCGGATCGATCTGATGCCCGTACGTACGGGTGCGACATCGACGACTTGGACCTGGTCGGTCGACGGAGGCTCGGCCACGAGGACCGAAGACACACTCGCTGGCGAGGAGCCGCTCGAGATTCGAATCAAGACCGCAGACGGTCCCCGTCCCGTGGCTGTGACGATGCGAACCCCGGGAGCCGACTTCGAGCTGGCAGCCGGATTCCTCTTCACCGAAGGAGTGATAGACAGCGAAGCCCAGATCCGGCGGGTGAGCTATTGCGTGGAATCCGACGTCGATGTGGAGCAGCGCTACAACATCGTGAGCGTCGAGCTGGCCACCGACGTCCCTGTGGACTTCGGTCGTCTAGAACGACACTTCTCGGTGACGAGCTCTTGCGGTGTCTGCGGGAAGGCCTCGTTGGACGCGGTACGCGGGCGCGGCCTGAGACGGCTGGGACAGGGTCCCGAGCTCACCCCGGAGGTCCTGCGCGCGCTCGGTCCCAAACTTCGCGAGGGCCAGAAGCTGTTCGGTGCCACTGGCGGCATGCACGCCTCGGGGCTCTTCACGCCGGACGGGCGGCTCGTCGCCATCAGGGAAGACGTGGGCCGGCACAACGCAATGGACAAGTTGGTCGGCTGGGCGCTCCTCGACGGCAGGATCCCTCTCTCCGATCACGTGTTGATGCTCAGCGGTCGTTCGAGCTTCGAGTTGGTGCAGAAGGCTCTCGTTGCCGGGATTCCGGCGCTGTGCTCGGTCTCCGCCCCCAGCAGCTTGGCGGTCGACCTCGCGCGGGAGTTCGGGCTGACGCTGATCGGCTTTCTGCGCGAAGGAAGGTTCAAGGTGTACAGCGGCATCGAACGTGTCAATCTCGCAGCCGAAGAGCCGCGAACCGACCGCGGGAAGGAGAGCCGTGGCTGAGCTAGTGCGTGCCGTGGTGAGCGTCGGCAAGGGAGAGCCCGTGACCGTGCAGACGGTGACCGTCCCGGCTCCGGGACCGGGCGAGGCACTCGTGCGGGTGCAGGCCTGTGGGGTGTGCCACACGGACCTTCACTACCGCGAGGGTGCCATCAACGACGAATTCCCTTTCCTCCTCGGACACGAGGCAGCCGGCACGATCGAGTCGGTCGGCGAAGGGGTGACCAATGTGGCACCGGGCGACTACGTGGTGCTGGCGTGGCGAGCCCCGTGCGGAGCCTGTCGTTCATGTCTACGAGGACGACCGTGGTATTGCTTCGACAGCGCCAACGCCTCGCAGAAGATGACGCTGGAGGACGGGACGAAGTTGAGTGCGGCGCTCGGGATCGGCGCGTTGGCCGAGAAGACGCTCGTGGCCGCCACTCAGGCGGTGAAGATCGACCCAGGGGCACGCGCGGAAGCTGCGGGCCTCATCGGGTGTGGAGTGATGGCAGGATTCGGCGCGGCCGTGAACACAGGTGGGGTGAGCCGTGGCGACTCGGTTGCGGTAATCGGTTGCGGCGGCGTCGGTGACGCTGCAATAGCAGGCGCTGCGTTCGCAGGAGCTCGCATGGTGATCGCGGTCGACGTCGACGAACGGAAGCTCGAGTGGGCAAGACGATTCGGGGCCACCCACGTGGTCGATGCGAGCAAGGAGGACCCGGTCGAGGCGGTACGGGAGCTGACCGGCGGCAATGGGGCTGATGTAGTGGTCGAGGCGGTCGGCCTTCCCCAGACCTATCGTCAAGCCTTCTTCGCCCGCGACCTCGCCGGGACCCTCGTCCAAGTGGGAGTGCCCGATCCCTCGATGACCATCGAGCTCCCGATGATCGAACTGTTCGGACGCGGAGGAGCGCTCAAGTCGTCGTGGTACGGGGACTGCCTCCCAACGAGGGACTTCCCGATGCTGATCGACCTCTATCTGAGAGGAAAGCTCGCGCTCGACGAGTTCGTCACCGAAACCATCGGACTCGACGATGTGGAGGAGGCATTCGCGCGAATGCAGAAGGGCGACGTGCTCAGGTCGGTAGTGGTCCTCTAGATCTTTCCCTCGAGGCGCTGGCGGCCACCAGATCGGCGAGCACCCTTCGCAGCTCGACGGTGTTGCGATCGGCTCGGGTGTGGAGCTCGTTCCGAAGGTCGAGCGGCAGGGACAGATCGTCGTATCGAGACTGCACTGCGAGGTCCTCGGACAGGATCTCTTGCTCGAATGCGACGGCGCGCTCGCGTTCGGCACGACCCTCTCCGAGGTCGCTGCGCCACAGCATTGTGTAGAGCCGACAACGCTCTTCGGTCTCCGGCTGGATGAAGAAACCGATGACGTTGACTCCCGACGTTTCGAGGAATTCGAGCCGCAAGCTGAGAAAGAACGGTGCGTGGTAGCGGTACGTCATCCGCCGGGTCTGGACGAGGGGTCGGATCCCTGCCGCGACTCCGGGGTCCTCCCGGTTGGCGAATCGGTGCTCGTAGACGACTTCGAAACCCCACCCGTCCCTCGTGACCTCGTACGGAGCGAGCTCGGCTGACTCCTCGCTTCCGAAAGTCCCCGCGTGCACGAACGGGAAATGGGCGAAGTCCAGGAAGTTGTCGGCCATGAGACCTGCTCCCGCGCGCGCCTCGGTCGGGACCAGCTCCAACATTTCGAACCCGGCCTCTTGGGCCTCGGGAATGACGGGCAGCTCGACCAGCGGCTCCTCGGGGGCGACGAAGACCATTCCCAAACGCTCGGCCGCAGCGGCGGGAGCGACGAGACGGGCGTTCTTCGGCAATGCGGCACCCGGGCCGAGGGCAGGGATCTCCACGCAGCTTCCGGAGGAGTCGAAGCACCAGCCGTGATACGCGCAGCGCAACAAGTCCCCTTCCCGGCGGCCGAGCGAGAGTGGCGCGAGCCGGTGCGGACAGCGGTCCTCGAAGACTACGAGCCGGCCCGCCGCACGGAACAGTAGGTAGGGCTTTCCGAGGAGCTGCGCCCGAAGCGGATGCTCGCCGACCTCGTTGGAACGGGCGAGCGGATGCCAGCAGCCGCGCAATGCGACGTGCGTGTTGTTCAGACGTACATGCCCGCTCGCGGCACCCATTTCGTCCGTCAGGGTATCGGAGAGGATCCGATTCGGAGACATGTCACCGAAATGAAGGGAGCACCTCGTGCTCGAGGAGCCGAAGGCTCTCCCACGCGAGCCCGGGAGGAATCCCACCGCAGAGGGGATGGAACACCGCGAACGGGAAAGTAGCCATCTTCATCTCTGCGACGAAGTCGTCGGGGGTCATGACGCGGTAGCGGTCACACGAGCGAAGGGCATCGGTGTCGGTCACGGTCCGATAGCCGGTGGCGAGGCCGTCCTCGGACTGCCATGCCCCGTAAGCATTGTTCTCGTGGAGGAAGTAAGGGGCAAGCTGCTCCCAACCCTTCTCCGGATCGGCAGCAAGGGCGACGATTCCGGTGCCACCTCCCAGATGGGGACCGGGATCGGGCTTGCCGAGCTTCGTCATCTCGTCGCGGTAGAACTCCCAGACGTCGGGTTCGGAGGGCACGAATCCGTCGCCTATCCGAGCTGCCCGCCGCGCAGCCGGTTCGCTGCTCCCGCCCATCAGGACCATCGGACCACCCGGCTGGAACGGAGCCGGTGTGATCTGCACAGTGCGGCCGCGGAATTCGAACGGCTCGCCCGTGAACGCCGCCTTCAGCGTGGTCACGAGCTCGATGACGCGTCTGGAGCGCTCGCTCATCGGGACTCCGAACATCTCGAACTCGCGGTGCGCGTACCCACCCCCGACGATCACGTCGATCCGTCCTCGGGAGAGGTTGTCCAGGACCACGAGGTCTTCCGCGATGCGGAGGGGGTCGTGGAACGGAGCGATCAGGGCGGCGAAGGTGAACCGCACATTCGTCGTTCGGGCGGCCATGGCGGCGAGTATCGGCACCGGACTGGGCAGGTACCCATCTGCGGATCCATGGTGCTCGGAGACAGCGATGTTCACGCACCCAAGGCCGTCGGCCCACTCGGCCATCTCGAGGGCTGCGGCATATCGATCGGCGATCGACGTGCCGGCGAAAGCCGGATTGCGGAAGTCGAACCTCAGGGCGAAGAACACCGTCCGCCTTCCCTCGTTGGCTGCAGCGACTCTCTCACAGACACGCAATCTTCAAAAGTGCTTCGGCGACCGCTTGGGGCTCGGTGATCATCAGGTCATGGCCCGTGTCGATGTCCCACAGGCGTCCCATTGCACGCGCCTCTTCCATTTGCGCGCGGTCTCGAGTCGCCAGGGTCGAGGTGCAGACGATGTGGTACTGAGGGATCTCCCACATGGCAGCCTCGTTGTTCAGCTTCAGCGGCTGCTCGAAGCACTTCCAAGGATGGGCGGTGAGCCGCTCGGCCATCCACGCCAGGTCGCCCGGGTCGGTCACTCCGTAGAAGCGGCCTGAATCTGGTGACGGGAGGAGGACTAGCTCGACACCGTCGACCACCTTCCCCATCGGTCGGACAGCCTCGATGATCGGTCCCGCGACATCGACCAAGGACTGGTTGTTCACGGGAGTAGCCGCGTCGAGATAGACGATGCGACCGATGCGGTCTGCGGCGCGATCGGCGGCGCCTGTGATCACCATCCCGCCGTAGCTGTGGCCCACGAGGATCACATCGTGGAGATCTTCGTAATGCAGCACTGAAGCAATGTCCTGGATGTGCATCTCGAGATCCACGTCTGGGGTGATCAAATGCGATCGCTCACCCACCCCCGTCATGGTCGGCGTGTGCACCTCGTGTCCTGCCGAGCGCAAGACGCGTGCGACTCGCTGGTAGCACCATCCGCCGTGCGCTCCACCGTGCACCAGGACGTACGTTGCCATTCGGGCACTCCTATCTAATCCGTGTCGACGGTCGGCAAAGCCCAGCATTGCGCTCTGCACCCGCCGGCCCACGATCGAAACCGATGTTGACGTCGATGGTACTTATTACCATTGGCCGAGATGACCGGACCTAGAAGGGGAACCCACGAATGAAATTCGGCGTGCATCTCGGCAGCGTCAACCCTCGCCTTTGGGTGGCAGTGACCGAAGAGGCCGATCGCTCCGGGTTCGAGTCCGTCTGGATGCCCGAGCACCTCGTGGTGCCCTTCGCCTCGACGGGGAGCCCGCACGCTGGGTCGGATCACCCACCGATCCCACCGGACGTGCCGATCTACGACGTCTTCGTCTACCTGAGCCATCTGGCCGCCCTGACAACTCGGATCCGATTCGGTACCCACGTCTACAACATCGGGCTTCGGCATCCCTTCGTCACAGCACGAGCTGCGACGACACTCGACGTCCTGTCCGGTGGTCGTCTCGCCCTCGGGATCGGTGCCAGCTGGTTGCGGGCCGAGTGGGAGGCGGTCGGACTGGACTTCGACAACCGCGGCGCACGAGTCGACGAAGCAATCGAGGTGTGCCGAAGGCTCTGGAGCGAACCGGTCGTGGAACATCACGGGACGTACTTCGACTTCGATCCCGTCGCCTTCGAGCCCAAGCCGGTCCAGCAGCCGGGACCACCCTTGCACATCGGCGGGGATGGGCCGGCGGCTCTTCGACGGGCAGCCACCGTCGGCACCGGCTGGGTGCCGATGAACCACAGCGTCGAGGACCTCGGCCCGTCGCTGGCACGGCTGTCCGAGCTTTGTGATCGCCATGGGCGAACGGCGCCCGTAGAGGTGACCCTCGGCGGCGCGGTGACGAGCCTTTCCGATGTCGAGCGATACGAGGATGCCGGGGTGACCCGCCTGATCGTGAGACCCTGGTCGCGCTCGAGCGAGGCGATCGAGGGCATCCGGAAGTTCGCCGGAGACATCCTCGAACCGGTCGCCGCTTCCGATGGGCCTTCACCTTGAGGTCGCGACCACTTGGTCCATGGGGTCATCGCCGCTTGCGCGCTTGGAACCACCGCCTCGTTCACGCGTTCACAGCGTCAGGGTGCCAGCCGAGGAGCCTCCGCAAGCTCCTGGCGGAGGACGCGCCGAAGTAGCTTGCCCGTCTCGTTGTGAGGCAGCTCTTCGCGTATCTCCACGACCACTGGTGCCCGGGTCGAGCGCAAACGCTCGCGTACCCAGAGTTGGAGTTCGAGGGGATCGCCTTCGGCACCGGGCTCGAGCACGACCGCGGCGGCCGGGCACTCCCCCCACTCGTCGTCGGGGATACCGACGACCGCGGCCTCGCGCACCGAGGGATGCTCCAAGAGCACGGACTCGATCTCGCCAGGGGAGATGTTCTCGCCGCCTCTGACGATGACGTCGTCTAGTCGTCCCTCGACGAAAAGAAACCCGCCCTCGTCCAGATATCCGGCGTCTTTCGTCGCGAACCATCCGTCCTCGCTGAGCGCGCTGCGCCCCTCGTACTCCCCCGCTACCTGCTCGCCCCGGACGTAGATCTCACCGCTCTGACCAGGTGGAAGCGCCAGGCCCTCGGGATCGCGGATCTGCAGCTCGAGAGTGGGAAGGGGGATACCGACCGAGCCGAGCCGAGCCCGCACGGCGGGATCGTCGCTCGTGAAAGCGGCCCGATGCTCTTCGGGACCGAGCACCGCGACCGTCGAGCTGGTCTCGGTCAGCCCGTACGCGTTGACGAACCCGACGTTGGGGAGCAGTGCCATCGCCCGTTCGACCACCGCCAGCGGCATCCGCCCGCCGCCATAGGAGAGGTGCGAAAGGTGTGGCAGCTCCGCCCCGGAGTCCTCGAGTGCGTCGAGGATGCGCCCCAACATCGTGGGCACGACCATCGCGTGGGTTATCTCCTCGCGCCGGGCCACCTCGACCCACTCCTTCGGGTCGAACTTGGACAGGTACACGATGCGACGACCGACGTAAGTGTTCGAGAGGATCGTTGCCACGCCTGCGATGTGGTATGCCGGCACGCTCACCAGGGTGGCCTCTTCCGGTTCGGCTGCCATGAACTCGAGAGTCGTAAGTACGTACGAGACGAGATGACGGTGCCGTAGCAGGGCCACCTTTGGCTCCCCCGTGGTGCCGCTCGTGAACAACCAGATCGCGACCTCGTCCGGGCCCGTGTAACTGTCGGTCTCCGGGGGTGCGGACCAGATGCGCTCTTCGAACCCACGGCTGTCGAGAACCTCGATCCCGTCGATGCCCGCGATACGGGGACCGTCCTCGTCGGTTACCACAATCGCAGGTGAGATCCTCTCGACCACGGACCGCAGGCGGTCGTCGGCCAGCCGGTAATTGACGGGAACGAAGGGCACGCCGGCGACCGCTGTGCCGAACACCAGCATCGGCAGTACATGGGAGTTCACGCCGACGAAACCGACGCGCTCTGCTGAGGATTTCTTGATGAAGGTCGCCGCTCTGCGTGCGCGCTCGAGCAGTCCCGCGTAGCTGACACCTCCGCCGGCCGGGCCGACGGCCACCCTTTCGGGCATGCCGTCGGCCGCCATCTCGAGCAGCACCGCCACGTTCATCGTCAGCCGGATACGGAGACGGTCTTTCCGGGTATCACGCTCCCGCAGATCGGGTCCATCCCCGGCACGAGGTCGAACTTGGAGCCCGAAAGCCGGGTGATCCAGTAGCAGTTGTCCACGCCGATGATCGTCTTGGTCCGCTGGCTCAGATCGAGCGTGTGGCTACCGAAGAGCCCCGCAGCGTTGAAGGACTTTATGCCCGAGAGGGCCCTTATGAGCCCGGCCTGGGTCGGGTTCGAGCCGGCCGCCTGGAGCCCTGCCACGAGGAGGGCCATCGACGTGTACCCCCCGTACTCCCCGAACGTCGGGTCACCGTTGACACCGGTGGCCTTGAGGTCGCGCTGAAACTGACGGGTGGCGGGGGTGTTCATCTCGACGGGCTCGAACGACGACAGGAAGTACACGCCTTGAGCCGACTGGACCGCTCCCGGACCACCTTGTGTGAGATCTCCGCCGTATCCGGTCGGCGAGAGAGCCACCTTCACGTTGACCCCTGCCTGCTTGAGGCCCGTGACCAAAGAGAAGAAGGTGTTGGAGTCGACCGAGCCTGACACCCCGTCGACGCCGGCGGACTGCATCGCCAGGATCACAGGTCCGACGTTCGTGCTCCCGAACGGGAAGTTCGAGTTCACGTACCCGGCCTTGAGCCCCTCGTTCTGCGCCGATATCCCGACCGCTTGGGCAGCGGATGCCGAGGACGGCGAGATGCTGTAGCCAAGGGACCCGACGTTGCTCGCTCCCAGGTTCTTGAAGATGAGCCCGGAAGTCGTGGCTACCTTCGTGAAGTCGATGGGGCCGAAGGCGGAGAACATGTTCGGTGCGGTGATCCACTCGGGCCCGTCCTCCGCCAACCCGACCACTGGGACGCCCTGTGAGGTCAGGTAGCTCGAGTTCAGGAACGTCAGCGACGAGACCGAGACCACAGCGAAGACATGGTCCTGCTCTACGAGCTTCTGCATCGCTGTCAGGACGCCCGAAGGAGAGGAGCCTGTGTCGGCGACGACGTAGTTGATCTTGTAACCGTTTCGAGACGCGTACACGGTCCCGGCCTTGACACCTTGGACAGAGCTCCCGTTGTTGGTGGAAGCGATACCGGTCGCGTCGGTGAGCACACCGACCGTGTACGTCTTGCCCGACCCGCCCGAGCCGGACCCCGACGAGGTCGAGCTGCAGCCCGCTGCCACTACGAGGAGGCCGACTACCGCCGCCAACAACTTCGCCTTGATGTTCCGCATGTCGTATCTTCTCCGATCATCTCTATTGGATGAATTGACAGGATTTGTTCTGGAACCCTCCGCTCCCAGCTCGTAGCGGGAACATTCGCTCGACTCGCCCGAGTGGTCAGCCCGCCGCCACCATCGCCTCCCCCAAGTAGTGCCGTAGTACCTCGCCGTGGGCTTCTCCGGTCGAACCGGCCCATGCCAACTCACCGCGCTGGAGCACGATGCACTCGTCGGCGAATTCCAGGGCCCGGTGGACGTACTGCTCGATCATGACGAGGGTTAGACCGGCTTCCCTCGCGCGTGAGAGGCCGTCGAAGACGAGATCGACCATCTTGGGAGCCAGGCCGAGCGACAACTCGTCGGCGACGAGCAGCTTTGGGAAGCTCGCCAAGGCACGCGCCAGGGACAACATCTGCTGCTCGCCTCCCGACAGAAGCGAAGCCTGCTGACGGCGCCGCGAGGCCAGCGCGGGAAAGATCTCCAGGGCGCGCTCTATTGCTTCTTTGCGCGTCTGGCGACCTTCGATGGAACCCGCAGCCATGCGAAGGTTCTCCGTCACGGTCAAGCTACGGAATATGCCTCGGCTTTCCGGCAGATAGACGATCCCCGACCGCCGGATGCGGTGAGCAGGCCAGGCGGATATGTCTTCGTCCCCGAGCAGAATCCTTCCCCGCGCCGGGGACACCAGCCCCGAGATCGCACGCGCAAGGCTGGACTTGCCGGCCCCGTTCGCCCCCAATACGGCGAGTGCCTTTCCCGCATCGACCTTGAACGAGATCCCGTGCAGCGCCGTGGCGTCCCCGTACCTCACCCAGAGGTCCTCGACCAAGAGTTCGGGCGCTTGCGTGCCCCCTTTAACGGGTTCGGCAGGAACACGCGCGCCGGCCGGGGTACGAGTTCGGGGGCCGCTACTCAGGTCTTCGCTGCCCGAGGCCTCGGAGACCTTGAGATTTTCGCCGAGGTAGGCCGCTCTCACGGCTGGGTCCGCACGGACGTCCTCCGGCGAGCCGCTAGCGATCATCAAGCCGAAGTCCAAGACGTAGACCTTGCTGCAAAGGCGCATCACCAGATCGACGTCGTGTTCCACCAGAAGCACCGAGACCTTGCGCTCCTGGTTGACGAGTCTCAAGGTCCTCTCGAACTGCTCGGTCTCGGCCGAGTCCATTCCCGACGACGGCTCGTCGAGAAGGAGGACCGTCGGCGAAGCTGCCAGGGCTCTTCCGAGCTCTACCAGGCGTGCCGAGCCGAGGGGGAGGCCGAGGACTGGACGAAGCGCCAACCGACCCAGGCCCAGCATCTCGATCAGCTCGTCGACGCTGTCGTTCTCGTGAGAGCCAGGCCGGCGAAGACTTCCCATGGTGAAGAGGTCCGACCAGATCCGCCGTCTGGCGTGCTTCGCCCGGTAAGCGAGCACGAGATGGTCCCGTACTGTCAGGCCGCTGAACAGCTCAGGATGCTGGAAGGTCCGCGCGAGCCCCTTTGCTGCTCGCAACTGCGGTCTTTCAGAGGTTATGTCGGCACCGTCGAGGATGACCTTGCCGCGATTGGGGCGCAACAAGCCCGACATCACTGCGAAGAGGGTGCTCTTGCCGGCACCGTTGGGGCCTACCAACCCGACGATCCGCTCGGGTGGAACAGCCACGGCAACGTCGCTGACCGCTGCGAGCCCGCCGAAGTTGACTGTGATCTCGGAGCACTCGAGTCGCGCTCGCGATCCCGTTGTCGCCCCTTCGCTCGCTCCTCCGACAACGGTCTGTGCGCCGGCTGCAGATCCTCCGCCAACATCGGTCACGGCGCTGCAGCCTTCGCATGGACGCCGCCGGCCGGAGCTCCTGCGGGACTCATTCCGTTACCGCCTTGTGGATCCAATTCGTCGCTCGAAGCCGAGCCACTCGGACTTCGTTGCCCACCTCGTGGCCCGAACTTCGACAAGATCGCGCGCAACTGCCTGCCGTTGTGGAGCACGACACCCTCGGGATTGCGTGCCACCATGACCGCCCCCAAGCCGAAGAGAGCCGCAGGTACCTCCCCCAAGCGGACCGGGACCCAGGTCTGGAAAACCGCGGGCAGCAGAGCGAGGGACAGGCCGCTGATCGCCGCCGCGGTGATGGACCGGATCCCCATCGTCACCACGACCGCCAGCCACACCAGGCCGAGGAAAGTCTCGAAGGACTGCGGCTGGGCCACCCTTGCGTCGAGTGCCAGGAAACCACCGCCGACGGCCGCCACGAACGCGGCCAGCGCGCCTACGATCACCTTGACTTGCAGGACGCTGAGTCCAGACGTTCGCGAAGCGGGTTCGCTGTCTCGCACCGCCCGAAGTGCCAATCCGCTCGTGGAGCGACGTAGGTTCAAGGTAAGCAGCGCGAAGATCACGAAGACACCGATCGCAAGGTAGGAGAATGCAAGGTCGCCGCTCGCGAACCCCGGCCGGTTGAGCACTACCCCCGCACCTTCTTGCAAGAATCGGGGCCTTGTGAATACGAGCTGCTCTACAAGCAGACCGAAACTCAGGGTGACGAGGCCCACATAGAGATCCCCGAGACGGATCGTGAGCAAGCCGATCACCGCGCCGGCCGCCGCTGCAACCACACCACCCATGACGATCGCCAGAAGCACAGGCACGTGCCATGCCGTGACGAACTGCGCAGCAGCCAATGCCCCGGCACCCGCGAAGATGATCTGGGAGAGCCACAGCATCCCGCCCTCCCCGGTCACGACGGTGAAGGTCAGGAACGTGATCGCATAACAGAGACCGAGGGCGACCGTGCCCAACCAGAATGCCGACCCGTGGAAGATCAGAGGCAGAAGTGCGACGACGACGAGCGGGAGAGCGCTCAGCACCGTGAACCGGCTCAGCGGGAAGCCGGCAACGCTGAACCGGCCCACACTTCCCACGGTTTCTGTATCCACGGCGTGAGGATCCTCGTTGGCGGGCTTGATGGCCTGATCGAGGGGACCTCCCGCGCCAACGTTCTCGTCCACCGACCCGGACCGTACGAGATAGACGATCAAGAAGATCAGGATGAACCCGAACGGGATGCTCGGGATGATCGCAGCGGTAAACGAACTGTTCACGGGCAGGTACTTCTGGATGACGTCTGTCACTACTCCCATTGCGAGCGAGATCACCACTGCTCCCGGGAGCGACCGGAGGCGAGCGGCCACGACTGCTGCGAACGCCGCGGCCATCAACGCAGTCATGCCGGTGGTGGTAAGGCCGTTGGTCGGCGCGACCAGGATCCCGGCCAGCCCGGCGAGGGTGGCGCTGATCGCCCAGACGCCGAGCGCAACCCGACCGGGATTCGTCCCCGACAGCGATGACATGGATTCGGAGTCGACCATCGCCCGAACACGTAGGCCCAGGTCTGTGAGACGCAGGACCGCGGTCCCCGCCAACACCACGAACAACAAGAAGCCGTAGATGATGACTTGGTCCGTGGTGATGGCCGTGCCGAAGAGATGAAACGGGCGATCGCTCGAAAGCGCCAGCCCGGGGGCCGAGGTGATGGACTGGGTCCCGAGGCACAGGTCCGCTATCGGCGGCAGCGCGACCGAAAGCCCGATGGTCGTCACCAGCTTTATGAGGGTGGACTGGCCCCGGAGGAAGCGGAATAGCGCCATGTAAAGGACGATTCCCATCACCGGGGCGAAGACGAGAAGGGAAACGAGCCCAGAGCTCCACGTCGACCACCCGTGTTGCGAGTTGAGCCAGTAGTAGAACCGCGCCACCACGTAGGCCATCGACCCGAAAGCGAAGTTGAGGACGCCTGACGAGACGAAGGTAACGACCAGCCCGGACGACGCGATTGCGTAGATAGAGCCGAGCGCCAGCCCGATCAGTACGTACTGCAGCACCGCGCCTTCTCCCGGGCTTGCGAACGCACTATTTCCCCCTCCAGCCGCTCCCGCATTCGCGCATCCTCGGGCCTGGATGCAGCACAGCGACGGCTGCCAACGATACCAATTTCGATGTCAGAGTCAAGTCGTGACCCAGGCCCCGGACAGACATCGGTGCTGGTGAGCGGCTCGTCCGGGCCCCTGCGGGTGGCGCCGAGTCACCCTCTGCCCCCACGAAGGGCAGGGAGTCCCGGGTCCTCAGTCCGCTACCGGCAGGTCCACCGGCCGGGCCGCGTGTCGGCCCACCTTTCTCGCGTTCACCGACCGGATGCCACCTTCTCAGGAGGGCATGCCAAGGAGGAAGTTGGCGATGGCGGTCGCGGCCGGGTACGACTCGGTCACGCCCGAGCTGATGTACCCCGCATCGGCAATCAGAGTGATGCCGGTGATCGCGCTCGCCGCGTCGCTGCACAAGAAAACGAGGGGATACGCCTGCTCGAGGGGCGTGGAGGCGTCTATACCGAGCTCCTCACGGTAGTCCGCGCCGAAACCCAGCCAAATCTCCTTGTTCGCCTGTGCCAGAGGTGTGTCCGTGGGTCCCGGGCAGATCGCGTTGATCCGGATGCCTTCCTTCAGGAACGGGAATGCCTGCCGGGAGACGTACGCGCAGATCGCCTGCTTGCTCCACATGTACGCGCTCAGCATGTAGTCGTCCGTCTGGTGCTTTTCGATCCATTGCACCGCCGCGGCGAAGTCAGGCGTGTCCAGATATTCCTTCAGCTGAGGAAGGTTCGCCTGCCAGCCGAGCCCTGCAGCCGAGGAGATGAACCCGATCGCAGACCCACGCGGCAACATCTTTTTGGCGCGCAGCTTGTCGATCATGTAGCGGTGCCCGATGAAGTTGATCTTCTCGATGCCGGGGGTACCGTCGGCAACACCTGCGCACGAGAACAAGACGTTGACCGGCCCGCCACACTGTTCCACTGCGGCATCGATGGAGGATGGATCCGAGAGGTCGAGGTTTATCGCCTTCACACCCTCCACTGTCACATCGGCGCGGTCCATCACCGTCACTTGGGCGCCGGCGTCGAGGGCCACCTGCGCTGTCGCCGCCCCCATGCCCGTGGCTCCCCCGACGACCAAGGCGTGCTTCCCGTCGTAACGAAACGAATTGAACATTTGCGAGTCCCTCCCGACCTATTGCCGTCCCCGATTCAGGCGACGACGCCGCGTACTTTCAGATCCAAGACCGCTTCGGTGTCCAGACCAATCTCGGCGAGAATTTCGTCCCCATGCTCGTTGAACTCGGGCGCGCGCTGCGGCTTTGCCGGCTTCTCGTCGAATTGCACCGGAGCGGCGACGAGCTGGAACTCTACGCCTGCCGAAGTGGTGCATTCCTGGAGATACCCGTTGGCAACCGCCTGGGGATCGGTGGCTGCTTCCAGGGAGTCCTGCACGACGGCCCACTGACCGTCGAAATCGGCGAGCCGTTCACGCCATTCGGCGAGAGTGCGCTCCGCGAACGACTTGCGCAGCAAGCCGATGGCCTCGACGCCGTTGGACACGAGGGACTGATGATCAGCGAACCGGGGATCGCTCGCGAGATCCGGCTGCTCTATCACCGTGCACATCCCGGGCCAGTACTTCCCGGCCTGCAGGCACGTGAACGAGATGAAGTGACCGTCCTTCGTCTTGTAGTTCCCGGTGAGCGGGTTCACCGAGCTCCTTGGTCCGGTCGGGATCGCGAACGGCACGTTCATGAGCGCCGAGAGCGCAATTGCCTGACCTTGCGCCCAGAGCCCGGTGCCGAGGAGCGAGACGTCGACCGTCGTGGCCTCACCCGTTCGCTCGCGGTGATAAAGGGCGCCCATCACCCCACCCGCAATCGTCATGGCGCCTATCGAGTCGCCGAATCCCGGGCCGGGAGGATGGGGAACATCGTCTTGGTCCGGCCTCTTGACGCCCATCGCCACACCCGCGCGGGCCCAGAAGGCGAGCGAGTCGTAGCTGCCTTTGTCCGCTTCGGGGCCCCGTTCCCCCTGCCCGCTACCCCTCACGTAGACGATTCGCGGATTGCGGGATCGGAGGTGCTCCACGTCGATCTGCAACTTCTTCCGGACGCCCGACAACTTGTTAGTGATGAAGACGTCGGAGGTCTCGGCGAGCTTGTAGAGGATCTCGCGGCCTTCGGGCGAGGTGAGGTCAAGCCCGAGGCTGCGCTTACCTCTGTTCGAGTGCTCGAGCAGGACGTGGACGTCCGAAGGAATCGCGATGACGCCGGTCGACGCGAGGCCGCGCATCGCATCTCCTCGCTCGACGTGCTCTATCTTGACCACGTCCGCCCCCCAGTCCGCGAGCAGAGCGGATGCGGCTGGGACGAAGGTCTGCTCCGCGACCTCGAGGACGCGGACCCCCTCCATGACTGCGGTCATCGGCTACCTCCGGTTCCCGGGGACCGGCGCGAGGAGCAGCGGCGACCACCTGGTCAATTCGCGTTCTGACATCGACGTCAAGGACAATACCCTGCCTTTCCGCCTTTCTGCCCTTCTGCCCGGCCGACTGCGCCGGCGACTACGACTCGGCGCGAACCTTGTCCTTCATGGCTGGGACGATTGGAGGGGCTTCGCGCCAATTGGGAATGCCGGAGTCCTCTTTCGCGACGGGGTATCCGTCGTCGTTCACCTGAGCCCAGTGTGAGTGGTTCAGCTCGTGGAGCGTGAAGCAGGCATTGAGCGCGTTGTAGAAGCCCATGTTGTCGACGCTCTGGTTGACCGACTCCTTGATGAGGAGCGACGTCATCGTCGGGAGCTGCGCGATGCGCCGCGCGAACTCGATGGTCCGCTCACCGAGCTCGTCAGCGGGAAAGACCTTGCTCACCATCCCGAGATCGTGAGCTTCGTCGGCATCGACCGAGTCGCCCGTGAGGAGCAACTCCTTTGCCTTACGAGGACCGAACTCCCAAGGGTGGCCGAAGTACTCGACGCCGCACATGCCGAGCCGCGTGCCGACCACGTCCGCGAAGCGAGTTCCCTCGGCACACACGATGAGGTCGCACGCCCACAGCAGCATGAGGCCCGCGGCGTAGACATCACCGTGCGCCTGACCGATCGTGATCTTGCGCAGGTTCCGCCAGCGACGATTGTTGTCGTAGAAGTAGTGCCACTCCTGGAGCATGAGGCTCTCCGCCGCCTTGCGGGTGCCCCCGTTGATGCTCCGGGTCGGGTGCTGGCCTGGGCCAGGCTTGAACTCCTCCATCGAGACCTTGGAGCCGAGATCGTGGCCGGAGGAGAACATCGGGCCCGTGCCTCCGAGGATCACAACTCTCACCTCGTCGTCGGCCTCGGCGCGCAGAAAGGCCTCGTTCAACTCCACCAGCAGTCCACGGTTCTGGGCGTTGCGGGCATCGGGGCGGTTCAGCATGATCCGGGCGATCTTCCCCGAGTCGAACGTCTCGTAAAGAAGAAACTTGTAATCAGCCATAAACCGGCTCCTTTGTCATCGACCGTGACGGTTCACGCCTCGAGCCCCATCGCGGGGACACCTGGCGTCCGGACATCGAGACCTTATTTGAGCAGACCGTGCCGTCTCGCCTTTGACCGGTATCGTCCTCACCCCTTGCGGCGACGGAGGCCCGAAGATACCGAACCTAACGATTGGTCCGCAAGCAGG
The DNA here is from genome assembly GCA_036786835.1 of Acidimicrobiales bacterium. GTDB lineage: Bacteria > Actinomycetota > Acidimicrobiia > Acidimicrobiales > UBA8190 > Bog-564. The sequence goes on along the minus strand of DAIQQK010000014.1, from coordinate 24,861 downwards.
CGAGCCGGTTTACTACGATTTCCATCTATGCCGACCGACGGCGCCCGCAGAACCGAGATTCTCGAGACCGCCGCCACCCTGTTCGCGTCGGAAGGGCTCCGTGCCTCGCTTCAAGAGATCGCCGATGCCTGCGGCATCCTCCCGGGGAGCCTCTACCACCACTTCGATTCGAAGGAAGCGATCATCGTGGAGCTGGTCCGGCGCTACCGCGACGAGCTCGATCGGATTGCGCATGGAGCACTCCGAGACCTGCAGCACCCGACGTCCCAACCGGTCGAAGAGCGAATCATCGAGTTCGGGCGAGCGATCGCCGCCTGCGGCGTACGGCATCGTGCGGCCCTGCTCCTCAGTCTGTACGAACCTCCCTCGGTGCTCGGAGACGAATTGGCGCTGCTGGCGAGCACAGCGTCGACCGCCATCGAGGGCGCCATGCTCGAGCTTCTCCGAGAAGGCCGAGCGTCAGGAGCGATCCGTCCGGGCATCGACCTGACGCTCCTGAGCGACCGCCTCTGCCAGAGCATGCTGCACGTCGGCGTGGGCGTGTCGCACATGGCCCCAGGCGCAGACCTGGTCCCGGAGGTCAGGCTCCGCCTCCTGCTGGACGGGATCTCCCCCCGCACGCCGTCGAACGCCACCCTCGACCGCTCGCACGCCACCCAGGCCGTGGAAAAGGTCGTCGCCACCTGGGAGGACGAATCTGAGGACGACAACGGCCGGACCACGCACCTTCGAGCCGTTGCCCGCAAGGAGTTCGGTCGCCGGGGCTACGAAGCGACCACCATGAGGGATATCGCCGCGGCAGCGGGCGTCAGCACGGGTACCGTCTACCGGTCGTTCAGGTCCAAAGACGAGCTTCTGATCTCGATCATGCGGTCGTACACCGACAAGGTGAAGATGGCCTGGGAAGCCGCGCTGAGTACGGCGTCGACCCCGCTCGAGAAGATCGACGCCCTCATGTGGGCCAACATCCATGTGATCGACCGCTTCAGCGACGAGTTCAGGATCCAGCTCGCCTGGCTCCGGCAGTCGCCACCGAGCACGCCCAACCTGGGCTTGTCCGTCGCGTGGTACCTCCGCCAGATCAAGGCGCTGCTGGCAGAGGGCGACAAGGCCGGCGAGATCCACATCGAAGGCGGGAACGCAGAGATTCGAGCCCGCGGCGTACAGGAAGTGATCGCCTTCCCTCCGACCATCGTGCGCGCCGCCGGAACCCGCGCCGCTCGAGCCCTGGCCAGGGACACCGTCCTGCGTGGTGCCATGGCCCGCCGGCGGGCATGACGTGACGGCTCGCCATGCGTAGGCACGCGCCACTCAGGGAGGGTCGCGGGGCTCTGTCCCTGTTGACGGGATCGGCACCGTCGCTCAGTGAAGGTGACCGGGAAGGCCCGAGGGGGATCGTGCGGTACCGGCTTCTGGCCTCTGCCATCGCCGGACAAGGGGTCGAGGTGGCGCCGGCCGGGGCCGGCGAGCTCGCGTGGACCGACGGCGTGACCATCTTCATCGACTCGAACGCCGATTCGAGTCACCAACTCGCAATGCTCGCCGTCCAGTCCTCGCTCATTGGAGCCGGGAGTCTGGACACGGCTGTCCTGGCCGCGCTGGGCCACCGTCCGGCGCTGGCGCGCCGGTACCTGGCTGTGGAGGGCCAGCGCGCCCTGAGCACGCATGAGCATCTACTGCCGACGTCGGTGCGCCCCGTGATCGACCGCACAGCGGCGCTGCGCACGACATCACCGGTGGAGTCGCTCGACATCGCCGGCAGCCGGGAGCCCCTGGAAGAGCCGCCGGAGATCTTCGGGATCATCGTGCCGCGCCGTATGGTGCCGTCGTCGGCGCTCGCTCCCGGGGAGGGCGAAGCCGACCACCGGCATGCACCCCGGAGTGACGACCGAGTGCATCTCCACGAGCTCGACCGCGGCGAGGAGGACGACGCTCCTGGCGTGGACATCCTCTCGAGCCCGGTTGGAGGCGGGGGGGCCATCGGCAGGCTGATCAAGAGGCTCTTCGGCGATGCGCGCTCCGAAGGGGGCGGTCCTCCCGGCGCAGATGCGCCGACGCACTGGGCCCCGGTGCCCAGACCGTCGTCGAGCACCCGGTGGCTCTCTACGACCGCGGCGCCCGCTCCTCGGGGGACCGCGGCGATCGAGCAGTCGTGGACCACCACCTACCCCGAGTGGGACCTCAACAAGAGGCGGTACAAGCTCGACTGGTGCACGGTGGAGGAGATCGACCCACCTGTCTCGGAGCTTGCGCCGCTCCGGCTGGTCGACACCCACGGCCTTCGCCGAGCGTTGGGGCGTCTGGGAATGGAGTTCCAGCGCCGCCATCGGCAGCGACAAGGCGACGACGTCGACGTCGACGCGGCGGTCGAATCCCAGGTGCAGTTGCGGGCCGGGTCGGTGCCCGACGAAGCCGTCTACATCGACACGCTGAGATGCCGTCGCGATCTCTCCGTGCTGCTGTTGCTCGACGTCTCCGGCTCGGCCGGCGAGCCGAGTGCCACCGGCGTGCCGGTGCACGAGCACCAGCGCGCCGCTGCCGAAGCGCTCGCCGTGGGCCTGCACGAGCTGGGCGATCGGGTCGCCCTCTACGGCTTCCGGTCGCAAGGCAGGTCAGCCGTCCACATCGTGCCCGTCATGCGGTTCGGAGAGGACCCCGGCGCCCTGGTGATGCAGCGTCTCGGCGGACTCGTGCCGGGCGCCTACACGCGCCTGGGGGCGGCCATTCGCCACGGCACTGCCGTTCTCGAGCGCGACGCGGGCACGACGAGGCGGCTGCTCGTGGTGCTCTCCGACGGTTTGGCCTACGACCACGGATACGAGCGCTCCTACGGCGAAGCAGATGCCCGTCGAGCGTTGGCCGAGGCTCGGCGCAGGGGGATCGGATGCGTGTGTCTCAGCATCGGGGCACGCACCGATGCGGGCGCCCTGCGGCGAGTCTTCGGCACCGCAGCCCACGCCGCCATTCCCCGGGTTGAGCAGCTCCCGACGATCGTGAGCCCTCTGTTCCGTTCAGCCCTCCGCTCGGCCGAGCTCCAGCGGAGGCTGTCCCAGCGGCGTGAGCGGACGAGAACGCGCCTCGGCGTCGAGAGGAGAACCGAATGAGCCGAGGCACACGGCCGTACTACGTTCCTGTCGGGAGTGAAGAGCAGGTGTTCAAGGCGGCGTATCGCCAGGGGCTGGCTCTCCTCCTGAAGGGGCCGACTGGTTGTGGGAAGACGCGTTTCGTCGAAGCCATGGCCTTCGATCTGGAGCGGCCACTGATCACGGTCGCCTGCCACGACGACCTGACGACGGCGGACCTCGTTGGACGGTTCCTCATCCAAGGCGGCGATACGGCGTGGGTGGACGGCCCGCTGACCCGTGCGGTCCGTGAGGGCGCCATCTGCTATCTCGACGAGATCGTCGAGGCCCGTCAGGACACGACTGTCGTGCTGCATCCTTTGGCCGACCATCGTCGCCAGATGCCGATCGATCGCCTCGGGGTGACACTCGAGGCGGCCCCCGAGTTCTGCCTGGTCGTCTCTTACAACCCGGGGTACCAGAGCGTGCTGAAGGATCTGAAGGACTCGACCCGCCAACGCCTGGTCGCCATCGAGCTCGACTTTGCGCCGGCCGACATCGAAGAGAAGGTCGTCGCCCACGAAGCCGGCGTCGACCACCAGACAGCGGCGTCGCTCGTGCAGCTCGGCCAGGCCATCCGCCGGCTCGAGACCGCTGGACTGCGCGAGGTGGCTTCCACCAGAGTTCTCGTATCCGCCGGGCAACTGGTGGCCGAGGGCCTCGACCTGCGTCAAGCCGCCCGTGCCGCAGTGGCCGGTCCGCTCAGCGACGATCCACTCGTGACAGCCGGGCTGTTCGAGATGATCGACGCCTACCTGACTGGCGACTCCGGCTCCGATTGACGGGCTCACCTGGGCTCGTTAGCGTCGGAACAAATATCAGGTTATGGGGGCCGGGCGGCGGCCGGTCGCTGCCCCGAGGGGAGGGCCGTGTCCTACGAGAGCAGCGCCGAGCCGATCAAGCTCGGGTACCTGTTCGACTTCAAGCTTCCCGACGGGTATCCCGAGGAATCCCGCCTGGACCTGATTCGTCCGTTCGAGCTGGTGTTCCGCCAGGGTGTCGAGCGGGGGATGATCGACCGTCCCGTGCAGATCGTCTTCCGGGAGGTCGAGGGCCTGCCGAAAGGCACGATCAAGGCCGTCATCGACGCCTACGGCGAGCTCGTCGACGAGGGATGCCTGGCTGTGTTCGGGCCCGCCATCACCGACAATTGCGTGCCGACGCGCGAGGAGATCGAGGAGCGTTTTCACGTCCCGGCCATCAGCGTCACCGGCAGTGAGGAGTGGCTCGGGGAGTGGACGTTCTCGTTGTCGATGGGATCGATGACCGACGAGCCCATCTTCTGGGCAGATCTCTTGGCCAAGGGCGGGCATACGGAAGTCGGTGCTCTGATCGAGCAGTCATTGGTCGGTGAGTCCTACATACGCAATTTCCGCAAGGCCGCTGCGGCGCGCGGAATCCGCATCGCCGTGGAGGAGTGGATCCCGCAGACGGCGCAGGACATCACCGCCCACGTCAGCGCCCTCAAGCAGGCCAAGGTGTCCGCCTTCGTCCACTGTGGCTTCGGCTTTGGATTGCTCAACGTCAACCGAGTGTTGGGAGAGCTCGGCTGGGACCCGCCCAGGTTCCTCGGCACGGCGTTCCAGAATGCCTGGATCCACCAGATCATGTGGGATGCCATCTTCGGGTGGACCGGGTTGGATCAGTACGACGAGTCGAACCGAGTCGGCCAGCACTTCCTTGACGAATACGAGGAGGCGTACGGACGCCGGCCGGAGTACTGCGTCCCTGTCGTCAACCGCGACCTCGCCACGGTGCTTCTCCACGCTTTTGCCGATGCTCATCCTCTTACGCCCCGGGGCGTGAAAGAGGCGCTCGAGCGCGTGAAGATGTTGCCGGCGGCATCGGGCGCACCGGGGACCCGTCTCTCGTTCGGCAACTGGACTCACCGGGGTTGGGTGGGTGCCGGGTATCTGGTGGCCCGCCAGCTCGAACCGGAGTTCGGCAAGGCGCGCTTTGTTGCACGGTTCGGGGAAGAATGAGCGCGGCCGTCGACACCTCAACCCGTCGGCTCGCGCCCGAGCTGCCTAAGATCGAACGTTCGCCGACATCCGGCAAGACGGTCGTCGGGTGGTCTCTTCTCGCGTGCGCGGCGGCGTTGGCATTCATCTTCGTCGCCCACAATGCGCGGCGCGGAGCAGTGGCTGCGCGGATCGCCAACCCTGCCGTGCATGGAGCTCCCCGTCCCGTGGCGCCGCTCTTCGGTTGGACCCATTGGCTGGCGGCGGAACAGGCCGGGACGATCATGGCCATGGTGCTGATCGCCTGCACCTTCGTGATCATGTGGCGGCGCCATCCGAAGCATCCGATCCTGCTCATGGCCATCTGCTGCACCGCCATCGTCTGGCAGGACCCGATAATGAATTGGGCCCCTTACGCGGTTTACAACCCGCAGCTTTGGCACTGGCCCGAAACGTGGCCACTCGTGTCGCTGTCGCCGACGGTCGAACCGTTCGTCGTCGTCGGCTACGTCATGTTCTACCTTGCGCCGTTCTTCCCGGCCGTGTGGATTCTCCGGCGCATCCAGAGACGGCGCCCTGTCGACTCCTTCGTCTGGCGGCATCCCCTGATCAGCCTGGCCGCCCTGATCTACGTCGTCGGCTTCGTCTATGACGCCATCCAGGAGATCATCCTGGTGCGCACAGGGATGTACATCTACTCTCAGGTGATCCCGTGGGGGTCGGTCTTCACCGGCCACACCTACCAGTTCCCGCTGCTGTGGGAATCATCCCTCGTCACCACCGTGATGATCCCGGCCGGCGTGCTGCTCTACCGGGACGACACCGGGCGCACGGTGGCGGAGAAGCTGGCCCAGCGCATCCGGATCCGCGCCTTGCGGAGCCGTCCGGCCCTCGGCACTTTTGCGGTGATGTTCGTTCTCATAAACGGGGCCTATCTATTCCTCTACGGGGGCGGCTTCGCCATCATCCGGGGAAGTGGCGCCGCCACGTCAGTCGCCTGCCCGTTCCCCTATCCAGAGGCCAAGGTTTACGACCCACAGGGCTTCTACGCCAAGGCGGGCCAGCCCGGTCCGTACTCGGCCGGCATCTGGGACCGCTGGGAGACCGGACAGTCCGGCCGGCCACAGGTGAGTGCAACAAGCAGTGGACGCTGCAGTCCCAAGAGCACATGACACAAAGCCGAAGAGGAGCGATCACATGACAGACATGAAGGTACGTTTCGAGCCGAGGATGCTGATCGACGGGAAGCTCGTCGACGGCGAGGCGGGAACGTTCTCGAACGTCAACCCGGCCACCGAAGAGGTACTCGGCGAAGTCGCGGACGCATCCAAGGCAGACATGCATCGTGCCATCGACGCCGCCAGGCGCGCGTTCGACGAAACCGATTGGGCTGTCGATCGCACCTTCCGCAAGCGCTGCCTGGAGCAGTTCCAACAGGCACTCGAGTCGGAGCGAGAGGAGCTGCGTGAGGAGCTGATCCTCGAGGTCGGGTGCCCGCGCATGGTGACACACGGCCCGCAGCTCGATGCGCCGCTGGCCGGCGGATTGACCCACCCGGCCAAGCTGATCGACGAGTACCCCTGGGAGATGGACCTGGGCGACCAGCTGTCCGAGCTCACAAACCAGATGACCGCCAGACGGGTCTGGCGCGAGCCAGTAGGAGTCGTTGGGGCGATCGTCCCGTGGAATTATCCCTTCGAGGTGACGATCCACAAGCTCGGGCAGGCGCTCGCCACCGGCAACACCGTCGTTCTCAAGCCCGCACCGGACACGCCCTTCAACGCGACCCGACTGGGAAGGCTGATCGCCGAGCGAACCGACATCCCGCCCGGGGTCGTCAACGTCGTGACCGCCTCCGATCATCTGGTGGGCGAAGAGCTCACCTTGTCCCCCAAGGTCGATCTCATCTCCTTCACCGGCTCCACTGCAGTGGGCAAGCGGATCATGGAGAAGGGCGCGGCAACGATGAAGCGACTGTTCCTGGAGCTCGGCGGCAAATCGGCCACCATCGTCCTCGAGGATGCCGACCTGCAGCTTTCGTGCTTGATCGGCATCGCGCCCTGTTTCCACGCGGGCCAGGGATGCGCCACGCCCACGCGCATGCTCCTGCCGCGCTCGCGCTACGACGAGGGCGTCGAGATCCTCAAGGGGGTCTATCAGACGGTCGTCCCCGGGGACCCCCAGCAGCCGGACGTGCTCTGCGGCCCGGTGATCTCGGCCAAGCAGCGCGAGCGGATCCAGGGCTACATCCAGAACGGCATCGACGAGGGTGCCACGCTCCTCGTGGGCGGCACCGGCACACCCGAGGGCCTCGACAAGGGCTACTACGTGAGGCCCACCCTTTTCGTCGACGTCGAGAACTCCATGACCATCGCCCGCGAGGAGATCTTCGGCCCGGTGCTCGTCGTCATCCCCTTCGAAGACGAGGAAGAAGCAATTCGTATCGCAAACGACAGCCCCTACGGTCTGGCGGGCAATGTGATGTCGGGATCCCTCGAGCACTCCATCGACTTGGCTCGCCGGTTACGCGCCGGGTTCATCGGGCTCAACGGCGGCGCTCCCTACTTCGCCGACGTTCCCTTCGGCGGCTACAAGGAAAGCGGGATCGGGCGCCAGAACGGCGTCGCCGGCTTCGAGCAGTACCTCGAGGTCAAGTCGGTCGCTTGGCCTGTCGACTGACCTCGGGCTTGGAGCGCGACACGAGTTGTCCTCACAACGCGATGCCAAGGCGGGTGCAGATCTGGGCAACCTCGTCGAAGATCGAGTCCGGAACCGTGAAGGGCTCGGTGGCGGCGATCTCGGTCAAATGGGCGTCGATGTCCTCGGCCGTGGGCGGCCCACCGGAGGCGACCCAGCCCTCACCCAGCCCGACGAACACACGGGCGAAGCGACCGGCGCAGGCGGAGAAGTTCTGATGCGTGAACGTGCACGCTCTGCTGGCCAGAAACACCACCATCGGCACCACCAGCTCCGGCTCGATCGCCCGCAGGAATGGCACCTCGTCACCGAGCTCGTCGCGGTCGCCCACGGTCTCGGTGACCATCCGGGAGTAGCCGAAGGGGAACACGGTGTTGGCCAGGATCCCATGCGGCGCCCCGTCGATGGCGATCACGTTTGCCAGCCCGACGATCCCTGCCTTGGCCGCCGCGTAGTGCGCCGAGTTGGGCTGGCCGAAGAGACCAGCGGAGGAGGTGATGAACACGAAGCGACCGCCGCCTTGTTTCTTCATTACCCTGTACGCCGGCTGGCTCAGGAAGAAGCTCCCATCGAGGTGGACGTTCAGCATCCGGCGCCAGTCCTCGACGGGCAGCTCGTCGAAGGGATGGGTGTCGAAGATCCCGGCATTGCTGACGACGGCGTCGAGCCGGCCGAAGGTCTCGACCGCCGTTTGTACAATCGTCTCTCCGCCCTCGGGAGTCGCCACCGAGTCGGAAGAGGCGACAGCCGCGCCGCCGTGGCTCTCGATCTCCTTCACAACCTGCTCGGCGACGCTCGCGTCCGATCCGTGGCCTTGCATAGTGCCGCCGACGTCGTTCACGACTACAGAGGCACCACGCCGGGCTAGGTCGAGTGCGTAGAGACGCCCGAGGCCACGGCCGGCTCCGGTGACTACGACGACCTGTTCGCTGAAGTCGATCATGCCGAGTTCAGGGATTGAGCTGCCCGGTAGGCCGCGCCACTAGCTCGTTGATGCAGAAGCCCTCGGGGCGGCTGATCACGAAGGTGATGGCATCGGCCAGGTCCGCCGCCGCCCCCGGTCCCCCGTCGCCGGCGAAATACGGAATGTCGGAGGGTGGGATCTCACCGTCGAAGACCATGCCTTCGATGGTGAGGCCCTCGGTGTCGAACATGCCCGGCATCACACAGCTCACATTGATGTCGGAGTGGGCGAGCTCCAGGCGCAATGCGTCGGAGGCGGCGCGAAGGCCCCGCTTGCTGGCTGCGTAGATTCCTACGCCGACCATGGGCGTGATAGCTCCAGTGGAGCCGACAATCACGATGTCGCGCCTCCCACCTGTGGGGAAGTGGTCGATCGCATAGCGGATCGTGGCCAAGGGGCCGACGAGGTTGAGATTGATCAGTTCCTGCCAGCGCTCGGGAGTGCCGGAGGCGATGGTGCCGACCATCGACCTGCCGGCCACGGTGACGACACCGTCGAGCCCCGTCAGCGACCGGGCCGCCTCTTCCACCGCGCCTTGCAGCGCCTGGAGGTCGGTGACATCGCACGGTACCGCAACCGCTCGCTCGCCCAGCTCGGCGCGCAGCTCCTCGAGACGGTCCTTGCGGCGCGCGAGCATTGCCACCGAGCCACCGGCCGCCACGATCGACCGGCAGGCGGCGGCTCCGATGCCGCTCGACGCACCGGTGACGAGAACGCGCCGTCCGCCGAGGTCAACGCGGAGATTCATCGGTCCTCCTCCCACTGCCCCGAAAGGAGCCAGGGCCCAGGTTGGTCTAGATCACTCTCGGGCCGTCAGGCGAGGTGTTCAGGCAGCCGGAACCACCGTCCTCGATTGACGAAGCCGAGGCTAGCCCAGTACCTTGGCGTGTGAACGAATATTTGGTTACACCAGGCTGACGCTCGGGAGGGTACGTGGAATCGTCGCTGGAGCAAGGCGCAGCGGGCGCAGACGTCGACCGCCATGTCGGCGACGACGAGGGCGAGGAATTCGGTCTCTTCGACGACGCCGTCGCCGGGGACACACGTGACCCGTATCCGGAACTGGCGACGGCGCGTCAGGAGCACCCCATCCAGCGCCTCGACTCGTCGCTCATGCCGCACGAGGAATCAGCCCCCGTGTTCTTCGTCTACCGCTACGACGACGTGTCCCTGGTGCTGCGTGACTCGGAGACGTTCTCCTCGGGCCACATCATCGATCTGATCATGGGCCCGGTGATGGGCGAGCACATCATGTTGGGGATGGACGGTCCCCGACACCGCCGCTACCGGGCACTCGTGTCCACCGCCTTCCGCCCGAAGGTCATGGCCCAATGGGAGAGCGAGCTTGCCGATGGAGTCGCGAACGAGCTCATCGACGCCTTCGCCGGTCGGGGCGGCGCCGAGCTGGTCCGGGAGTTCACCTTCCCCTACCCGACGAAAATCATCGCGGGGATCCTGGGATTGCCCCGCGATGACTACCGTCAGTTCCAGCGTTGGTCGATCGCCATCCTCAGCTTCCTGAGCAAGCAGGAGGAGGCCATAGCCGCTTCCCAAGAGGTGAAGGCATACGTAGCCGACATTCTCGAGGACCGCCGGCGCGAGCCGCGTCAGGACCTCATCAGCGACCTCGCCAATGTCGAGCTCGACGGCGAGCGGCTCAGCGACGAGGAGATCTTCTCGTTCGTTCGCCTGCTCCTGCCCGCGGGCGTGGAGACGACGTACCGGTCGACCGGGAACCTCCTGTTCACCCTCCTGTCGGACCCCGGCCAGCTAGACGCAGTGCGCTCGGATCGCGGCTTGGTCGCGCAGGCCATCGAAGAGTCGCTGCGCTTCGAGACCCCTCTGCTCAACATCACCCGGTTGGCCACCAGGGACACCGAGATCGACGGCGTTCCCATTCCGTCGGGGTCGACCGTCATGCTCATGCTGGCTGCCGCCAACCGGGAGGAAACTCGACACGCCGACCCCGACCGCTTCGACATCGGTCGCGACGACCCCAAGCCTCACATCTCTTTCGGTCACGGGCCGCATGTGTGCCTCGGGATGCACCTGGCCCGGATGGAGATGCGCGTAGCGCTGAACCTGCTCCTCGACCGGTTGCCCAACCTGCGGCTCGATCCGCAGGCCGATGACCCCCACATCCGGGGACAGGTATTCCGCTCCCCGACGGCCATTCCGGTGCTCTTCGATTGATCACGCACACGGTCAGGAGTGCACAATGAAGGTCGACGATCTGATCCTCGTGTCGGTCGACGACCATGTCGTGGAACCCCCCGATATGTTCGACCGCCACATCCCGGCCAGGTACAGAGATCAGGCCCCGAAGGTCATCACAAAGCCCGACGGCACCGACGCCTGGGTCTTCGAGGGACAGGAGGCGACCAACGTCGGACTGAACGCCGTGGCCGGTAGGCCACCGGATGAGTACGGCGTGGAGCCGACGCGCTTCAGCGAGATACGGCCCGGCTGCTTCGACATCCACGAGCGGATCCGTGACATGAACGCAAACGGCGTGCTCGCCTCGATGAATTTCCCTTCCTATCCCCAGTTCTGCGGGCAATTCTTCGCCCGCGCCACCGACAAGGACCTGGGTCTGGCGGTATTGCGGGCATACAACGACTGGCACGTCGACGAGTGGTGCGGCACGTATCCAGGTCGCATGATCCCGCTTGCGATCCCGCCCATCTGGGACATCGACGCCATGGCAGCGGAAGTCCGCCGCGTCGCAAACAAGGGTTGTCATGCCGTGACCTTCTCGGAAAATCCCGAGAAGCTCGGCTACCCATCGATCCACAACGAGCATTGGGACCCGTTCTGGAGGGCGTGCAGCGAGGAGAACACGGTCGTATGCCTGCACATCGGGTCCTCGTCGCAGGTCGTGATCACCTCCATCGAGGCACCCGTCGACACCCTGATCACGCTGCAGCCGATCAACATCGTGCAGGCGGCGGCCGACCTCGTGTGGTCACCCCTGTTGCGCAAGTTTCCCGATCTCACCTTCGCCTTGAGCGAGGGCGGCATCGGATGGATCCCTTACTTCCTCGAGCGGATCGACCGCGTCTACAAGATGCACCGTGCGTGGACCCATCAGAACTTCGGCGACAAGCTCCCGAGCGAGGTCTTCCTGGAGAGGATTGTCACCTGCTTCATCGACGACGCCTTCGGTATCGCCTCGCGCGACCGCCTCAATGTGGACATGGTGACGTGGGAATGTGACTACCCGCATTCCGACTCCACCTGGCCCATGGCCCCGGAAACGCTCGCCGGATACCTCGAGGGCGTCTCCCCCGAAGACAAAGCGAAGATCACCCACGAGAACGCGCTCCGCATCTTCTCCTTCGACGCCTTCCGGCACATCCCGAAGGAGCAGTCCACGGTCGGAGCCCTGCGTGCCCAGGCCTCGGACGTGGACCTGGGGTACCGGTCCTCGACCCGGCTCAAGAAAGAAGGCACCGAACCCGTGAGCGTCATGAACCTCGTGTCCAGCTTGCCCTCGAGCTGACGAACGACCACGTTGTCGGTCGCCCGCGCAGAAGTCTGCGTGAGACCGGGGAACACTGCTGGCCTTTGCCGAACCCTCGCGCATCCCCGGCTGACGGCGGCGCGGACGCGCCGCGATCAGCGCGCCATCAGTTATAGGGCTGGCACACCTCGCACGGCTGGTAGTTGGCCGCCTGCGTGGCGTCGACGATCCAAACGCTGCGCTCCGCCACGGCGGGGCAGGTGGGCCGATGCAGCATGCTGCCGTGCTCGGTGACCACGAGGACCTCACCCGCGGCCCGGGTTCCAGACCCGACCCCAGCCGATACGTCTCCGCCGGTCTTGCCCTGCAGACGCTCGAGCGCCCGCAGCATCTGCTGACCAGTGGTCTCGGTGGCTCGGATCTGGCGGATCATCCAATATCCGAAGTACAGGAACCCGCCGATGAAGATGATGCCGAGGCCGAGTAGGCCGCCCGAGATGAGATAGTCGTTCTGCTCGTAGACGTGGCCGGTGTGGGCGGCGCCGTACCAGCCGAGAATGATCGTGACGACCCCGATGGGCAGGCACAGCGCGCCTACCGTGAGGCAGAGCCCCTCCAAGGTGACCTTGGCGAGGCGACCCCGCATAGAGGAGATGGCCTCGACGAGAGCGCGCTGTCGGTTGCGCGCCGCAGTGGTGCGTGACGGCTGTGCGATGGCAGTCATCTTCTCTCCTCCAATGGACAGCTGTCGTCGGGTTTTGCGAGCGCCATTCCGGTGGCCAAACGTCGCAGCCCGAGACCGAAGGCGATCGCCACCGCTAGGAGGACGGCGAGCAAGTCTGCACCCACCGGCGAGGACAGCGATACCGGCAGCAGGCCAGCGGACCTGCGCGCCGGGGCGGCGGCGGCTGTGGGCGTGATCGTCGAGCCCGGCTCGGTCCCCGAGAACGGGCTGCCGCTGACGCCAGTCGCAAGGCCAGCTCCAGCCGGGCTCGTGGGAATCGGCAACGAGCCGAGGCCCATAGGCAGCGCCACGGAGAAGGGTGGCGTCGCCAAGGCGCTGGCGGTGACCCGGCCGAGGGTGAAGGTGAAGTTGAGTCCTTCGAGCTCGTTGGGGGCTTGACACAGGATGTTGAGCTGCGCGAACTCGGAACCAAGGGAGTTGCAATCGAGGCTGAGGCTCAAGTTCGACGGAAGCGAGAAGCTGACCGACAAGCCCCCTGAAGTGATCGTCTCCGCCGCTCCCTGATTCGTCTTGGTCTGCGGCAGGAGGGCCATCTTCAGGTTGAGCACCGACACCAGCTCGTTGATGACCGAGGTCCCTATTCCGAGTGCCCCCGACAGGGCCCCGCTGGCCGGGCCCACGACCAAGCCGCCACTTCCCACACTGACCTTTTGGCCATCGATGGTGATGGCACCGATGTCGGTGTTCGACGAGCCGCTCGGGGTCGTGCCGTCACTCTTGGCCGAGGCCGTCGACGAGGTGGCGCCGATCTGGATGAGACCGCCCAAAAGGCTGACCGAGTGAAACGTGCCCGACGCCGTCGACTCGGCCGCGGAGGTAGCCGTCGCCGTAGTGCTCCCCTGCACGGCCTGCAGGTCGAACAAGCTGGGCACCGACACATCGGAAAGCCCGGCCTTCGCCCACGACTGGGTGCTGTCGGCGTACGAGGACATCTCGACGAGGCCGGTCGACGCCGCGCCCGGTGGGTAGGTGGCCGACTTGGGACCGGCTGGATAGTAGGACTCCGCCTTGAGCGAGTCGTTGGGTAGCTCCGAGGCCACCTGGCTCGGCAGCCCTGCCTCGCCGGCCACAGATCCCAGGTTGCCGAGCACGGCCCCCGGCCACAGGATCGACGCCAGCGAGTAGCCGAGGGGCCCGGTCTCGAAGTTGGAGGAGTCCTCGGGCAGGTCGAGCTCCGTCAGCGGGTGGGCACCATCGAGCCCGTTGGCGTTGTCGACGACGAGGTCGAACGTGTTGGCATCTGCCTGGGTGGTCCACGCCAGCAGGCTCGTATCGGCGTGGGCGGCGGGTGCGCCGAAGGTGATCCCCACGGCCACACCTGCCGAGGCGACAGCGAGGGCCGAGGCCAGACGGGTGATGCGGCGCTTCATGCGGAGACCCCCAGATAAGCACCGGCGACGTCTTCGAGATCAGCCGGCTCGCAGAAGGCGGAGATCCGGCCGTTGGTCATCACCGCCGCGAAGTCGGCTATGGACAACGCCTTGCGGGCAAACTGCTCGACGAGGAGCACGGTCATTCCCTCGGCGGTGAGCTGTCCGAGTACGTCGTAGATGGCGTCCACGACGATGGGCGCCAAGCCCATGGAAGGCTCGTCGACGAGCAGGAGCGCGGGATCGGTGACGATCGCCCGCGCCATCGCGAGCATCTGCTGCTCGCCACCGGACAGGCTGCCGGCGAGGAGCCTCCGCCGCTTGGCGAGATGTGGGAACCGGGCGAACGTCCTCTCTCGCACCTCCGATGAGGCCAGACCCTCGTGGAGCTGCGTGACCATGAGGAGGTTCTCGTCGACGGTGAGGTTCGGGAAGATGCCTCGGCCCTCGGGGACGCTGCACACCCCCGCCCTGGCCAGGCGCTGCGCAGGTGTTCCGTTGGTGTGCCGCCCACCGATGTGCACGCATCCTGCGCTAGGGAGCAGTCGGCCGTCGATCACCTGCAACGTCGTGGTCTTGCCGGCGCCGTTCGGGCCGAGCAGCGCGACGAGGGAACCAGCGGGAACGACGAGATCAACGCCGTGCAGCACCTCGATGCCGCCGTAGCCGGCGTGCACGTCGATCAGCTGGAGGGCGGGCGCGGTCATGATCCGATCTCCGTGGACACGGCTTCGGCTTGGCCCAGATATGCCAGCTGAACCTGGGTGTCAGCGCGCACCTCGTCCGGCGCGCCCGAGGTGAGGTGCAAGCCGAAATCGAGCACGTGGATGTAGGCGCATGCCTGCATGACCAGATCCATGTCGTGTTCAACGAGCAGGATGGCCACTCCTTCTGTTGCCAGGTCGGCGAGCAGCCGGCCGAATTGCTCCGACTCGGTGCTGTTGAGCCCGGACCCCGGCTCGTCGAGCAGCAGCAAACGCGGCGTGGTGGCCAGGGCTCGACCGAGTTCGGTCAGACGGGCCAATCCAGTCGGCAGTGTGTGAGCCGCGGCGTCGGCGTAACGGATCAGCCCCACCCGATCGAGCACGGAGTCAGTGAGCCGGCCGACATCGGTGTGTTCACGCCGCCCGAGTTGGTGGATCTCGGCTGCCGTTTGGATGTTCTCCCGCACGGTCAGCGATCCGAACAGTTCGAGGCGCTGGAACGTGCGCGCCATGCCCAGGCGAGCACGCCGGTGGACGGGGTAGTCGGTGATGTCCGCGTCGTCGATCAGGACTCGACCCGAGGTCGGTGCCTGCAAGCCGGTGATCACGTTGAACAGCGTCGTCTTGCCCGCCCCGTTCGGACCGATGAGGCCGGTGACGACACCTGCTTCGGCAGACAAGCTGACCGACTCCAGCGCCGTCACGCCGCCGAAGCGAACTGTGACGTCACGCGTCTGCAGGAGTGGCACGACTCACCTCCACTGTTGTCAGTAACTGATCGTCGGCGATGCGGATCTGGCGGGGTTGGCGGGATCGATAGTGGGCAAGCGGATTGAGCTGGCGCAGCCGCTCGCTCATCACCGGGATAAGGCCTTCGGGGTGCGACAAGATGGCCAGGGCCCCGAGTCCGGTGAGGAAGTAGCTAAGGGCTTGGAAGCGGACGGGGATGTGGACCTCGACGAGTGGAACGAGCGCCAAGGACATCCCACCGGCCAGCGCCCCGCCAGGTGTGGAGATGCCCCAGAGGTAGACGATCAACACGATGAAGAGGCTCGAGACGTACTCGAAGTCGGTGTTGGTCACGATCTGCTGGGTCGACCCGTAGAGGGCACCGCCGAAGGTGGCGATGGCGCCGGCCAATGCGAACAGCAGCACCTTGGACAGCCGCAGGTTGAGGCCCAATGTGGCGCAGGCCGTTTCGCTGTCCTTGGTGGCGACCAGGATGCGACCGAAGCGACTGCGCCGGACGGCGAGCACGCCGGCCGAGAGAAGCGAGAAGACCACCGCCAGGAACACCAGGTTCACCCGGTCGTTGGCGAGCGACAGCCCGGGCAGGTGGACCCGAGGAATGGTCACGTCCCCACCGCCGATGATCTGTGGCTGCGACAGGAACATGTACCAGACGAGCGTGCCGAAGGCGAGGGTGGAGAGCGCCAACTCAAGGCCTCGCAGGCGAAGCGCCGGCAGCGCCATGAGGGCGCCGATCACGGCACCCGCCGCGGCCGCCACCAACAGTCCGAGAGGATTGCCACCGTGGCCGAGCTCTCTGAACAGCCAGGCGCCGAAGCCGAAGAACGCGTATTGGGCGAAGGACAATTGGCCGCCGTAGCCCGAAAGGAGCACGATCGACAGGGCCCCGATGCCGAGAGCCGCGCCCTCGTTGACGTTGCCCAGGGCGATGCCGTGGATGAACGGTGCCGCGATCGCGGCGATCGCCACAAGGACCACTCCATTGCGCAGGCTGGCCCTGGCGTTCGGAACGTGGATCGACTTGGACACCGCCGCCCGGCCCGCCCGCAAGCGCACAGAGGGCAGGGCCAAAAGGACGATGAAGAGAAACAGTGTGGGAAGCACCGGCACCAGCTCGACCAGCCAGCCGGTGAGGTGCACGTAGCCGGTCACATAGGCGTCGGCCAGGCCCAGGACGACGGCCCCGACGAAGGTGAGCGGCAGGTTGCGCAGTCGCCCGAGCATGGCCGCCGCGAAGGCGTTCAAGATGAGCAGGGTGAGGTTGACGACGTCGAGCGAGTAGGTCGAGGCGGTGAGGATCCCGGCCAGGCCGCCCAGCCCCGCTCCGATCATCCACGACAGCGCGTTGAGCAGCTGCGGGTTGCGGCCGTTCATGGCCATGAGCTGGCGGTCGTCGACGACGCCTCGCATGGCCACGCCGGTGCGGGTGCGGTGGAAGAACAGGCGCAGCCCGACCGCCGTGGCGATCGCCAGCCCGATGGAGATCAGCTCCTCGTAGCTGATGAGCTCCCCGTCGATCGAGAGGTGGCCGTTGGGGCCGAAGAACAGCGGCAGGAGGCGGCCGGTGGCGGGTGGCCAGATGACGTAGGCGACGCCCATGAACGCCACCATCACGGCCACCGTGACGATGAGCATCGTGCCCGTGTCGTTCACGTTGATCCGGCTGATCAGTCCCCGCTCGAGCAGCAGCCCGATGGCTGGGGCGATGATCAGCAAGGTGAGGCCGAGGGCGGCAGGGGCGGCCCAGTGGTCCTGCACCCGAAGCTGCCAGTAGACGAACGCCATCAACATCCCGACAGCGCCGTGGGCGAAGTTGAAGACGCCACTCGTGGTGTAGGTCACGACCAGCCCCGAGGCGGCGATGGCGTAGATCGATCCCAAGGCGAGCCCGGCGATGCTCAAGCCGATGAATTCCCCCATGGCCGCCCCAGGCCTCCTACTAATGCTCCGTCACGTTGGTCACGTAGTCGTAGGTCTGTGTGCTGGGACAGTTCATGCCGCTCGCCGGGTCGCCGGAGTTGCGCACGAACTTCTGGTTCACGATGTTGATGACGACCCAGCACAGCGGCGGCTTCTTTGCCGCCGGGTTGGCTGGGCCCTGGATACCGCCTGCGGTGAAGCTCGTGACCGTGCTCAGTCCTTTGAGCAGATCTGCTCGTGTGAGTCCACCGCCGGCATTGAGCCCTTGGATGAAGAGCATGCCCGACATCCATGCCCACAACCCGTACTCGTTCGGCGGCGGCCCGCCCGACACCGCCTCGAAGTACTTGTCGAGCAGGGCGATGGTCGGGTTCGAGCCGGCGTCCTCCCCTTGGTACATCTGCACAGGGCTGACGATTGTCGCCCCATTGGCGGCGCTTCCCGCCTGGGGAACGAACGCAGGGTCGTAGGCGTTGTCGTCCCACGTGGGGAGTTGCAAGGTGAGACCTGCGTTCTGCATGGCGGTGGCCACCTCGGCGTAGTACGAGGCGGTGGCGACGAAGAGAAGGCCCTCGGCGCCGGCCGATTTCATGGCCTGGGCGTCGCTGCTGAAGTCGGTCTGGGTGAGCGCGATGTTCTCGTCGCTGTAGACGAACTTGTAACCGATGGATTCGAGCGCGGCTTGCTGGCACTGCGTCTCGTAGAGGTCCGTCGGCTGGTTGAGGCTCAGCACGGCCATGTGTTGGGCTGCGTTGGGGTACTTCTGCTCGAGGTACTGGTAGCCGGCCAGGTTCAGGCCGCAGGGCACCGGCGTCGGGGAGAAGTTGGTTGCGTCGCTTTCAGCCTGTTCGCTGATCGCTTCGGCGGCATAGGGGATGTTGCCCGATGCGATGACGGACGCCCCGCCTTGGTCCACGCCGGAGAAGGAGCCGACGAAGGCGAACACCGAGTTGGCCAACGACGCGGTGGCGGTCTGGTTCTGACTAGCGTCGAGGTCGTCGTCGGCGACGTCGAACACAAGCTTGCGTCCGCAGATGCCGCCTTGGCTGTTCATGTAGGCGGCAAAGGCGTCCACACCGTAGACCACGTCCTGGAAGATGCCCGGGACGGGACCGGTCAGCGTAGTCACCGTACCCAGGTCGACCTGGGAGGAGGTGATGCCGGGCCCGCTGGCCGGACCGCTGCACACCGAGTTGTCGACGCTCAGGCCCGAGGTCGCCGCCGACGAGCTGCTCGACGCCGCTGGGTGGGTCGAGGAGCCGCCCGATGCCCCCCCAGATCCAGACGAGCTGGTGGCGCCGGACGCCTGGGAAGTGGCGCCCGAGCCGGCGGCCCCCGAAGAAGCAGATCCGGCGGCCCCTGAGGTCGATCCCTGACTCGAGCTACCTCCGCCGGTGGCGTTCAAGGCGGCGATCTGGGCAGGGCTCAGGCGCGCGCCGCAGGCCGCCGCCACTAGAGATAGCGCCAGCAGTAGCGCGATGCCCGCAACCCTTCGCAATGGTTACTCCGCTCTCGATTCGAGGGCGCCTGAAGCGGGAACACCTGCCTGCCGAGGTGTCGTAAACGGGCTGTTCAGGCATCGGTCGGAGAGCTTCCTCCCCCCTACCAAGGAAAACGCTTCGTTGATCAGATGCTTGCGATCGATCCCGATTGGGCCCTGCTCCCTGGCAGGGGAGCCGTACTGGTCGTGGCGGGCGCGCCGAGGCAGCATCGTCCTGTGACCTCCCCAAAGAACCGTGCTGCGGCACGGCGGTCCTCCCCCACCCTGTTTGACAATAGGACCATATTCGCAAAAGGGAAAGCCCACTTCCAAAACGGGAAAGCCAATTCTCGCCCCTGAGGTCGCGTCGACCCCACATCGGGATGGGCGGGGTTCGGTCCAGGTCCGCTGCAGAGAGCGCGGAAATGACCGAACACAGCCAGTTTCACGGCGCTGGTGCATCCACTCCGGCCTCCGACAAAATCGCAGCGAGACTGGGAATGCAGCCGGATAACGTACGAGGACCCGACGAAAGGTTGTGAAGTGTTCTCGATGCACGAAGCAGCGCTTCTCCTGACCGAGCACTCCGTCGATCTGGCGCTGCTGATCCTGCGCCTCGGGCTGGCCGGCGTGTTTCTCGCGCATGGGATCAACCACATCTTCGGAGGCGGGAAGATCCCGGGCACCGCGCGCTGGTTCGAGAGCCTCGGCATGAAGCCCGGGATCCTCCATGCGTGGACGGCCTCTGTCACCGAGGTCGGAGCCGCCGTGCTCATGGCGATCGGCCTGATCACTCCGATAGCCGCGGCAGGAATCGTGGGCACGATGCTCGTCGCCTGGATCACGAACCATCTGAAGAACGGCTTCTTCATCTTCCGTCCCGGAGAGGGCTGGGAGTACGTAGCCACCTTGACGCTGGTAGCGATCGTGGTGGGAACCCTCGGGCCCGGGAACTGGAGCATCGACGGTCACGTGTCTTTTCTCCAGCGGCTGTGGGGTTGGCCCGGCCTCGCCATCTCGGCAGGCGGAGGAGCGCTCGGCGCAGCCGGGCTGCTCGCCACGTTCTGGCGGCCACAGCCGAAGAGCGAGTAGGACGAGTGGGAGGTCGCGGCATGTTGCGAGTCGTCGTTGTCGGTGCTTCGAGCGGACTGGGCCGTTGCATTGGGACCGGACTCGCTCAGCGTGGCGCGAGCGTGGCGCTCCTGGCTCGCCGCCTCGAACGACTGCAAGATGCCGCAAAGGAGGCGGGCCCCGGAACACTGGCGATCGAATGCGACGTCACCGAACTCGACTCTTGCGAATCCGCCATCGCCGAGGCGGCCGCGGCCTTCGAGGGTCTCGACGCCCTCGTCTACGCGCCTGCGATCGGGCCGCTGGTTGGGATTGCGGACACCGATGTCGATACGTGGAGACGCGTGTTCGACACCAACGTCATCGGGGCGTCGCTCGTCACCGCCGCGGCATTGCCGCACCTCACGGCCACTCAGGGAACTGCCGTATACCTCTCTTCTGTCAGTGCTTCGCTCACTCCCCCGTGGCCCGGACTGGGCGCATACGCGGTGAGCAAGGCGGCTTTGGACAAGCTGGTGGAGGCATGGCGGGCGGAGCATCCGGGCGTGAACTTCACCCGCCTAGTGGTAGGAGACTGCGGGGGCGGCGAAGGCGACTCCCGGTCGGGTTTCCCCGAGGAATGGGACCCCGAGCTCGCCGCGAAGTTCGCTCCTATGTGGGTCTCCCGCAACCTTTTGAGCGGCTCGCTGCTCGAAGTCGAGGAGCTGGTCTCCGTCGTCGACGCGCTGCTACAGCGCGGAGCGAGTGTGTCGATGCCCTCGGTCGTCGTCGCCCCGCGGCCGGCGCCTTCTCCCTCGTGACGGCGAGGTACTGACCTCAGCCCAGCTTCGCCGACTTCGAGGCCTACAGCTTCGGGTTGGCTGCAGAAGGCTCGGCAGGACGGATCATCGCGTCCTGCACGAACGAAGCGGCCAGAACGCCATCTTGCCGGAACACATCGGCCCTCCCGTAGCAACGACCCCGGCCCGCGTAGACACTTCTGTGAGACATGAGCAGCCAATCACGCGCCGAGAAGGGCTCGTGGAACGTCAAGGTATGGCTGATCACCCCAGTCGACAAGGTGTGATGAGCCTGGGACTGGCCTACGCCTGCGTGCGGCCGCATGGCCGTCGCGATGAGGAAGCTGTCGGTCGCGAACGCGAGAAGCGGCTGGTCGAACGAAGGGTCTTCGGGCAGGCCGACGAAGCGGGTCCAGACGTCGAGAGTAGGTGGCCCCACGACCTCCGGATCGTGGATGTCGACATCACCCACGATCTCGACCTGCCACGCGTTTGAGGATTCCTCGATCGAGGGATCCTCCTTCGGAAGCTCCATCACAGGGGCGGGTTCACCATGGCGGATGAAGTCGGGCTCGTCGGCACTCAACAAGACGATTGAGCGCGCGCAAAGTCGGTCGCCTTGGCTCATGGTCACCGTGCTGCTCGCGAACGCCCGCCCCGAGTGCATCGGGTCGACGGTGATCTCCAAGGGTCTGTCGGGAGCAGCGCCGCGAGCGAAGACGGTGTGCACTGTCTTCACGAGCTTTCCGTCCTGACCTGCCGCAGCGGCCAGCACCGACTGGGCGAGGATCTGGCCGCCGAAGACGACGCCGGGCCCGAAGTCGGCATTCTCGGCCCTGTAGCGGTCGGGTCCGAGCGGCTCGAGAGTGAGCGCTCGCAGCATTCCGTCGACGCTGACCACGGCGTCTGTATACCATCACGTGTCGCCGCCCGTAACATGTGCGGTGCTGTGAGTCTCACCTCGGGGCGCGGCCCCCTCGGACCCAGACCGGCAGGGCACTTCAGCGTGCCGATGCCCAGCCACATCGTCTACGTCGAGCCGTTCCAAAGACGCGTGCGCGGCTTGATCGGCGGGCGGACGGTGATCGACAGCGAACGCACCTTGCTCGTTCACCGGCCGGGGATCCCTCCGACATACGCCTTCCCAGTCGAGGACGTCGCCGGAACGGTCTGCGAGGAAGAAACCGAAGCCCCGGGATTCGTGAGGGTGGTATGGGATGCCGTCGACCAGTGGTACGAGGAGGACGAACCCGTCTTCGGTCACCCACGAAACCCCTATCACCGGGTCGACTGCATGCGTACCAGGCGCAGGCTGAGGGTGGAGATCGGTGACACCGCAATGGTGGACACCACCGAGACCGTGGGGGTCTACGAGACCGGGTTGGAGCCTCGCCTGTACGTCACCCCGGGCGCCGTGCGTATGGACCTGCTCGTGCCCAGTCCCACGACGACGTACTGCCCCTACAAGGGAACCGCTTCGCATTGGAGCGCGGTGGTCGCGGACGCGACGGTCGAGGACGTCGCATGGAGCTACGAGGAACCGATCCCCGAATGTCAGGCCATACGGGGCCTCCTGAGTTTCTACGAGCAGCGCGTCCGCCTGGTCCACGACCTCCCTTCTGCCGTGCGCGTACTCCCGGAAGCATCCGTCGCCCCTGCTGCCACGGGCTAGCTTGTGACGGTCGCGAGCCTCGTGGCCACGTGGCAAAAGAGCGGCGAGGACAGAACGTGGTCGCACAGCGGGGAAGGACAGGTCATTGCAGTTGAAACCCGGCATCCGGCTTCGAAGCGCTGTGAGCGAGGTCGAGCTCGTCGTCATCAAGGCGCCCGAAGGGGACGTGGACCTGAGATGTGGTGGGGTGGCTCTGGTCGAAGCGCAACCTGGTGCGAGCTCCGCAGGCAAAGACTCTGAACTCGAGGGCTCGGTGGCTCTCGGAAAGCGCTACGTGGACGCGGAGGAGACCTTGGAGGTGCTCTGCACAAAGCCGGGAGCCGGAAATCTGTCGGTCGGCGACCAGCCCCTCGAGCTCAAGAGTGCGAAGCCGCTGCCGTCGTCGGACTGACAGCCCGACCGCGCAGCACATTCACCTGCAGATCGCTCACTTCGCGTTGGGGCGCCGGGGCGACTCCTCGAACTCGACGTTCGCTTTCATGGCGTTCACGAAGAGCGTCGTCAGCTGCTCTACCGCTGCGTCGAAGCTGCAGTCCACGGCCCCCTGCACGAGCCATGATTCGGCAAAGCGGACGGTCATGGATCCCAGCGCTGCCGCGGCCAGCCCGGGATCGAGTGCCGGATCCGCCATGTCGTGTCTCTGGAGCTGTTGGATCGACATCGCCATCTGCTCGGTGTAGTGCTGGTGACGTGCCTGGCGGAGCGCCCCGACCTGTTTGTCGTACCTTGAGACCTGCTCTATCACCCCGATGATCTTCGCCTCTTCGCGGTAGCTCTCGAAGTAGCGCCGCATCGCCTCGCGGATGCGGTCGCGCGGGGTGGCACGCGAAGACGGGTCCAGGATCACCGTCACCAGAGGTGCGCTCAACCTCTCGTCGACATCGGCCGCTATCTCGCGAAATATCTCTTCCTTCGAGTCGAAGTAGTGGTAGAAGGATCCGTGAGAGAGCCCGGCACGCTCAGCGATATCCGAGATCCGCGCATCGAGGAACCCGGTCTCTTCGAAGATCTCCTTGGCCGCCTCGAGGAGGCGGGCCCGTGTCTGGACGCCCTTGCGTGACCGAGGTCCGTTCGGCTTGTCGCCTTCGGCGGGTATGGCTAGCGACACGCCGACTCCTTCCGTCCGGGCACGCCTGGGCACCGCACTCTACCTGCGCCTTTGCTCGAAACTACGAACCGTCGACATGTCATTCCCCTTCGCGTCGCAACAAGAGCACCCCCGACGGGACACCCCCGCCTGTTGCCACCACCGCCGTGGTGGCGTCACGCACCTGGCGGTCGCCTGCTTCGCGTCGGAGCTGTGTTACCGCCTCGTAGATGAAGCCGAATCCGTGCGTCCGCCCCTCGGAGAGCTGACCGCCGTGCGGGTTGAGCGGAAGGTCTCCGTCGAGCGCTATCCGCTTGCCGGAGCCGAGCCAATCCTGCGCTTCGCCGAGTCCACAGAAGCCGAGCGCTTCGAGCCATGAGATCGCATTGAAGGTGAACCCGTCGTAGAGGAACGCCACGTCCACGTCGTCGGGTCGCAGGCTCGTCCGGGTCCACAGATGTGCCGCCTGACCGAGCACTTGTGGCTCGTGGGTGAGCGTCCCCTGATCCCAAGACACACGTTCGAGGATCTGCGTGCCGACTGCTTCGATTCGAATGGCGCGTCTCGGCAGGTCCGCCGCCACCGATGCATCCGAGACGACCACCGCCACCGACCCGTCGCATGGGACGTCGCAGTCGTAGAGCCCGAATGGCGTCGTGATCATCCGCGCCGACATGTAGTCGTCCATCTTCATCGGTTCCCGGTAGATGGCAGCAGGATTTCGCGCTGCATTGGCACGGCCGTTCACGGCGATGACGCCGAGCATCTCTCGGTTTGCCCCGTACCTGTCGAAGTACTGGTTCGCGTTCATCGCGATCCAGTTCGCAGCCGACATCGCACCGTACGGAGCCCGCCATTCCTGCATGCCCGTCACTCGGTTTGCTCCCCTTCCACCCAGACGCAGAGTCGCGTACGTCGACTCCCACACCGTCCGGTAGCAAAGGACGTGACGGCACAGCCCACCTGCAACCGCGAGCATCGCGGCGATGACAGCGCCTCCCTGTCCGGGGAGATCCAAACCGCCGTTCACCCAGGTGGGGTGCAGCCGCAGCGCCTCCTCCACCGGGGCTATGCCA
>DAIQQK010000268.1:0-2924 GCA_036786835.1 Acidimicrobiales bacterium | reverse complement strand
CCCACGTCACGAACGCCGGATGGCGCCGCCTGAACTTGATCGCACGGCATGAGCTGGAGGCCTGAGCAGGGCGGAGCGTCGTCTTGCTTGGATCTTGCGTGTCGCAATTCGTCGCCTGACCAGCAGTGGCACACTGGGCCTCGCTGTATGAGCCGCCTCGGTGCTCGGCACGCGCACAAGTCCCATGCTCGACGTACGCCCAGCGCGGGCAGGAGAGATAGGCGCGAGGACTAGGGTTCGCACCCGTGGCGCAGTCACACACTCCGATTTTCTCGGATCCTCCGGCGGCCATTGCGGCCCTGTACATTCCGCCGGCGAATGCCGAGCACCTTCTCATCGCCGTCCGCTCGCTCGAGAGAGTGGGCATCCCGGTGGTGGCCGGCGGACCCTCGGGCGAGTCGATCCTGCAGTTCCGCGACATCGGCTGTGAATGCATGGTCGCCAACGATCCGGCGGACTTGATCAACCAGGTGTGGTCGCTCCACAGGGTGCCCGTGCTGGCTGTCGGCGACGCAGTGTCACTTCCCGACAATTTCCTCGACCACGCCTTGCAGCTCCTGCACGACGACCTGCGAGTCGCCACGGTCTCGTTCTTCAGTGATGACGCGGCGTATCTGAGCTTTCCCTTCGGCAGCAGTACGAGACGGGTCAGGGTGGAGGGTCACGACGCTCGATCGATCACCCGACGCCTTCGGCAGCTCGGGCCCGAGGCGTCGCCCACGCCGATCCCAGCCGCCACTGGCGCAGCTGTCTTGCTCTCCTCGTCAGCGATTGGCGCGATCGGAGGGGCGCTCGCTGGACCCAAGAAGCTGCTGGAGGGCACGTTGGCCGAGTTCTCGGCGCGTGCGAGCGCACGCGGCTTCATCAACCTCGTCGACGACGTCACTTACTACTCACGGCATCGCTCACCCGGAGAGTTGGTCCCGGAAGGCAGCGCAATGGACGACCTGGACCCGCTCGAGCGGCAGTGGGTTCACCTGAGGCATCCGAACCAAATCCTGTTCGTGGACCACGAGGCACGGGATCTTGCACGGTCAGCCACGTCGCCCCTTGCGCTCTCCCGCCACGTCGCCCGGGTGAAGACTCTCGGGCTCCGGGTGGCGGTGGACGGGTCATACCTCGGGCCGCACGAGATGGGGACCCAGGTTGCGATCCTGGCCCGGGTGCAGGCGCTGAGCCGCCGCGATGACGTCAGCGAGGTCGTCGTGGCGCTTCAATCCGACATTCCAGACTATGCGCGGGAGGTGTTGTCTGCGCCCAAGGTCCGGCCGCTCGCGGTTCCTTTCGACCGACTCGAGCAACTGGGTCGCTGCGACATCGCCCATCGGATGGTGCAGCCGGACCAGCAATTCTCGGTGGCGCAATGGCGAGCGGTGGCCGAGCGGGTCGTCATCACGGTTCTCGACCTGATCGCATACCGAATCGGGGCCTATCACCAAGACATCCACGAGTGGCTCCGGTACCGCGAGGCGCTGCGGCGGGGGTTGGCGGAGGCGGACGCCGTGACGCTGAGCTCGGAAGACACCCGTCGGCAGGTCGAGATGGAACGCCTCCCCGTCGACCCTCGGCGCCTGCAGGTGGTCAGCGAGGGTGCTGACCACCTCCGAGGCGACGAACCGGTCGAGATTCCTACCGAGCTCCTGACGCGGGGTTTCGTGGAAGGGCAGTTCATCCTCTGCCTGGGCACCGACTACTCGCACAAGAACAAGGATCTGGCTCTGGAGGCAGTGGCAGAGCTCCGCCGCCGCGGTTTCGCGCACTCGCTCGTCATGGCGGGACCGACCGTGCCCTACGGTTCATCGCGCCTCAGCGAGAACAATGTGTTCCTTCACGAGCGCGAAACCCTCGAACGGGAGGTCTTCGTGCTCCCTGACCTCCCCTCGCCCCAGCGCAACTGGTTGGTGCGCCACGCGGACCTGGTGCTGTACCCGACGTCGGCCGAGGGCTTCGGGCTCGTCCCCTTCGAGGCGGCCCGATTCGGGACGCCGACGGTCTTTGCCGGCTTCGGGCCGCTGGTTGAGCTTGCCGATGCCCTCCCGGTGGCGGCGGCCGACTGGTCGCCGACGTCCTTGGCCGTGGCCGCCGAGAAGCTTCTGACCGACCCGGGATTGGCGAGGGCCCAGGTTGAATCATGTCTGGAAGTTGCGACGAATTACACTTGGGCTGCGACCGCAGAGCGGCTCACCGAACTTTATCGCCGCACCATGTCGATGCCGCCCCGATGAGGGCGGAGTCGGCCCGGCCGACCGAGGAGGTCACGTGAAGGAAGTGTTGGACCAAGAGCTCGACAAGCTGTCATTGAACCAGGCGCTCGTCGATGCCGAGATGGCTACCGCCCGGGTGATCGATCTCACCGAGCGCATGGTGGACGCCCGACAGCAGATCATCTCCCTGCGTACCGACTTGGAGCACCTACGGATCGAGTACGCGCAGTACCGGGCAGAGCAGGAGCAGATGCAGTCGTCTCGGGCCTTCAAGTTGGCCAATCGGATCTGGTCGTTGCGGAATGCCCTCGGCGTCTAGACCGTCTGGGACATCAGGCACGTCGGGTATTCCGGGCACATCGGGAAGTTCGAGGCAGATAAAGAAGGCCGCGTGGCGTGTGCTCGTCGCGCTCCTCGTCTACAACGGCGAAGAATTCGTCGGCCCCTGCCTCTCGTCCCTCTCGCGGCTGGACCCAGGGCCACACAGCGTCGATGTTCTGGTGCTCGACGACGCCAGCCCTGCGCCGGGTTGGAGCGACCGCTGCCGCGAGATGGCGGTCGGCATGGGGATGGGGTACTACCGGACGCCCCGCAACCTCGGCATCCCTCGCAACATGAACCTGGGAATGCTGCGGGCGCTGCATGCGGAGTACGACGCGGTGATCTTGCTCAACTCGGACACCGTCGTTCCGTCTAACCTCGTCCCCAGCCTGATCCGCC
>DAIQQK010000267.1:0-2928 GCA_036786835.1 Acidimicrobiales bacterium | reverse complement strand
AGCTCATAGACGGCATCACCCGGACTGTGACCTGCCCCGTGGTGAACCTCTGATCCCTTTGACCCGCTCGTTCCCTGGTCGTATTGCCAGACGAGCCTCCCGTTTGTTGAAGTACGGCTTGGCCACCCTGTGCATGGCTCGGCGGGAGGTTTACGCTGAAGGCACCCAGGGAGAGATTCGGTTCTCGGCGTTCCTCTAGACCTTCGTGGCACTCGGACGGATTTCGGAAGGAGAGTTCGTGCAGACAGTCGTGATCGATGCCCCTCGCGGCGACTTCCGCGTACTGGCGGTACAGATCCGCGACGCCGGGCTTCTGGACCGCCGTCCCGGCTATTACAGCGTGAAGATTGGCCTGACAGTTGCCGTTTTCGCTGCCGGATGGGTGGCTCTGGTGGTCGTGGGAAACTCGTGGGCCACGCTCGGTGTCGCAGCATTCCTGGGCGTGATGTTCACTCAGTTGGGATTCGTCGGCCATGACGCAGGGCACCAACAGGTCTTTCGGTCACGCCGGGCGAACCGACTGCTCGGGCTGGCGGTCGGGAATGCGTTGATCGGGATGAGCTTCGGATGGTGGGTTCCGAAGCACAACGCCCATCACGCACACCCCAACCAGGTCGACCGCGACCCCGATATAGGTGAGGGCTTCGCGATCTTCACATCGGTCGACCGGTTCGGGGGAGAACACCTCAGCCTCACGCGGTTGCTAGCGCGCAGGGAGGCGTGGCTCTTCTTTCCTCTCATGCTCCTCCGAAGCGCAGGCCTGCATGTGTCGGGTATCCAGAGGCTGCTCCGGCAACGAGATCGAGCCGCTGCCGTAGAAGGCTTGCTGATTACCGTGAACATCACGTTCTATTTGACGGCGGTGATCTGGGTGCTCTCTCCGCTGAAGGCGTTGGCCTTCATTGCTGTCCAGCAAGCAGTCTTCTCGCTGTACCTGGGCTGCAGTTTCGCTCCCAATCACAAGGGCATGCCCATCATCGAAGGTGACCCAGAGATGAGTTTCGCTCGGCGTCAGGTCATGACAGCCCGAAACATCACTGGTGGCTGGTTTACCAACCTCATACTGGGTGGTCTCAACTACCAGATCGAACACCACCTGTTCCCCACGATGCCCCGACCCAACCTGGCGCGCGCTCAGAGCATCATCCGGGCTTTTTGCATCGAGAGCGATCTCGGGTACTGCGAGAGCAACCTGTTCGGCTCGTACCGCCAGATCGTCCGCCACCTGCGTTCCGCGGCAGCGATCTCAGCCCTCGTGCCTAGGGGTGCCGCGGGTAGCTGAGTGGTCTAGTCCCTGTCGCCGTCAAGGGAACGCCCGTCTCAGAACTTGGGTGCCTCAGCGAGTCCACTGGACGAATGTGACGTTCACGCCTAGCGTTGGTCTGACACCCTCTAGGTGCCCGACAGGGGGAATCGTCAAAAAGCTGCGCCCGTACGAGGCTGTTCAACTGGCTGTGCGCCGACTGCCTGTGAGCCGACCTATCGCAAGCTGTGGTCACCGTTGGGCCAAACGACGAGGCGGTCGGCGCGTTTGTAGCCGTTGTGGGATTGCCGAGGCGACCCTTACGAGAGGGAAGCAGTAAGTCTCGTAGATGCGAACGGCCCAGCTTCGACCGGCTTCGACCATCCGCAATCACTCAGCGGCCGGGAATACCGACCGGGTCGGCCCAATCGCTGATCGCACGAACAACGGCACTTCCAGCCCGGTCCACTTCGATACACATTCGGCACGGGATCACCCGTGATCGGACCGCCGCGCCCTTCGTTCCTAGTGCTCGATTGCAGTCTGTTCTCTCAGCTCGGCATCGAGGCGCGCGTCGAGTTCTGCGGTCCTCTCTTCCTCGTACCGGACCCAACGCACAAGGGCAGGGAGCATCGCCACGGCCATGATGCCGTCGCCCCCGATCCACATGATCGACCCACCGATATGGAGGTCTGACAACCGAGATGGTCCCCATGCCCTCGTGAAGCTGTTGTAGTACGGGAACATCTCGTGGGCAGCCGACACCAGAGCGATTCCGCAGAACGTGTCCACCGGGATGGCCAAAGCCAGGTACGCGAGGCGAACACCGGGATGAAGGGGATGGCGGCTTGCTTCGATGGCGACGACTGGTCGCCAGAAGAGGTATCCAACGATGATGAACGCAAGGTGCTCGTTGTCGTGGGCCAGGTCGTGAGTGAGGGTGTAGTTGTAGAGGCTCGTGAGATGTGCCAGCGGAATGAGCAGGGCATAGAGGACCAAGCCGGTGATGGGATGGCCGATCACCTCCGCCACCTTCGAGTCAAGTAGCCGGTTAGTTACCCGGTGGGTCAACCCGGTCGTCGCTCCTCGAAGCAGGTCGAGCGGCGCACCCATGGCGTATAGAGGGGCGGCGACCATGATGAGCAACAGGTGCTGGATCATGTGGTCGTAGAACAACACGTCGTCATAGACGCCGACGAACAGTTGAATGGCGACGAAGGTGACCGCAGTCGCTCCGAGGAACGCCAGACTCCGGCGAACGGACCATTTGCTCTCTTTGTGGAGGCGGTTGTAGCGGAGGACCCCCGCGAAGTAGAGCGTCGCGACCCCCAGGATGAGAAGGCACGGGGTGAACGCGATGGTCGTCGAACCGAGGTTGTGCCAGATGTCGGGGGGCACGGCGTCGGCCAGGAAAGGGGGCGGCGGAATGGCTCAGCCCGCCTGTAGGGGAATGGACTGTCCGAGCAACCAGCCCAATGCAGCCAAGGCGTCGGTCGGTGTCCAGCCGGGCTTCGGAGGATGCGCCAGGTGGTCGAGTCCCTCGCTGTTCAAGAAGCGGTGGAGCTTGGGGTTCAGATGGCCCGAGAAGTCCGGAGCCGCCCCTGTCGAGTATCGCTCGGTGCCGTTCGGGCCGATCAGGACGTAGCCGTCGGAGTGGTTCACGTCGTCGGTGAGCGGCGCGCCGG
>DAIQQK010000114.1:0-10465 GCA_036786835.1 Acidimicrobiales bacterium | reverse complement strand
CGTGCCGGGGTGCTCACGGCGAAGGATGTTGAACACGAGTGCTTCGTCTTGGGCCGGGATGAACTCTGTGATGCAGACGATGAACGAGATGCCCGCACGGGCGGCCTCCAAGATGGCGTCCGGTGCGCCCGCAGGCGGAACGGCGGTGAACGAGGCCGTGGCACCGGTCTCTGCGACTGCCTCTTGCACCGACGCGTACACGGGGATGCCTTCGATCACCTCTCCGCCGCGCTTGGGGTTGGTCCCGGCCACGACCTTGGTCCCGTAGGCACGGTTCCGAAGCCCGTGATAGAGGCCCTGCCCACTCGGGCTCAGGCCCTGGATGACAACCTTCGTCGTGTCGTCTACGAAGATGCTCATCGGGCCGCCGCCTCCTTGACGACGCCACCCGCAAGCTCGGTGGCCTTGCGAGCGGCGCCCATCATCGTCGGCACCGACACCAGCCGGTCCGACTCGTGCTCGGAGAGGATCCGCCTGCCCTCCTCTGCGTTGGTGCCGTCGAGGCGGACGACGATCGGCGCGTCGATCTGGACGCGCCCCAGAGCCTGGACGATGCCGTTCGCCACCTCCTCGCCGCGGGTGATCCCGCCGAAGATGTTGATGAAGATGGACTTCACCTTCTCGTCGGTGTTGATGACCTCGAGAGCATTGGCCATCACCTCGGCGCTCGCGCCTCCACCGACGTCCAGGAAGTTGGCCGGCTCGCCGCCGACCTGCTCCACGACGTCGCAGGTGCTCATTCCGAGCCCGGCTCCGTTGGCGATGATGCCGACGAACCCGTCGAGGCCCACGTACTGAAGCCCTTTCTCCTTGGCCAGCTTGTCGCGTGGGTCCATGTCCTCGAGCCCCTCGAACTCCTCCCATTCGGGATGGCGGAACGCCGCGTTGTCGTCGAGGGTCACCTTTGCGTCGAGCGCTCTCACGATCCCGTCGGGCGTGAGGATCATCGGGTTGATCTCGGCGAGATCGCAGTCACCTTTCACGTAGCACTCGTAGAGCTTCACGAGGATCTCCGCCGCTTGCGCCCTCGCCTCCTCGTCGATCCCGGCGGAGGTCACGACCCCGGCAGCAGCCGTTGCCGAGATGCCTTCGGTGGGGTCCACGTGCAGTCGGGAGATGGCGTCGGGGTCCGTCACAGCCACCTCCTCGATGTCGACACCGCCCTTCGCCGAGACCATGCACAGGTGCTGCTTGGCGGCACGGTCGAGAGTGAAGCTCGCGTAGTACTCCTTGGCGATGTCCGACGACTTCTCGATCCACAGGCGACGCACCACGTGACCCTTTATGTCGAGACCCAAGATGGCATCGGCGTGCCGGCGCGCCTCCTCGGCGTCACCCGCGATCTTGATGCCTCCGGCCTTGCCCCTTCCGCCGACCTTCACCTGGGCCTTGACCGTGACCGGGTAACCGAGCTCCTCCGCTCGCGCCACCGCCTCGTCCACCGTGTCGGCCACCGCCCCGGGGGACGTGGGTATGTCGAACCGGGCGAAGTACTGCTTGCCCTGATACTCGTAGAGATCCACTGCTCGCTTCCTCGTTTCCTCTTCTCGAGATGCTCCCTGGGTCCCCGCGGCGCTCAGCCGCCCGTCGCCGCCTCCTCGCGGCGCTCGAGCGCTTCGGTGAGCCGTTCGATGATCGTGGGCAACGAGGCGCCGGGGGTGAAGACCTCCGCCACACCCATCTCCTTCAGCTTGGGGATGTCCGCCTCCGGGATGATCCCTCCCACGATCAGCAGGACGTCGTCGAGACCCTGCTCACGCAGACCTTCGACGATCCTCGGTACCAACGTGAGATGAGCCCCCGACAGAAGCGACAACCCGACCGCGTCGGCGTCCTCCTGAAGCGCAGCTTGCACGACCTGCTCCGGAGTCTGGTGCAGCCCCGTGTAGATGACCTCGAACCCGGCGTCCCGCAGCGCCCGAGCGATCACCTTGGCCCCGCGATCGTGGCCGTCGAGGCCGGGTTTGGCCACGATCACTCGGTAAGGGCGTCTCATCGGCCACTGAGTGTAGGCAGCCGAACCGCCGAGAGCGCCAAACGGGGACCCGGACCTGACCGCCGCTCGGGTGAGGCGTCCTCGCGCAAGACGGCGGCCTCGAGGACGCTAAAGCCCTCGCCGAAAGGGCCGGTGGTAGCGTGATGAGGCGACGGTCCCGCGCCGGAACCCCTGTGCGGGCTGTCATTCGACCATGGTGCGCGCCTTCGAAGAAGACAAGCTGAGCGACACCGGCACCGTTGCGCAGCCAGCAACCCCGGACGCGCCCGCGGGCCGTCTCGGCGAGCTCGAGGCGCCCGGGGCACGCCGCCGCGGCCTTTGGTGGGGGATCCTGCGCATCGCCCGTCCCCGCCAATGGGTCAAGAACGTCCTCGTGTTCGCAGCCCCCGGCGCCGCGGGAGTCCTCTCCCATTCTCACGTCGCGCTCAGGGCCACGGGTGCTTTCGGGATCTTCTGCATGGCCGCTGCCGGGACGTACTTCTTGAACGACACGCTCGACGCCTCGGCCGATCGTCACCATCCCATAAAGAGGATGCGGCCCGTGGCTGCGGGCGACGTGAGCGCGACCGTCGCCGTGTCGATGAGCGTCGTGTTGCTCGCAGCGTCGGTGGCGCTGGCGTGGCTCCTGGCCGGTTGGCACCTGGCGCTGGTCATCGCCATCTATGCGGGGGTCTCGAGCGCGTACTCACTTCGGCTGAAGCACGAGCCCGTCGTCGACCTCGCGTGCGTGTCCTCGGGCTTCGTCCTCCGAGCCATCGCCGGAGGTGTCGCCGCCGGGGTCGCCCTGTCGGACTGGTTCCTGATCGTGGCCTCCTTCGGCTCGTTGCTCGTGGTCGCCGGCAAGAGGAGCGCCGAGCACACCGACCTCGGCGAGCTTCGTACCGCGCATCGCCGCGCGCTCGGCGCCTATCCGCCGACCTTCCTGCGCTCGGTGCGGCTGATCGCTGCGGCGGTGACGCTCACCGCCTACTGCCTTTGGGCATTCGAGCGCGCCAAGGGCATCGGGGTCGGGCACCACCCGATCTGGTTCGAGCTGTCGATAGTGCCCTTCGTCATGGCGGTGCTCCACGTCGAGCTGCGTTTCGAATGGGGGCAGGGGGGCGCTCCGGAGGACCTCGCCCTCGGCGACCACACGTTGCAGCTGCTGGGACTCATCTGGGTGGTGCTGTTCGCCGTCGGCGTATACGCGTGAGCGCGCCGCGATCGGGAGAATCGACGAGGAAAGCGCCGAAGTCTGCGCAGCCGGCTGCCGCTGCAGGCGGTGCGAGCCCGTCGACCACCCGCATTGGGCCCCCGCCTACCACCCGCCAGATCCTCACCGGCTGGGGCCGCACGGCTCCGAGCGCCGCAGAGGTAGCCAGGCCTTCGAAGCCCGAACAGGTAGAGGCGTTGGTCGCCGAGGCAGCTGCATCGGGGCGCGGGCTCGTCGCGCGAGGACTCGGCCGGTCCTACGGCGACGCAGCTCAGTCCGCGGGAGGTCTCGTGGTCGACACGACGGGCGTGGACACCGTCGTCGACTCGGATCTAGACGCAGGTTGGATCCGCGTGGGCGCTGGAGCGAGCCTCGACGCATTGATGCGGTCGCTCGTGCCCAAGGGATGGTTCGTGCCGGTCAGCCCCGGAACCCGGTACGTCACCGTGGGCGGAGCGATAGCGGCGGACATCCACGGGAAGAACCATCACAGCGACGGATCCTTCTGCTCACACGTGACCTCGATGTTGCTCGCGACGCCCACCGGGACCCGCGAGATAACAGCGGCCTCGGACCCCGACCTCTTCTGGGCGACCGCGGGGGGCATGGGCCTCACAGGGATCGTCCTCGAGGCGACCATCGAGCTGATTCCGATCGAGACCTCCTTCATGCTCGTCGACACCGAGAGGGCGACCGACCTCGACGACTGCATGGCACGAATGACCGCCCGTGACCACGAGTACCGCTACTCGGTCGCCTGGATCGACTGCGTCGCGCGCGGTGCCAAGCTCGGTCGCTCGGTGCTGACGCGCGCCCACCACGCGAGCCGCGCGGACCTCGCGGAGATCGGCAGGAGCCGCGGTAGGTCCGGCGACGTGGACACGACCGCCTTTGATCCTCGCGTGATTGCGGAGGTTCCCTTCACACCTCCGAGAGGACTGCTGAACCCCCTCACGGTCGCCGCCTTCAACGAGATGTGGTACCGAAAGGCTCCCAGGCTCAAGACGCGAGATCCACAGACCATCGCGTCGTACTTCCATCCTCTCGACGCGCTCGGGTCGTGGAACCGCCTCTACGGCCCGCGCGGGTTCGTCCAGTACCAATTCGTCGTGCCCTTCGATGCCGAGGGGGCGCTGCGCTCTGCGCTCGAACGCCTGAGCAGCAAGCGGGTCGCATCGTTCCTCGCCGTCCTCAAACGCTTCGGCGAATCGGACCCCGGGCATCTTTCGTTCCCGTCGCCGGGCTGGACCCTTGCCCTGGACATTCCCGCCGCGTCCCCAGGGCTCGCGACGCTGCTCGACGAGCTCGACGTCGTCGTTACGGATGCGGGCGGATGCGTCTACTTGGCAAAGGACTCGCGACTGCGTCCCGAGCTGCTCGCCGCCATGTACCCTCGCCTCTCACATTGGCAGGAGATACGCGGGCGAGTGGACCCGAAGGGCACGCTCGTCTCGGACCTCGGACGGCGGCTGGGACTGGTCGAGCGAGCCGGTCCACAGCCGAGCGCCGCGTCTCGCGGTCGAGCGCGCGTGCGTCGGTCTGCCGCCTCGGGCTCATGAACGACGCCATGGGAATGCCCCAGAGCGCGGTCGTCCTCGGTGGGACATCCGACATCGCCCGCGCGATCGTGCGGGCGCTCGCCGCTCGCCGGTTGCGCCAAGTGGTGCTCGCGGGGAGAGACGAGGTGGGACTCCAGGGTGCGGCAAAGGAGTTGCAGGCGCTCGGAGTCACCGAAGTGGGCACCGCAAACTGGGACGCGAGGGACCCCGACTCGCACGCGGCTCTCGTGAAGGACGTCGCGGACCGCCTGGGACAAGTCGACCTCGTGCTCGTCGCGGCCGGTGTCCTCGGCGACCAGGAGGTCTGCGAGTCGGATCCCAAAGAGACCATCTCGGTCCTGGACACGAACTTCACGGGTGTCGCCGCAGCGATGGCAGCGTTCGGCGCCTTGCTGCGATCGCAAGGACACGGGCGGTTCGTCGTCCTCTCGTCGGTCGCGGGAGTCCGGGTCCGCAGGGCGAACTTCGTTTACGGGGCCTCCAAGGCGGGCCTCGACGCTTACGCTCAGGGCCTCGCCGACGCGCTTCGCCCGAGTGGAGCAGGTGTGACGATCGTCCGCCCTGGTTGGGTCGCCACCCGGATGACCGAAGGTCGCTCGCCGGCTCCCATGGCCACCACCCCCGAGGGTGTCGCAGCCGACGTCGTGAAGGGCCTCGAGCGATCTGCGGACGTCGTTTGGTCCCCGGCTCCCTTGAAGATCCTCTTCGGCGTGCTCCGGCTCCTGCCGGGAAGCATCTGGAGACGGCTGCCGGGATAACCGCTCTGTCAGGCGGGCTCTGCTGTCAGGCTGGCCCTGCCGTCAGGCGGGCTCTGCTGCCAAGAGAACCCCTTGACGCCCTTCGAACCTGACGAGGCCGCCGCCGACATTGTCGGACGCGGCAACCCTCCAGCCAGCGGTCTCGAGCATCCGGTCCGGCTCGTCGGGGCCGAACCTGACCAGCCACGGCTCGCCGACCATCGACACCGCCGTCGCCCGGATGCGAAGTGCAACCCTCTCCTTCGTGCTCGCGTCTCG
This sequence comes from Acidimicrobiales bacterium, assembly GCA_036786835.1. Taxonomy (GTDB): domain Bacteria; phylum Actinomycetota; class Acidimicrobiia; order Acidimicrobiales; family UBA8190; genus Bog-564. The sequence continues at coordinate 4,702 of DAIQQK010000114.1, read as the reverse complement.
CGGGCGCGTCGGAAACGCGACGGCCATGCGGCTTCCTTCGCAGGCAAGCTTCCGCGTCGTCGCGAGCAGCCCGGTGCTCACCTCTCGTGAGAGATAGCCGAGCAACCCCTCCACCAAGAAGAGCGACGGACGACTGCGGTCATGTCCCGCGCGCCCGAGCGCGTCCTCCAGATCGTCCTTTGTGAGGTCAACGGGAACGAATGTGATCCCGCGCGGGTCGATGCCGAGATCCGAGAGACGACTGCGCTTGTCGTTCTGCGTCGCGGGGTGGTCCACCTCGAACCACCGCACTCCCGGACTGGAAAAGCGCAGCGCGCGCCCGTCGTATCCAGCGGCGACGATCACCATCTGGGCCACTGCGTGATCGAGGGCGCGAAGTGTCTCGCTATCGAAGAACGCTGTCCTACGCTGCATGCGGGTCGTCTCCGCCGTTCGGCGCGGAAAGGGAGAGGAGCCCAGAGAACGGTAGAGACGGATCTCAGCGTCGGCGTCCCCCGTAGGGGTGACCGGCCGGTCGAAGGTGGCCCGGGTGAGCGCGACGTGGCGGGCTGTGACAGAAGGCTTCGACGAGCGCACTAACTCTCGGGACGGATCAAGCCGAGCGAGCGTATGAGATCTCGTCCAGCGAGCAGAGCAGGTCCCTGTCGCGTGGGTACGTCAGCATCTCGAGGGCTTCCGGCACCTCCACCCATTGCAGTTCGTCGATCTCCTCGTGCGCAGAGAACGTGCCTTCGTCGATCACTTGCATGACCCAGTAGGCCACGATCTTCGGCCGGCCGCGCCGATCGATGTACTCGGTGTAACCGGCGAAACGCATGAGGTCGCACTTGAAGCCGGTCTCCTCCTCGACCTCGCGGAGCGCGCCGTCCTCGAAGGTCTCAGCGGGGTCGAGCTTCCCTTTCGGAAACGACCAGTCCTCCCGTCTTGGGCGGTGGACGAGAGCGACCTCGAATGTCCCGGCCTCGCTGTGCCTGAGAACCACACCTCCGCCCGCCTTCACGACCGAATTGTCGATGTCTGCGCGGCGAAGCCCCTGTGTTTCCTCTTCGGCCATGCGCGTGAAACTAGCCTGAGTCTCGCGACCCGTGGCGGATGGGTTTCGGTGACCAAGAGCAGGCTTTCGACGGGTTCGGGCTGCTCGGAAGATCCATCTCTGAGCCTGCCCGCGTCGAAGTAGCCTCCCTACGTGGCAGCCGTGGCACCTCCCTCTTCAGAGATCGAGGTCGAGTGGCAATTCGACGCGATCGACCTGCGACCGGTCGAGCGCTGGATCGCCGCCCTCACGGGCCCTGCTTCCGGCCCCGGGACACATCTGCGTGACGGGCCCGGCCAACAGGACGTCATCTCCCGCGCGCCCGGGGTCGGGCCAAGCCCTCTCCGGGACGGGATCGGGCTCGAGCGACCCGGGCTGCCGACATCTGCGACGGGAGGCCTGGTCGCATCCCCCAAGCCCACCAAGCGGCTGGTCGACACCTACCTCGACACGGAGGACTGGCGGGTGTGCCGCTCCGGCTACGTGCTCAGGCTCCGCCGTGCAGGGACGAGCTCGGAGATGACCCTAAAGGACACCGCACCCGCCACCTCCGGGTTGCGCAAGCGGGTCGAGATCACACAAGCCCTCCCCGACGAGGCAGGCCCGCAGGACCTCGACGGTGAGGGGTCCGTGGGCCGGCGAATTCGAGCTCTCGCGGGAGCGCGGGCGCTGCAGTCGGTGATCGAGGTCCGTACCACTCGCAGGCCGTTCGACCTGAAGATCGGCGACCAGCCTGTGGCCGAGATCGCGCTGGACGACACCGTCATCAGCCCCGGAGACGGCCAGCGGCCGATTCGCCTTCGCAGAGTCGAGGTCGAGGTCGTGCCGAGCCGGGCGCAGATGCTCGAGCCTGTCGTGGATCGGCTCAGGACCTCGTGCGGGCTCCAGCCCGCCACGCTTTCGAAGTTCGAAGCAGGACTCCTCGCAGCCGGGCTCGAGGTCCCCGGGCCCCCTGATCTCGGAGCGACGCAACTGCCGTCCACTCCTTCCATCGGCGACGTGGCCTACGTGGTGCTTCGCCGGAACCTCGCTGCGATGCTCGCCCACGAGCCCGGCACCCGGCTCGGCGAGGACCCCGAGGAGCTGCACGACATGCGTGTCGCCACAAGGCGCATGCGAGCTGCGCTCTCGCTCTTCTCCGACGCACTTCCGGTCAGGGCGCGACACGTCCGGGACGAGCTCGGATGGCTCGGAAGGACACTCGGATCGGTACGCGACCTCGACGTGCAGCTCGAGCGCCTCGACCAATGGGCTCGCGAGCTCCCCGAGGAGGACAAAGAGGCCCTCGACGAGCTGGCAGGTCTTCTCGAGCACGAGCGGGAGACGGCACGCGCCGAGTTGTTGTCGGCCCTGGAATCCTCACGATACGAGCGGCTCGTCTCCAGTTTCACCACGATGTTGCGACAGGGACCCCCCCGGCGATCCGCCGCAGCACGCGCTCCGGCCGTCGCCGTGGTGCCCGATCTCGTGCAGGCGCGACACAGGTCGGCGACCAAGGTCGCCAAGCGCGCCCAGCGCTCGCGCGCGGCCGACGACCTCCACCTGCTCCGCATCCGTTGCAAGCGTCTGCGCTACGCGCTCGAATTCGTGTCCGAGATCTACGACGGCGACACCTCGAAGATGGTGCGCCGCGTCGTGCGCCTCCAGGACTCTCTGGGTCTGATGCAAGATGCGCGGGTCGCCGCCGAGAGGCTCCACGAGCTCGCCACGAAGGACACCGGCGACCTCTCGCGTTCAACGGTGTTCGTGATGGGCGGTGTGGCTGAGCGCTACCGCCAGGACGCCGAACGAGTGAGCCGCAGCGTCCCGGGCCACCTGAAGGACTTGAGCGGGTCGAGCTGGCAGAAGCTCAAGATGCTCATGGAACGCAAGCGGTTCGAATTCGGATCTCTCTACGGATGGCCGGTTCAGTCACGTCCTGCTCAGGCGGCGAGCCCGAGCCCACCGGAGAGGACCGACCGTGCGCCAGGCGCGCCTCCCGACACGGGCGCCGCCGAGCCCCGTACAGATAGCCGCGCCGACCCGGGCGTGGACAGGCCCACCGAGCCCGGCCTCGGCCACACCCTCACGCCGTCGAACGGAGACAGCTCAACTCCGCGACCCTGAGTCACCCGGACTCGGGCTGTCGGCGGCGACCGGGCACGGGAGGACGGCAGCACTCCACCCTGAGGGGGAGGAAGGTGGCGCGCAACTCGTGCCCTTCCCGGCCGCCGCGGGCAGCCCGAAATCCGGCGACGGTTCCAAGGTCCGAACGACTCGCTCCCTCGGGACCGAGCGACCCGTTCCTTCGACGACGGTACGCGAGCCCGGTTAACAGAAGGTGACAGAAGGGCACGCGCCCGGCTAACTCTGGAATACAGCTCCGTTAAGGCTCCTCGCGCGGGGAGTTTTCGCGCGCCGTTCACGCGCCGGTGACGGGACGGACACCTTTCGCCTTTACCATCCTCTGTAGTTGGTGAGTTCCGCCCAAAGGAGATGACAGTGCGCAGACTGCTCGATCGCCTTGCCGAAACCATGCGGTGGTTGACGGGGACTGGTGCTTGCACCAACGCGCAGCTCGAGGTCGACCGCGCCAAGACGTCTGTGGTCGATCTCGACGCGCAACTCGACCGGGTTTCGGGGCCGACTTCAAGTCGCGCCGCCTGAAGGCGCCCTCGGCCCGGGTGCTCCCCTCCTCCCCAGGGAGGTGCCCGGGCCGACGTGGCGCTCTACGCCACGATCGGCAGCGGACAGCCAGGACCCCCTTCCCCACGGACCGCAGCGACACGCAGGGCGGACAGGTGCCGATCACTTAGGGCTGCCTAAGCTCGTGGTTCAAGCGGCCCTTCCTTCGATCGTGAGCCCCAATTAGGCTTCGAGCGTGCCCGAACCGCAATCTTCGAGCTCCTCGATCGGGTTCCATCCCCCGATAGAGGAGTATCTCGAGACGATCCAATCGTTGGCCGAGGAGGGGACCCCCGTCATCCAGGCCCGGATCGCGGACCGATTGGGCCGCTCGGCTCCCTCGGTGTCCGAGATGCTCGAGCGGCTCGCCGCCGAGGGCTACGTCCACCGATCGGGCCGGCGCATCGACTTGACGGACGAGGGACGCAAGCTTGCAGACAGCGTCATTCGCAAGCATCGCCTGGCCGAACGCCTGCTCGTCGACGTGATCGGGCTGCCGTGGCACAAGGCCCACCTCGAAGCAGGTCGTTGGGAGCACGTCATCTCCGACGAGGTCGAGCAACGCCTCGTCGACTTGCTCGGGAACCCGGCCACGTGCCCCCACGGCAACCCGATCCCGAGGTCTCAATCCGATGCAAAGGGACGATCTACTTCGCATGACGATCGACCCTCCAGGGTGAGCCTCGCCGAGGTCGCCCCTGGCGGAGCGGTGCGTCTAGAGCGCATCACCGAGGAGGTCGAGCTCGACATGGCCACGCTCAAGTACCTCGACGACCACGGGTTCATCCCCGGGCGGTCGGCACAGGTGTGCGAGAGGTCACCCGACGGGACCGTGAGCCTCGAGGTGGACGGGAAACGCCTTGCGCTCGGTCCGTCGATTTGTCAGCAGCTCTTCGTCGCCAAGATCTGATCCGGCACCGAAGACCCGGTTCAGGTGTGCTCGACGACCTTCTCGATGAAGAGGTCCACGAGCTCGGGGTCCAGCAGCGTGCCGCGCTCGCCGCT
>DAIQQK010000113.1:0-10528 GCA_036786835.1 Acidimicrobiales bacterium | reverse complement strand
TTCCCACGGATGTCGCTCTTCAACTTGGCAATGGAAGCCTCACTGCGCTCGATCAGCCCAGTGACGATGGCCGGATCGGTCTCGATGGGGGCGGGCACGCCACCCGGCGCGGAACCTGGACCTTCGTCCCCGAGGGAAGGGATGAAGCCGTCGCGTTCGAGGATGGTCTCCAGCGCGTCCCCCATCAGGGGATCGGATCTCCCAAAGACCTCCAGGAGACCGGCGCGGCTCGCCGGCGACGCCAAGTCCGAGGCGACATCGACGAACAGCCTCCCACCGGCGACGTACATCGGCCGAGGTGTGGTCAGCTGCCAAAAGGAGATCCCCAGGGGCTTCATAGCGTCGGTCATCATCTGTGCATGACCGACGGACACGTACACATGATTCTCTTGGTCGCCCGCCGCAGGGATAGGGAACAGTGTGGTGATCGGCCGGCTCTGGACGATCTGGAAGCTGTCATCGACCAGGCACCATTCGATGTCCTGGGGGAGGCCGAAGTGCCCTTCGATCCGGCGTCCCAGCTGCGCGAGATGCACGACCTGCGCATCCGTCAGTGCCGGCTGCTCCTGACGCTCCGGCTCGATCGGCAGTTCCTGCGTTCCGCCTGTCGGCGAGGCGTGGATGGCCAGCTGCTTGGTGGCGACCACCTTGGCAACGACCTCGCCATCACGCACTTTGTAGACGTCAGCGTTCACCCGGCCTGAGACCAGAGCCTCCCCGAGGCCGAAGCTGGCCTCCACTGAGACGACCTTCCGGTTCGACGTAACGGGGTCGGCCGTGAACAGGACGCCGGCCGCCTGCGGGAAGACCATCTGCTGCACGACCACGGCCATCTGGACCTTCCGGTGGTCGAAGCCGTTACGCAGTCGGTAGGCCACAGCCCGCTCGGTGAACAAGGAGGCCCAGCACCGGCTGATGTGCTGGAGGATCGCAGGCGACCCCACGACGTTCAGGTACGTGTCCTGCTGACCCGCGAAGGAGGCCGTGGGCAAGTCCTCCGCCGTCGCGCTTGATCGGACGGCGCAGGCGGCTCGCTCGCCGAGCCGGGCGAGCGAGCGGGTGATCCCGGCCGCCAGATCGTCGGGGATGGCGATCCCTTCGAGGGTCCGACGGATCTCCGCGCTGAGCGTGCGGATCACCTCCCGGTCATCCGGGTCCAGGCGCGACAGCCGATCGAGCCGTTCGTCGATCGACGGTGCTTCGGCCATGATCCGCAGAAAGGCATCCGTCGTCACGCAGAAGCCAGCTGGCACGCGGATGCCTTCGATCCGCGAAAGCTCCCCTAGGTGCGCGCCCTTCCCGCCAGCGACAGCGACCTGCGTCCGGTCGATCTCCTGGAAACCCAGCACGTAGCCGCCCATCCGTCCTCTTTCCCCTTCAGCCCTCGGACTTCTCTCATTCCTGTCGATCGCGCAGACGCCTGTGGTCCGGCTTGTGGTGTGCATTGTCAACACACCTGTGGTCCTTGCAACAAGACCCCCACCCTGGTGTACCTTGATAACGGCGGGAAGGTTCAGCCGGCTCCTCGGCAGGCGAGCGGGGTATCTCACCGAGCGAGCGCCGAACTGGCAAACACGAGCGGCCCTTCATCGACGGTTCCTCCATAGCCACGCTGAGACCGAGTGGTTGCCGGTCGTTGGTCGTGTTCCGGAGGTCAGCGAGTGGAGCAACACCGCTGCGTTGGAACTCTCGTCTTTCGCGGTGAAGTGAGGGACGGGTATTTCTCAACTCACCGCTACGCGACTGGGACTTGCGTGTTTCGCCCCGAACGCGCCGAAGACCGCCCCGGAGGGCGGCCTTTCGGACGTATCCAAACGCGACCGGGGTACTTTCCCGATCGACTGGTGGTGGCGGGGGGAGGATTTGAACCTCCGACCTTCGGGTTATGAGCCCGACGAGCTACCAGACTGCTCCACCCCGCGTCGTACCCTCAAAGATACCAGCTGGTAGTGACCTCAGATCCGGCGAGTCGGGAGCGCCGAATCCCTCGGTTCCGCGAGACGCCGACGGTCAGTGTCCCGCCCCGATCGCAGCCGACGGTTCCCTCGAGGACTGCCGGCCCGAGCGCGCGGCCACACCACCGGGAGCCGTGGTAGTAGTCGTCGTGGTGGTCGTGCTCGAAGGGCTCGCCCCAGGTGCAGCGTTGGAGGAGCTGCCCGAGGCTTGCTGGAGTTGCTGAAGAACGTTCTGCAAGTTCGTGAGGTCGGTGCCGTACGCGGCGAAGTTGCCCGCCTTCAAGTCGGTCTGGGCCTGTTGGTAGTCCTGGTTCGCCTGGGCGATGAGGTTCTGGATGAGCGCCGACGCCACTGGGCCACCCTGTGCAGGGATGGAGCCGTTGGAGTTCGGACTGGGAATCGCCAGCCCTTGGAACACGTCGGCCAGTGCGGCCGGCAAGGTGGTGTCGAAGGTGACCTCGCTGTTGCCCCCCGGTCCGCTGTAGACCGCGATCACGTATTGGAGCTGGGGCACCGGATTTCGAGACGACTGGACATAGAACGGACGGAAGTAGAGCATCGACTGGCCGACCGGAAGCATGAGCACGTTGCCGAGGATCACCTGAGAGCCGTTCGTGTTCAAGAGGCTAATCTTCTGGGAGATCGCAGGGTTCTGTGTTATGCGCGCGTCGATAAGAGCGGGACCATCGGTGCCCTGACCGGTGGGCGCGACGTACGCGGTGATCTTCCCGTAGCTACCTGGGTCGCTGCCCGCGTCCAGGAACCCAGAAAGGGTCTGTCTCTCGTTGCTGGCCGAATAGGGCACGTAAGCATCGATCAGATTGAACGTCACATTCGACTGCCCTGGAAGAGCGAAGGTCTCGTAAAGGGGCGCCATTCGCTGAACCTGCCCGGTCGAGACCACCTGGCCCTGTGCGTTCGTGGTGATGGTGATCGGCAGGGCGTTCTCGGGGGGTCCTGCACCCGGGCTCTGGGAGATGTTCCAGGCGCCACTGGAGTTGTAGAAGGACTGCACCTGGGTCAGGTGGTAGCGGCCATAGGCAGCGGCCTGAACGGTGAATAGGTCCTCGGGATAGCGCAAGTGATCAATGAGGGTCTTCGGCATCTGTGAGACGGGGTGGAACATCCCGGGGAAGACCTTCTCCCAGGTCTCGAGGATCGGGTCAGTCGTCTTCGTCAACGAGGTCACGTCGTAGAAGGTCATCGCCCCCGAGTAAGCGTTCACGACGACCTTGACCGAGTTGCGAACGTAGTTGAAGTTCTGGCCGGACAACCCGCCGTTCGAAGCTACAGCCGATGTGTCGGCATTCTGCGCGTAGGGGTAATGGTCGGTGGTGGTGTACGCGTCGATCACCCAGTCGATGTGCCCGCCGACCAGCACCGGATAGGGATCGGAGTCGTAGCTCAGGAACGGTGCCGCCTTCTGAGCCATCTGGACGACGTCGCGCACGAACATGATGCGTGAGTGAGGGGTGAGTCGATCGGAGATCAGGAGGTTGAGGTCGCCGTACCTGAGGGCGAATGCTGCGCGCGTGATGAAGTTGTTGAGCTCGACTCCCCCCGTAGCCCCAGAACCGCCGTAGTGCGATTCGACGTTGCTGCCGTTCTGTACCGGGTAGTCAACCTCGGGCTGGCGGGTGTTGGCGATCACGTAGTTGGCGTCCCCGCCATTGGGGTTGCTCAACCCGAAATAGACCGATGGCTGGCTCAGATCGGCCAGGCCCGGCGCGGATACCGGAGGGAGGGAACCAATGTCGAAGACGGGCTGGCCGTTCGATGAGGCATTTGCCGGCGAGAGCACCATGCCGTAACCGTGCGTGTACTGGAGGTGCGTGTTCACCCAACCCTGGGCGGGTAGGTCGCTGGTGTTGACCTGGCGCACTCCGACGACCATTGGAACCAATGTGCCGTCGACGTTGTAGCGGTCCATGGTGAGGGTGTTGAACGAGTAGTAGGAGTAGAGCGCCTGCTGCTTGGTGAAGGTAGCGCCCGTCCACTCGGGGTCCCACAGACGCGTGTCGTCGAGGCTCGTAGCGTCCGCCTCGAGGGAAGCAGAAGTCGCCGAGGCATCGGCGGCGAAGGATTGGGTCTTTATCCCGTTCAACGCCATGGCGTTTCTCGTCGCGGCGATATTTCGCTGTATGTAGGGCTTTTCGAGCTGGTTCTGGGCCGGACCGACCTTGAGGGCCTGGACTATCGCCGGGTATATCGCCCCGACCACGATCGCGACGAACGCCCAGAGGCCCACCGCCAGGATCGGAAGGGCCCAGCCGCGCTGCCAGATGTTGACGACGAGGATCACGATCGCCAAGAGCGAGATCACCATCAGCAACGTGTACGCGGGGATGCGCGCATGAACGTCGGTGTAACCCGCTCCCTGCACGTACCCGTTGGTCGAAAGGTCCAAGTTGTACCGGCCGAGGTAGTAGCCGACCGCCTTCACGAGCGCCATGCATGCAAGCAGCACCGAAACGTGCACCTTGACCTGCGCGCTCACGACGGGCCGTCCCTGTTGAATCCGGATCCCGCCGTTCAGGTAGTGGGATATCACCGTGAGGATCGCGATCACGATCAGCGACACGAATGCCCAACTCACGAGGAACGAGAGGAACGGCAGCTTGAAGACGAAGAAGCCGACGTTCTTATGGAACTGCGGATCGGTCGACCCCTGACCCGTGAAGGAGACGCCGTCGACGAAAAGGAGGTAGTTGCTCCACTGCCCCACGGCGCTCGAGGCGGCGATGAGGGCCACCACCAGCGCCACGATGCTCCGGACAAGAAGCGCTCTCGGGGCGACGTGTTGCTGATACCTGCGAACCAGTTCGTCCTCTGGTCCGGCCGCCAGCTGGGTGGCCGCGACTCGGTCCACGACTGCGAGGCTGACCCACAGGGCCACGAAGAAGATCGCGGCAAAGCCGAAGAACAGCGCCAGCTTCACGGCCAGCAGATGACGCCAGACACCGCTTAGGTGCACCGAACCGAACCACAGGTAATCGGTGTAGAAGGTCGCGATCGACCGCAACGACACGATGATCACGATCAGGATGACGATCGCGAGCAGGATCCACAACCTGCGCCGTCTCGGGACACGGGGCCGAGTGGGGACATTGGGCCGCCTGGGAGCGCGCGGCGGCCGCGCCGGCATGTCGTCGGGGCGTCGCACGAGGGCGGAGCCTACGCGTCCACAGGCGTGAGCAAGCAACGGCAGCCTGCGTGCGCCGGGGGATGTGGGTGGCCGGTCGGGAACACGTCACCCCGAGGCACGGGGCCTGCCAGGGCATTGTCGTCACAGTCGGGGCATTCCGCGCCCTCGTCGTCGACCACCCACCTGAGGGAAACTCCGGGCTTCGTGACGCCTAACGCTGCACGCGAGAAAGCCGCCACGGCTTCGTCGCCGGCGAGGCGCTCCACGCGAGCTCCCTTCCAGTCGCGAAAAGCCGCGCCGACCTGTTCGACCAGAGCAGCTTCGTCACCGGTCTCGACGCCGGACCCGTCACCTTCGAGCCGGCGGCGAAGGGGGAGGACGATCGCCTCTGCCAAGTCCGAGGCGATGTCCTCGACTCCCGGGGCATCGTCCGACTTACCGCCGAGGAACGTCGCCCCAGTGCGAGCCGCCTCGACGAGCTGTTCCCACCCCGCGCGTGCGTAGCGTTCGACGTGCCCCGCCTCATCCGGCAGAACTTCGGGGCCCCATCCCTTTCGAGCGCGCAGGCGATCGAGGATGTCGTTCTGGTCGTCGGACAGTGCGCGCTTGAGCCGACGAGCGAGGGTGGCGACGACCGGGCCGAGCACCTCGTCGCGCTCGACGAGAATCGGCTCGCGCTCTTCTTCGGAAGGCGTCTTCTCGTCGGCAGCCGATTCGACGACCTCGCCCGGTCCTTCGGGCGCTGCCGGCGCTTCCTCTTGTGCATGGCTGCCGGGGACATCCGCCTCGGCCGGCGGGCGAGGCTCAGTTCGCTGTGGTCGGTCCGCCTCGGTCGGCGGCGCAGCAGGGGGGGCGCTGGACGCGCTCGTGCCGGCAGTTCGCTCTGCGCGCAGCCTGGCGAAGAGCTCTTCGACACTGCGCTTGGAGCTGGCGCCGTTCGGCTCGTCGGACGGTGCGACTGTCCCGATCTCCTCGGGGCCAGGCAGAGGAGCGGGGACCGGAGTGGCCGGCGCAGGAGTGGTCGGAGGGGAGATCACCCGGACGGCCTGCTCGAATGCCGGCGTTCCCATCTCCTCGGGTGCAGACGCCGGCGTCGTCTCCGCAACAGCAACAGGCGGCGAGACCTCCACCGTTTCAGCGCCCGGCACAGCTTCATCCGGCGGGGCCGGCTCGCCCGCGTCGTCTTGCGCGCTTTCGCGAGCACCGTCGGAGATGTCGGCTTGGAGCGCGAGTTGGCGTCCCGCGGTCTCTGCAGCGATCCGGGCCTCGTCCTCTGCTCTGAACAACTCGTCGGTGACCCGGTCGACAGCGTGCCTGACCCCCCCGATGGTCTCGGCAAGCCGGTCGCGCCCGGCGCGAAGCTGCTCGATCTGGCTGTGCAGCACGCGCCGCCGGCGCGTCAGGTCACCGAGGACGCGCGCTCGAAGCTCCTGTGCTTCTGAGAGCATTGCCCGGCATTCGGCCCGGGCTTGCTCGACGAGCGACTCGGCCTCGGAATGGGCTGCGTCGACCTTGGTCGCGGCCTCTTCCTGGGCGCGCTGACGTATCTCCGCTGCGGCGGCCTCGGAATGGGCCGCTCGTTCCGAAGCATGCTCCTGGGCGCGCGTGTGGAGCTTGCCCGCCTCTTCCTGGGCTTCGGTGAGCATTCGGTTGGCGTCTGCCTCGGCCCGCCCGACGAGCTCGGCGGCTGCCTCGTGAGCCGAGCGGAGCACCCTCGCCGTCTCCTGCCCGAGAGCAGTGGTGAGCGTGGCTTCGTCGAGGACAGGGTTCTGAGCTCGGCGTTCCGCATCGGCCAGGAGCTCTCGAAGCTGGTTCTCGCGCTCGATCGCCGCAACCATTTCGCGCGCCAGCTGCTCGAGGTAGGCCCGAACCTCCGCGGGTTCGAATCCGCGCCGCGCCGTGGCGAAGGTGCGTCGGGCCACCTCGTCGGGGTGCAGGTGTGACGAGGAGGAGATAGTGAGCCGGCGTTCGTCGACCATCAGGAGATGCGGGAGTTCTCGCCCCTCGGGGAAGTCACCGCCAAAGACTACGGCTCCCTCAGGTCCAAGGTGAGTCCTCCCAGTCGTAGGGCACCTGGTGGCCCGCTGGTCCGGGCGGGGGACCCGCGGCTGCACTGCCGAGCTTCCCACCCAGTTTCTCGAGGTCGTCGAGCGCCTGCTGCACCGACGAGACAGCGAAGACCTTCAGGTTCGAGGTCGCCTTGGACTGGGCCGCCTGGAGCTCCTCGGGCGGCACGAAGAACACCGTCGCTCCGGCCCTCTCCACGGCGACCGTCTTCTGCTCCACTCCCCCGACGTCCCCGACCGTCCCGTCCGGGTGGATGGTGCCCGTGGCCGCGATCGACTTGCCCCCGGTGAGCTCTCCTCCCGTGAGGCTGTCGATGATGCCGAGAGTCCACGCGAGGCCCGCAGAAGGCCCTCCGATCTGGTCACTGTTTATGCTGACTCCGAACGGCAGCTGGTACACGCCCTGGGTCCCGAGGCCGGCCAGGGGAACCGAGGGATCCCCGATCCCGATGAACGGAACGGTTTGGTGGTTCTCGACGGTGCTCGAGAGTCGCAGCGTGACCGTGCGGCCCGGAGTCGGATCGGCGATCGAGCCGACCTGGAGGGTGACCGTGTCGCCGGGCTTTTGCGCACGAACCGCCGATTGAAGCGCTTGGGGATTGGGTGTCGGTGCTCCGTCGAACGACGTGATCACATCCCCAACCTTGAGAGAGCGCCACGCCGGCGAGCTGGGATCGATCACGTAGACGGTCACCCCGACGTCGCGCTCGGGCACCGGGTAACCGAGTTGGCGAAGCGCTACAGCCTCTGCTGTCAGCTCCGACTCCTGCATGTCGACGGTGCCTTGGGCGTCGAACTCACTGAGCGGGAGATTGAGGGTCAAGGCCCCGCGGCTCACGAGCGTGGTGTCGGAGTCGAGCCAGGCAGGGAGCAGCCCCAGCAGCGTGACGTTGTTGACCCCGACGTCGGTGAGAAACACATGCCCGTGAAGCGTGTGCGTCTGTGCCTTCGGGAGGGTGATCAGGCTCGATACGTCCATTGCGTCGCCCGGGACGAGGGCGTAATAGGAAACAGTGATGCGTGAGGCGACGATCGCGAACACAGCGAGGAGCACGACGAAGACGCCGACCACATAGGGCCAGCGGCGCCGGCGATGCGCCGGGGGCGCCGGGGGCGCCGGGGGCGCCGGGGGCGCCGGGGGCGCCGGGGGCACGGATAGCGTGTTCTCGAAGGTCGACATGGCAAGGGCCCCGGCGGGCGCACTACAGCCTGCCACGGAAGTTCGTGGGCTCCTCGGCACCCCCGGAGGGTCGAGCCGCACTGGCCTGAGCGTGCCGAGAACTCCACGAAAGGAAGAAGAATCGAGCATCGTGACCGGTGCAGACTGCGTCGGAAGACGTAGACGAGCTGTGCTCGCGGGCCTCGCGTCGGACGCCAAGACCGCCGAGGCGCTCAGCGACGATCACGAGCCCTCGGTTCGGGCCGCTGCGCTCGGCGCTTTGGCAAAGCTGGGCGCATTGACTCCAGGACGTCTCGGCGAGGCGCTGGCCGACCCGGACTGGACCGTTCGCCGAAGGGCCGCGACGATCGCAGGACAGCTCGCTCTGGGCGACCCGTCGCCCGAGAGCCCGCGTCCCGAAGAGTCGGCTCTCTTTGGGGCGCTCACCGAGATGCTCTCGGACCCCGAACCCCTTGTGGCCGAGAGCGCGGCGTGGGCTCTCGGCGAGTGGGGCGCGCGAGCCGACGGACCCGCGGTGGAGGCATTGAGCCGAATGGTTGGGCGCCACACCGACCAGCGCTGCCGGGAGTCCGCTGTGGCCGCCCTCGGGGCGATCGGGGCTCCGCGCTCGCTAACGGCGGTCCTCGACGCGCTCCACGACAAGGCGCCGGTCCGCCGCCGCGCAGTGATCGCGCTGTCGGCTTTCGACGATCCGCTCGCCGATAGAGCGCTCCGAGAGTGCCTGGACGACCGTGACTGGCAGGTCCGTCAAGCCGCCGAAGACCTCCGGGACGAGCCGAGCCGGGACGACTCCGGCTCTTGACTCAGGTCCGGCTCGTGACTCAGTTCGACGCTCGACTCAGGCGTCAGAGGCGACGAAAAGCTCGCGAAGAGTATTGAAGGACTCGAGGCACTTGCCCGCCCCGAGAGCGACACACTCCAAGGGCGTGGCGACGAGGTGAACGGGGACGACCGTTTCGTCGGCGAGGCGCCGCGCCAACCCCCGCAGGAGCGCTCCCCCACCCACGAGGTGGATCCCCTGCATGATGATGTCCTGGGCCAGCTCGGGAGGGGCATTGCCGAGACACTCGACTGCTGCGTCGATGATCTGTCTCACGTTGTCTTCCACAGCCGCGCGCAGCTCGGCAGGTGAGATCACGACGGTCTTCGGCATGCCGGTCAGCAGCTCGCGTCCTCTCACCTCTGCTTTGACCTCTCCGTCGTAAGGAGCTGCCGACCCGATCGCGAACTTGATCTCCTCCGCTGTTCGCTCGCCGATCGCCACTCCGTATTCGCGCCTGATGAACGTCTGTATCGCCGAGTCGATGTCGAACCCACCACAACGGATCGCCTTCGAGGACACGACTCCGCCGAGTGAGATCACCGCAGTCTCGGAGGTTCCGCCACCGACGTCCACCACCATGTTCCCGACCGGCTCGTGGATCGAGAGCCCTGCGCCGATCGCAGCGGCCATCGGCTGCTCGATGAGATACGCGGCAGAGGCGCCGGCACGATGCGACGCTTCTTTGACCGCGCGGCGCTCGACCGATGTGATCGCGGAAGGGACGCAGATGAGGACGCGGGGGCGGTTCAGACGCGAGACTCCGCACCGGTGCAGGAGCAGACGAATGAGGCGCTCGGTGATGTCGAAGTCGGTGATGGCACCTTGGCGCAGCGGCCGGACCGCGACGATGTACCCGGGCGTCCTTCCGATCATCTGCCAGGCGTCCTGGCCCACAGCAAGAACCTCGTGCGTCCTCGTGTTGAGGGCGATCACGGTGGGCTCGTTGAAGACGATTCCCCGGCCCCGGGCGTACACCAGCGTGTTCGCGGTGCCGAGGTCGATGGCGAGGTCCCTAGCCACTTCCCGTCGCTCCCACCCGGCCATCGTAGGGGACGGCCACAGAAGCAGTGCGCCGGTGGCCGCGTTCCTCGAATCGCTCTGCATGACGCTCGTAAGCTGGCGTCCTGACGCCTTTGCGCGACGCCCCCAGACGGGTGCTCGCAAGTAGCCTCGACACAGATGGACAGCGCAGGGCCGTTCGATTACGGGGACCTTCCCGACGACGATGCTCCCGACGAGGGAGACTTCGACCCGAGGGGCTGGATCGCGCCGGAGGACAGGTTGTGGCGTCATCCCTCGGAGGTTTCGGATCTCGAGCACGGTCTCTCCTTGCCAGGCTGTGCGGCCGGGTGCATGCAC
>DAIQQK010000013.1:18240-41518 GCA_036786835.1 Acidimicrobiales bacterium | reverse complement strand
GAGTTGTCGTCGGAGACGTTGTAGCCCCCGTCGTTTATGCCGGTGCCGTCGCAGTTCGAAAAAGGTGACTGGCTCTGGGCGAGTATCGACCCCAAGATGTTGGTCTCGGTGGCGCTGGTGAAGCCGTTAGCCACCGCGTCGGGACTGTTCTGCGCGAAGGTCGCATTGGTGATGGTGAGGCCAGTTCCTTCGTTGTAGATCGCCCCTCCGCCGGTGGTCGTGTCATCTGTCTGGCCGAAACCGAAGTTGGCCCAGAAAGTGGAGTTGGTGACGGCCGCCGATATCACGAGAGGGCCGGATTCGGACGTGGCGGCGGTACCTTGGCTCGGTTGGAAGGGCCCGGGGATGAAGGAGCACGACGGACAGGTAATGATGGCACCGCCCTCGTTGCTGGCGGTGTTCCCTTCGAACAGGTCGTCGGTGACGACCAGTGAGTTGGCCAAGGGGCTGCCGGAGTAGATGGCCCCGCCGTCTTGAGACGCGTTGTTGTCGATGAAGGCGTCGTCACTCAGCGTCGCAACGGGCGCGACCGGAGCTATCGCTCCACTCGAGATTGGTCCCGAGAATCCACATTCGGTGACGTCGGGCTGCAAAGGACCACCGACCGCGAAACCACATTCCGAGATCGCCCCGCCCGAGGCGGCCCTGTTGTTGATGAAGACGTCCTGTGTGGCAGTGAGGTTGCCTAGGTTGTCGATCCCACCACCGAGCGGGAAGAGTCCGTTCTCGATCGTGATTCCCGTGATGGTGGCGCTGACACCCCCATCGACTATGAAAACGCCGCTGCTGTCCTGCCCGCTCACGGCGATCGTCGACGCACCAGGGCCGGAGATCGTGACGTTCGTCGAGATTTCGATGAACGAGTCGAGATTGATGGTTCCCGTCAGTCCGGCGGCAAATGTGATGGTGTCACCGGACGCAGCGGAAGCAACGGCCTGCCTGAGCGAGCCGGGGCCTGAGTCCGCAGTGGTCGTCACCGTAAACGTCGCGGCCTGAGCAGCGGGAGCCGCCAGGCTGCTCAGCGCGGCCAACGCTCCGCCGCTGAGGATCGATACGGCTGTGACCGAGCGCAGGAGCCTCCCCACCACTCGCCTTCCGAACCGAGCGGTGCTCGGGGATCGCTCCATCAGGTCCTCCTCCTCGATGCCCTCACATGTACCACTGGCCCTGGCACTCGAACGTTAACTGCCGGGGGATCAGGTCTCCCTACGCGCCGGTGGCGTCGTTGTAGAACTCCTGCGAGCCGGCGATGCCTGCGATCACCTGCTCGTCGGTCCCCCCTGCGTTGAATGCAGCAAGCCACGTCGAAAGACCGCCCGGGTCGGCCGGTCGATTCAGCAAGAACTGGTAAAGGGCTTCCACGATGTCGGTTCGAGACTCGTTCGAAGTGTCGATTCCATATGCCACCTGCGTACGCGTCACGCCGTTGGAGAGCGCTGTAGTCCAAGCGGACAGTCCCCCCGGATCAGCGGGCCGGCCGAGCAGGTCCTGGTAGACGGCGTTCACAAACCCGCTGTTGGTAGAGCCTGAGTCGGAGAAGAACTCTGCCGAACCGAGGATCCCTGCGTCCACCTGCTCGTCGGTAGCCCCTGCGTTGAACGCGGCGAGCCACGTCGAAATACCGCCCGGGTCGGCCGGGCGTCCAAGGAAGGCCTGGTAGTCGGCTTGGATGAAGTTCGTCCGGTTCTCTGTCGAACTGGCGATCGCGTAGGCCACCTGCGTGGTGCTCGCGCCGGAGGACATCGCCGCCAGCCAGTTGTTCAGTCCCGCCGAGTCGGGAGCGCGCCCGAGGAGGTCCTCGTAGAGCGCGCAGACGAACGCGGCACTGCCGCTGTAGGTGCTGCAGGTGCCGGTCGGTCCCGCGGGTGCGGTCACTGAGACCACGTTCGAGGGCGGGGAGTTCCCGAACGCGTTCGTAGCCTCCACGTAATAGGAGTAGGTCACGCCGGCGGCGACGTTCGTGTCGACAAAAGTCGTCGTGGGAGCGGACACCGTCGCAACCTGAGAAGCGGCCGTGGTAGCCGTGAACCTATACACCTCGTAGGAGGTGACCGGTGAGCTTCCCTGACTTATCGGCGGGCTCCAGTTCAAGGTGATCTGTCCGTCAACGCCGGTGAGGTTCACCGGAGAAGAAGGAGCAAGGCCGCCTCCACCCCCACCAGGGGGAAATGGCGGAACGCCGTTCACCTGGTACGCGCCGGCAGAGCAGTTGGCAGAGGGACGCTGATAACCGCGTTGATCTGTCGGTAGGCCGAAGGCGTCGTTCGGCAATCCGATGTTGGTGCAATTGGCTACCAGGGAGGCACCGACACTCGTCGAGGGTATTGCCACGGTCTGGGTGGGTCCGCCATTGTTCGCCAGCTGCGGAGCGGGCGAAGGACCGAAGATCGCGTTGTCGGGCTGGTTGGAGAGGCTGGGAGCACTGAAGCCGCACGAGTTGTCGTCGGAGACGTTGTAGCCCCCGTCGTTTATGCCGGTGCCGTCGCAGTCGGACATCGGTGAGAGGCTGTCAGCGAGAATCGACCCCAATAGTGTCGTTGACCCAGTTTCGCTTCCGTCAGCTACTGCGTCAGGGTTGTCCGTGGCGAACGTAGAAGTGACGACCTTGGTCGTCCCTTGGGTGGTGTAGATGCCACCTCCGGTTTCGCCATAAGCGATGTTGCCCCAGAACGTCGAGTTCGTGATCGTCGCTGTGGTGCTAGCAAGAAGGGGACCGGCGGTACTCCCGGAGCTCTCTGCGGGTTGGAAGCCTGAGCCCACGGTGCCGCAAATCGGGCAGTTGTAGATCGCACCGCCCCAGTTGCCTGCCGTGTTCGAGTCGAAGAGGTTTCCGGTAGCCACAAGAGACGACCCGTCCACGTTGTATATGGCTCCGCCGTTCTGGTCGGCGTTGTTCCCACTGAAGGTGTCGTTGGTCACGGTGACAGAAGGATTGGTGAAGGCAGGAGAGAGTGGCCCTGCGACGGGGCCATCGATGAATGAACAAATGACTCCTGTCCTCTCAGGGCCGGTGGTTTCGGGGAAGCAGTCGGCGATCGCACCGCCGATGATCGCGCTGTTGTTGCTGAAGATGTCGTTCGTCGCTGTCAGCGTCCCTGAGTTCTCGATGCCTGCACCCACTTCGCCTGCGCCCTGCTCGATCGTGAGGCCGCTGATCGTCGCCGTCACGCCAGGGGCGACCGCGAACACGTTCGTGCTCGTCTGCCCGCTCACGGCGAGAGTGCCGGCCCCCGGGCCTGAGATCGTGACGCTGGTCGAGATTGTGAGGAAGGACTCGAGGTCGATGGTCCCCGTCAGCCCGGTGGCAAATGTGATGGTGTCACCGGACGCAGCGGAAGACAGAGCCTGCCTCAGCGAGCCGGCACCCGAGTCGGCCGTCGTCGTCACCGTGAAGGTCGTGGCCTGAGCAGCGGGTGCCGCCAGGCTGCCCAGTGCAGCCAATGCTCCGGCACTGAGCAGGGAGACAGCGGTGAGCGAACGCAGGACCCTCCCCACCGCTCGCATACCGAACCGAGCGTTGCTCGGGGATCGCTCCATCTGGTCCTCCTCCTCGATGCCCTCACATGTACAACTGGCCCTGGACCTCGGACGTTACAAGCGGGTTCGCGTGCCCCGAGGTGATGCCGAGGTCCTATGCGCTCGTGGCGTCCGAGTAGTACTCATCCGATCCGACCATGCCGGCGATGACCTGCTCGTCCGTGGCGCCGGAGGCGAGCTGACTAACCCAGAACGAGAGGCCGCCAGAATCCGGTGCTCTATGCAAGAAGAACTGGTAGTCGCCGGAGACGAGATCGGTTTGGTACTCGGAGGAGGCCATGATCCCGAGGGCCACCGCGCTGCGGCTCTCGCCTGCGGCGAGTGCAGAGTCCCAATTAGAAAGGCCGCCCGGATCCGGAGCCCTCCCGAGAAGGTCCTCGTAGAGATCGGTGACAAACCCCGAAGAGCTCGAGCCCGCATCCGAGTAGAACTCGGCCGACCCTGCGATGGCCGCGACCACCTGCTCGTCGGTTGCTCCCGACGCGAGCTGGCCCCCGAACAACTTGAGGCCGCCCGAATCAGGCGGGCGGTTCAGGAAGAACTGGTAGAAGCCGGTCACGAGGTCGGTCTGGTACTCCGCAGAGGACATGATGCCGAGCGCCACCGCGCTGCGGCTCTCACCTGCGGCGAGCGCAGACTCCCAACTTGACTTGCCCGAGGAGTCAGGGACTCTCCCCAAGAGGTCCTGGTAGAGAGCACAGATGAAGCCGTCGTTCCCGCTGGTGCCGCTGCAGGGCGGCGACGGAGGTGGAGGCGAGCTGCCTTGCGCGACCTGGTAGGCGCCGGCGGAGCACCCGGTGCCGGGACGAGAACTTCCTCGCTGGTCCGCCGAGGGGCAGCCACTTGCAACGAGAGATGCGGCCACGCTCGTCGCGGGGATCGAAACGGTCTGCGTGGGGCCGCCGTTGGAAGCGAGTTGAGGAGCAGGGGGCGGACCGAAGATCGCTGTGTCGGGCTGCTCGTGAGAGATGCTGCCGTTCGCCGCCGTGAATCCGCACGAGCCGTCGTCGTCGACGTTGTACCCCCCGTCGGTGAACCCGCTTCCTGCGCAGGCGAAGCCGCTTTCCGCGACGATCGAGCCGACCAGTGTCGTCTGGGCGTCAGCGAGGTTGCCGCTGTGGACGTCGTCCGGCGTGTTCTGTGCGAAGGTCGCGTTCTGGATGGTGGCATCGGCGATTTCGTTCGAAGCGGCCGGATGTCGGTCGAGGGCCCCGGTCGTGAAGAACGGGGTGTTGTCGATGGCCCCTCCGAACTGTCCCGCGTGGTTGGCGACGAAGGTGTCGTTCGTCACCGCGAGGCCGTAGGCGCTGAAGACCGCTCCCCCGTCGGTGGAGGCCGAGTCGTTCGTGAAGGTGTCGTCACTCAAAGTCACCGATGGCGAGACGGAGACGAACTCGCACACGGTCGAGGAACCGGAGGTCATCAGCGCGCAGCTCGCGACCGCCCCGCCGAAGGTGGCGCTGTCGGAGCTGAAGACGTCGTCGGTGGCGGTCGTTATGCCCTCGTTCAGGATCCCTCCCCCAAACGTGGCGTTTCCGAAGCCAATTGTCAGGCCGGTGATCGTGACGACGTTCCCCGCCTGGACGAAGAAGTCTTGGTTCGTGTTCTGCCCGCTGATCAGCAACACGCCGGCGCCGGGGCCCGAGATGAAGACGCTCGAGTCGATGTCGAGGGGCGAGGACAGCAGGATCGCCCCGCTCACGTTGGGCTCGAAACCAATGCCGCCGCCCGATCCGGCGTTGGCATCGAGGATGGCCTGGCGGAGAGAGCCCGGCCCGGAGTCCATAGTGTTGGTCACCTCGAAGCTCGCCGCCCGAGCCGTAGCTACGCCCAGGACGAGGGTTGCAACAACCATCCCCGCGGTCAGAACCGCCGCCAATGTCGGCCGCATCAGCTGGAGGATAGGACCTCCGCTGCGCACGAAGTTATTGGGAAGGTGGCGCGGCAGGGACGAACAGCCCCGTCCCCGCGGGGAGCGGCTGGCCGTTCTGCCCGTCCCACGACCCGAGCGGACCCGAGGGCAAGGTGACCGGCTGTGCGCCGATAAGCGGGTCGTTGTAGAACAGCGGGCCGCCCCCTGAGAGCATTCCTTGTGCTTGTTGCGGAGACGTGATCGCCGTATAGCAGGGCGACGTTAAAGTCACGATGTTCGAAGGAGGCGAGGCCCCAGTGAGGCCGGATGCGGACACGTAGACGCTGAGCGGCGTGCCGCAGGGCACCTGCGGAAGCTCGAAGAGAAGGCTGCCGTCCGGGAGCGTGAGCGTTGTGGTGGGGAGAGCTGTCACGGACGTGCTGGGAGTAAAGCCGAAGAGCTGGAAGCCGAGTGACCCGCACCCGGCGTTCGGCAGCGAGCTGAGGGGAGGATTCGCCGCGACATTCACGTTGTCGAAGTAATCGAAGTCGAAGAACACCCGGTCCTGCGCCAACGGAGCGAGGTTGAGTTGAAGCGGCGGTGGGCACCCATAGTCGCCGGGTAGCGGCTTGGCGACACCGACGGCCTGGGCTGCCGGAGAGAGAACTGTCATTCCGGTCAGGACTCCGCCGCTGATGAAAGCTGCTGCCGCTGCGAACCGTGCGGCCCGCCTCCCAAGCATGATCTCACGACCTCCAAAAGCTTGGAGAGCTCGCTTCATGACGGCCTCCTCGTGCAACCGCGGACGGACGTCGACTTGACTCGGCCGTTTGCGCCGTGCAACTGACTAACCGTTGTCTATCAGTTGTGTAAAGGCCAGGCAACAGCCGATGGAAGACCCTCACCGACCTGAGTCGTGACGCCGAGGCCAGCACGAGGAACGTTTCCGCGGAGACGTACTCAGCCGCGGAGACGTACTCAGCCGCGGAGTCGGCGCAGCTCGGCGGCGACTTCCTTTCCGTTCGCCTTGCCACCGGTCGCCTTCATCACCGCCCCGGTGAAGAACCCGGCGAGCTTGTCCTCGCCGCTGCGATAGCGCTCCCACTCGTCGGGGTGCGCCGCGACCGCTTCGGCCACTGCCGCAGCGACGACGTCTTCGCCGAGCGCCTCGAAGCCCTTGCGCCTGGCGATGTCCGCAGGACTGCCGCCGTTCTCCAGGAGGTCGGCGAGGACGGCCTTCGTCTGAGTGGCCGAGAGCTTTCCCTCCTGCTCCATTCGAAGGAGCGCTGTGTAGGCGCCGTGGTCGACCTCGCGGGCACGGTCAGGATCGGCGGCCGCCTCGTTGGCCGTGCGGGCCAGGGCGAGTGGGGTGTCGACCCCGGCCTTCTCCGCCTGCACTACGAGGTCGTCGAGTCCTAGTGACACGACGGTCGCGATCTGGTCGGCCTGCGCGGTGCTGGGTTCTGTCACCTCGAGCAGCTCCACGAGCTTCTCCCGGCGCTCGGCGGGCATGGGAGGTAGGGAGCTCGCGACCTCGCTCTGCCAGCTCGGATCGGGCGCGAGCGGCACGAGGTCGGGCTCTGGGAAGTACCGGTAGTCGAAGGCCTCTTCCTTGGAGCGCAGCGCAACGGTCTTGGCGCTCTCCTCGTCCCAGTGGCGCGTCTGCTGGACGACGCGCTCACCTGCTTCGAGCAGGTCCACCTGCCGCTCGGCCTCGTGCTCGATCGCCCGGCCGAGCGAGCGAAGTGAGTTCAGGTTCTTGATCTCGCAGCGGGTCCCGAACTCCCCCGAGCCCTCGCGGCGCACCGAGACGTTTGCGTCGACGCGAAGCGAGCCCTCCTCCATGCGCCCGTCCGACGCGCCGATCGCAACGAGGATCGCCCGCAGCTCCTCCACGTAGCGGCGGGCCTGCGAGGAGGAGCGGATGTCGGGCTCGGAGACGATCTCGACGAGCGGGACCCCTGCCCGGTTGTAGTCGACGAGCGCGTACTCGGCGTCGTGGATGCGCCCTCCCCCACCTACGTGGGTCGTCTTGCCTGTGTCCTCCTCCATGTGCGCGCGCACGATCCCGACACGGCGCCCGTCGGGAAGCTCGAGCCAGCCGTTCACGTTGATCGGCTCGTCGTACTGGCTCACCTGGTAGTCCTTCGGCATGTCCGGGTAGAAGTAGTTCTTCCGGTGGAACACCGAAGGCTCGATCGTGCAATTCAGCGCGGTGCCGATTGCCATCGCCATCTCGACAGCCTTCGAGTTGATCACCGGGAGCGAGCCCGGCAGGCCGAGGCACACGGGGCAGATGTTGGTGTTGGGGTCGTCTCCGAATGCGTTGCGGCAGCCGCAGAACAGCTTCGTCTCGGTCTTTAGCTCGCAGTGCACCTCGAGCCCGACCACCGTCTCCCAGCTCCCGTTCCTCCCGTTGCTCACGGCGCGCTCCGGAGGACGAAGTCGGGCGCGCTGATGCGCGGGGTCTCGGCCGCGGGCGCCGAGCTCTCGATGACGGTGGCCGCGCGGAACATGGTGGACTCCTTGAGCGCAGGCGCGAGCACCTGCACACCTACGGGCAGACCCATGTCGTCCGATCCGAACGGAACGCTCATCGCAGGGTGCCCCGCGAGGTTGGAAGGCACGGTGCACACGTCGGACAGGTACATGGCCAGCGGGTCGTCCACCTTCGAGCCGATCTCGAACGCCGTCGCCGGAGTGGTGGCGCCGAGGAGGATGTCGGCGTGCTCGTACGCGCGGTCGAATGCGCGGATTATGAGGGTACGCACCTTCTGCGCCTGCCCGTAGTACGCGTCGTAGTAGCCGGCGGACAGGGCGTAGGTGCCGAGCATGATCCTTCGCTTCACCTCGGGGCCGAAGCCGGCAGCCCTCGTTGCGCTGTTCATCGCCTCGGCGCTCGAGGCGTCGACGCGAAGCCCGTAGCGCACGCCGTCGTAGCGGGCGAGGTTGGAGGACGCCTCGGCGGGGGCGAGCAGGTAGTAGGCGGGGAGGGCGTATCGGACCTCGGGGATCGAGACCTCTTCCACGTGCGCGCCCGCGGACGAGAGCGCCTCGGCTGCCTCCCGCACACGCTTGGCGACAGCGGCGTCCACACCGTCCACGAGCTCTGTGATCAGCCCGACCCGCATGCCCTCGACCCCTTCGTCGAGCCTCCCGGTGCACGAGGGCATCGGACGGTCCAAGGATGTCGAGTCGAGAGGATCGTGCCCGCCGATCACCTCGAAGAGCAATGCGGCGTCCTCGACGCTGCGGGCGAAGGGCCCGATCTGGTCGAGAGAGCTCGCGAACGCGACCAGCCCATAGCGCGACACCGTGCCGTAGGTCGGCTTCATGCCGACTGCTCCACAGAGAGCGGCCGGCTGGCGAATGGACCCACCCGTGTCGGAGCCGAGCGCGAGCGGCACGAGGCCTGCTGCCACCGCTGCCGCCGACCCTCCGCTCGAGCCGCCGGGCACGCGGCTCGGGTCGTGGGGATTCACGGTCGCGCCGAATGCAGAGTTCTCGGTGGAGGATCCCATTGCGAACTCGTCGAGGTTGGTCTTCCCGACGACGATGGCGCCTGCGTTGCGCAGGCGCTCGACGACGGTGGCGTCATAAGGGGGGCGCCACCCTTCGAGGATCCGCGAGGCGCAGGTCGTCGGGATGCCTCGGGTGCACAGGTTGTCCTTCAGTGCGACCGGTACCCCTGCGAGGGGTCCGGGGTCCTCCCCTGCCGACACCCGGCGGTCGATCTCGCGCGCCTCTTCGCGAGCCGAGTCCCCGAGCACGGTCAGAAACGCGTGCAGCTCCCCGTCGCGTGCGTCGATGGCGCTCAGGGTCTGCTCGGTCACCTCGACGGCGCTCGCGTTGCTGCTTCGAACTGCAGACGCGAGCTCCGAGGCGGTAACGCTCAAGGGGCCTCTCCCAGGATCGGCGGAACACGAAAACGGCCGTCCTCGACGCTCGGGGCCTGGGCCAGCACCTCCTCTCGTGACACCGACGGCAGCACCTCGTCGTCGCGAAGCACATTCCGAAGTGGAAGCGGGTGGGCGGTCGGCTCGACGTCGGTGGTGGCGAGTGCCTCGACCTGGGCGGCGTGGTCGAGCACTGCAGCGAGCTGCACCGCGTAGAGATCGAGCTCCTCGTCGGTGAGGTCGATTCGCGCGAGGCGCGCCACGTAGGCAGCGTCTTCGCGCGAGAGGCGCGTCAAGGCTTCTGCGCCGGCGGCTCGGCGCGCTCGAGAACTCCTTGTACGAACGCAACCGTCAACGCCTCGATCTCCGGGGCGTCGTTGTCCAGCGTCGCGACGTGGTAGCTGCGCTCGAGCCACACTCTCTCCACGGGCCCCGACACGCCCGCCACGAGGACGTCACCCGAGCTCGACGGAACGACGTGGTCGTCGCGGCTCGAGAGCAGGAGCACGGGACATGAGATCTCCCCGAGGCGCGCCGAGACCTCGTCGATGCCCTCGAAAAGGGACAGGGCAGCGGCCACCGGAGTCTGCGGGTATGCGAGCTCGACGGAGCCTTCCTTGGCAATGTCGGAGCCCACGCCTGGCATCAGCTCGGTACCCGAGTCGAGCAGGCCGCGCAGGACATCGCGGAAGCTCTCGGCCGGAGGGTCGACGAAGGGGTTGACGACGGCCATGCCCCGGATCTCGTCGTGGTTCTCGCACAGCCAGCATGCGAGAGTCCCGCCCATCGAGAGCCCGACGACCGCGACCTCCTCGCATCGCCCCGCGAGCCCCTGAAACGCGTCCTCTGCGGCTTGCGCGTAGCCCGCCCAGCGGGTGGGGACCATGTCCTCGACTGCGGTTCCGTGGCCGGGGAGAAGCGGCAGCTCGACACCGAAGCCGGCCTTCGCGAGCGCCTCGGCGATCGGGCGCATGGAGTGAGGGTTGCCAGTGAACCCGTGCAACACGAGGACCCCGCCGGGCCCACCTTCCAATGACATCGGCTCTGCGCCGGGCATGATCGGTGCGGGCATCGACGCGACTCTAATTGGTCCAATTGAGAAGACCTCGCGGCAGTTAGCCCAGCTCGGGTGCGGGCCGCGGTTCGTTCACTAGGGCTTCGGCAAGTCCTGCTGATTGACATGACAGTCAGCGACGGGCGTTCGCCGGTACCCGGCGATATCGTTGCTCCGCGGCCCCCCGGGTCGCCGACGCTCTGTCCGCGGCCGCGGCAGGACGCCAGAATTCGAGACCGATCTGCAGCAAGGAGCACGTCGAACATGACCACATACGCCTTTCTCAGCGACGAGTGGGTGAGCCAGGCTCGCAAGATCCGCGAGGAGTACGAAGGCGAGGGGCAGGCGATCCCCCACCAGATGAGAATGAACCTGGTCGTCACCGACGTGCCCTTCGGGGAGGGGGCTATAGACGCCCACATGGACTCGACGGACGGAGCGCTCAAGCTCGACCTCGGTCACATCGAGCCCGCCGATCTCAAGGTCAGTCTCGACTACGTCACGGCCAAGGCAATCCTCGTGGAGGGCAACCCCCAGGTCGGCATGCAAGCTTTCATGGCCGGAAAGATCCGGGTCGAGGGAGACATGGCGAAGCTCATGGCGCTGCAGACCATGCCGCCCGACGACACCGCGCAGCAGGTGGCAAAGCGCCTTCGCGAGATAACCGAATAGCTGGACAGGGCCCATGTGCTACACTTGACGCACATGGACACCATCGGCGTGAGAGAGCTCCAGCAACGGGCATCCGCGGCGCTGCGACGGGTCGAGCGAGGAGAGACGATCGGCGTCACCGACCGAGGCCGGTTGGTCGCGATCCTGACATCCCCTTCGTCTGCGACCGGAGCCGGCGCACTTCTCGCATCCGGTCGAGTCCAGACAGCTCGCCGAGCCCCGACCGAGCTTCCCGACCCTGTACGCACGAGCCGGCGGTCGAGCGCTGTCTTGGACGAACTGCGCAAAGACCGTTGAACTCGTGTGGTACCTGGACACTTCCGCCTTCTTGAAGCTGGTGGTAGCCGAAGACGAGTCCACGGCGATGCGGTCGTGGTTCGAAACGGGCGGACCCTGCTGGTCATCCCAGCTGCTCGCCACCGAGGCACTTCGAGCGGGCGAACGACTCGGGATGAACCTCGAGGCGATGGAGCAGGCTCTGGACACTGTCTCGTTGGTCTTGCCCAGCGTGACCACGTTCCGCACTGCCGGCCGTCTCAGTCCTTCGGACCTTCGAGCACTCGATGCTCTTCACATCGCAACGGCTCTGGAAATGGGCGATGACCTCAACGGCGTCGTGACGTACGACACTCGGATGATCGAAGGCGCGCGATCCTCCTCGATCGAGGTGCTGACGCCGACCTAGCCGGCCTCCGCGGGCAGCTCCCCGAGGCCTCGGTCGGTGAGAACCGGGGGTCGCTCGGTCGCGTCGAGCGCTTCAGTGAGATCGACGGCGGGCGCGACGGTGCGATCGGTCGAGCGGGTCATCGCCGCGCCGGCCACGGCGAACAACGCGACGGCGCCACCGACGAGGAACGCCACGTGGAAAGAAGCGAGGAGCGATCCCGGACCGCGGCTCGCGCGCTGCGCTGCGGCCTGGACAGTCTGCATCACCTGGATGCCGGCGACGGTTCCCACCTGCGCGACCATCTGCTGCGACGCGCTCGCAGCACCGAGGTCGGCCGGCAAGAACTCGTTGGCCACGCTCGCAGACAGCGCTGGTGAGGACACCCCGAGGCCGATCCCAGAGAGGACGAGCGCCACCTCTATGAGCGCGAGCCCCGTGGAGTGCTGGACGAGGGCGAACACTCCCATCGACGCCACCACCGCGCAGGTCCCCACGACCGCGGACACACGCTCGCCGATCCGCACCGTGATGTAGCCGGCGATCGGGGCGATCGCCGAGAACATGATAGGGCGTGGCAACGTCAGGAACCCCACCGCAGCCTGGCGGTGGGCGTAGCCGAACCCCTCCTCCAGCAACAGCGGGGCGAGGAAGAACGCGCCGAGGTAGGCGAAGTTGGAGAAGCCCATGGCAGCGACCGGGAAGACGAAGTTGCGCTTGGAAAGGTAGTGAAGAGGAAACACCGGCTCTGCAGCCCGCCGCTCGGTATGGACGAACGCAGCTCCGGAGACGACCGAGACAGCGAACGCCGCGATCACCCCGATGCTCGACCATCCCCACTCGGGACCTCGGTTGAGCGCGAACAGGAACGCCCCGACACTTGTCGCTATCGCCACCGCGCCGGCCCAGTCGAGCTCGAGCCTCGCACCGCTCTCCAGTTTTCGAGCCGGACGTGCAGCCGCGCGCTCGGGCAGGACCGCGAGCGCGAGAAGAGCAGCGATCACAAGGAGGGGTGCCTGGAGGGCGAACATCCAGCGCCACCCGAGTGCCTCGATCACGGGGCCTCCGATGGCCACGCCGATCACCGGCCCGCCCGCACCCACGAGGGACCAGAAGCCGAGCGCCTTTACCCGCTCGCCGGCGTCGAACACACCGAGCACGAGAGCCATCGACCCCGCGCCGATGGACGCCCCGACGAGACCGCCGAGGGTACGCGCGGCGATGAGGACACCGGCGTTCGGGGCCGTGGCAGAAAGAACTGCCACGGCCGTCTCGAGGACGATCCCGGCAAGGAAGAGCCGCCTGTGTCCCCATAGGTCTCCGGCCTTTCCCGCGAGGGGGGCGAAGATCCCGAACGCGAGCATCGGCCCGGTCACGACCCATGTGATGGTCGAGACGCTCGTGTGAAGCCCGGTCGCCACCTGAGGGAGCGCGACTACGAAGACCGTGAAGAGCAGGTTGGTCGCGAGAAGGCCCGAAAGGGCGACCCACAGCACCCACCACCTGTATCGCTCGCTTTCGCGAGCTCGACGGTGAAGCGACCCTGCCACCGCCGATATCAGCCCGCGAGCTTGGCCAGTTTTGGTAGCTCGTCAGCCAGCTCCGCCACCGTCCAGCGGTCGCGCTTCTCGAGGGTGTCGGTCATGGTCCAAGGCTGGAACACCCGGACCTGGCCGCCCTGGACGAAGAACACCTTCCCTGTGAACGGACATGCCTCTGCGGAGAGGTACACGACGAGAGGAGAGATGTTGGCCGGGTCCCACACGTCGAACTTGCCCGGATCGGTCGGTGCCTTCACGATGTCGCCGAGGCCCGGGGTCTGCTCGGTCATGCGAGTGCGCGCTGCCGGCGCGATGGCGTTCACCCTCACCCCGTACCTCGAGAGCTCCGCCGCAGCGATGACCGTGAACGCTGCGATGCCCGCTTTCGCCGCGCCGTAGTTCGTCTGACCCGGATTCCCGAGGAGCCCCGAGGTCGAGGAGGTGTTCACGATCGCCGCGCTCACCTCCCGTCCCTCCTTCACCTGCTCGCGCCAGTACGCCGCTGCATGACGCGTAGGGGCGAAGTGGCCCTTCAAGTGGACGTGGATCACGGAGTCCCAGTCCTCCTCGGACATGTTCACGAGCATCCTGTCGCGAAGGATCCCGGCGTTGTTCACGAGGACGTGCAGGTCTCCGAATGCTTCTACAGCCGAGTCGATCAGGCTCTTGGCGCCATCGAAGTCTGCGATGTCGTCTGAGTTGGCGACCGCCTCTGCACCCATCGAACGCAGCTCATCGACGACCTGCTCCGCCGCCGTCCGGTCGTCACCCGAGCCGTCGACCGCACCACCGAGATCGTTCACGACGACCTTCGCACCCTCCGCCGCGAACAAGAGTGCGTGCTCCCTTCCGATGCCCCGACCTGCGCCTGTTACGACGACGACCCTCCCCTCCAGCATTCCCATGGGCTGAGAGGCTACATGTCCGGCTCGTGGCGAGGTTCGGCGAACTCAGAGGGCGAGTTTGCCCGCCTCGGGGCGAGGTCCTCGCCCAATGGCGCAGCTGCTCAGCCCGCGGCAGGGACGCAGGTGATGTCGCGCCAGGGGGCCGCGAGCCGGCGGACCTCGGAGCGCTCACCCGACACCAACAGATACTCAACGTTCCTGAGCCGTCCCACCTTGCCGACGCGCTTGCCCGACGGGTCGTAGATGCCGATGCGGGCGCCCACGTAGCGGTCCGACTCGAACGCAAGGACCTCGGTGTGCCCCCGCACCTCGCACATCTCGACGAGAGATTCGAGGTCACAGAAGGACTCGTCGTTGTAGGAGAGGACCACGACGCTCGCGTCGACGTCGCGGATCACCTTCGCAAGCGCGGTCGGCATGGTGACTCGCGAGTTGAATGCGCTTCTGGTCCCGTCCCTCAAGTCCACACGCTTGCAGGCGACTCCGTAGTGCTCCGGCGCGTCCCACGCCACGAGCGTCTCCCAGATGTGGTAGTTCGAGTCGTATCGGTGCTGGTTGTAGGGCGGGTCCAAGTAGGCGAGGTCGAACACCCCCAAAGATGCGACCAGCTCCGTGGCATCGCCCCTGATCGCGTGCCCCGGGCCAGCGATCATCTCGGGCACCCTGAGCTCCAACGGCCGGTAAGAACGCTCGGCCCACTGCTTCACGTACGCCATCTGCACACCCGTCGTGGAGTCCACCCGGTCGGCGGCTTCGAGGAGGCTGGTGAGGAGGATCGGCTCGAGCGACGAGCCGCTGTAATCGGCTTCGATCGCCTCTCGGATCGCGTCGATGCGTTCACCGTTCTCGGGCTGGAAGAAGCGCGAACGCACACAGAAGGTCTCTGTCACGTATCCGGGCAGTCCGTCGAGTGCGTTCAGCCGCGCTATCGCCGATTCGAGCGCGGCCCGGTCGACTTGCTCGGCGTCGGTCTCTATGTAGCACCGAGCGAGCGTCGATGCACAGCGAGTCGAGTCGACAGCCGTCACCTCGGCGCCGAGCTTCTTGAACGCTTGCGCCACCCGGGTGGTGCCTGTGAAGAGATCGAGCGCGGTGCATGCCTTCGAGCACTCGAGCAACGAGGAGAGGACAGGAACGAGCCGTCTCTTCGACCCGAGGTACTTGATCATGCACAGGCGATCATAGAGACGCCCGTGGCTCCTCCCGAGGATCTGTGCCGTAGGCCTACTACGACCACCTATGAGGACAGGTGCTCCTTGAACCAGTCGGCGGCGAGTTGAGCAACCTGCTCCAGCGCTCCGGGCTCCTCGAAGAGATGAGTGGCACCGGGCACGATCTCGAGCCGCGTCTTCGCACTCATGAGGCGCTGGGCCTCACGATTGAGATCGAGAACCACGTTGTCCCGGCCGCCGACGATCAACAGCGTCGGGGCGGTCACGGACGCGAGCGCGTCACCCGCAAGGTCGGGACGGCCGCCGCGCGACACGATCGCGGCGACGGCGTCTTTTAGACGTGCTGCCGCGACTAGAGCCGCCGCGGCACCGGTGCTCGCTCCGAAGTAACCGAGTGGCAGCCCGTCGGTTTCGGGCAGCTGCCGCACCCAGTTGGTCGCCTCTTCGAGGCGCGCGCCGAGAAGGGCTATGTCGAACACCTTGGCTCGGTCCTCGGACTCGCGCTCCGTCAGAAGGTCGAAGAGGAGCGTGGCGAGGCGGGCGGTGTGGAGAACGGCGGCCACGGCACGGTTGCGTGGGCTCAGCCGGCTCGAGCCGCTTCCGTGCGCGAACAATACGAGGCCCGTGGAGCGGTCCGGAACGACGAGGTCGCCCGGAAGGAGCTGCCCGCCCGCCGGCACTTCGACTGCTCGCGAGCTCACCTGAGGCGCGCCGTAGGAAACGTGGGCGGACTCGAGAAGCTTGATCACCTCCTCGTCGGGAACCTGATGGAAGTCCGCGTACCACTCACTGATCCCGAAGAAGCGCTCGGAGACCTCTACACACACGACGTCGTCGGCCGAAGCTCTGAGCATCGCCACCGCGCCGGGGGGCGCGACGGGGACCGCGAGCACCACACGCTTTGCGCCTCGCTCCCTCAACGACTCGACCGCGGCAAGCGCAGTGAAACCGGTGGCGAGTCCGTCGTCCACCACTACGACCGTGCGGCCCTCGACCTGTACCTCGGAACGGTCTCCCCGGTACACAGCGAGGCGCCTCTCGAGCTCTGCACCCTCGCGGGCGGCAACCTGGTCGATCAACGACTCCGGCACCTCGAGCTGCGCGACGAGCGCCTTGTTGATCACGCGGACCCCGCCCTCGGCGATCGCGCCCATGCCCAGCTCGGGCTGCGAAGGGTGACCGAGCTTTCGCACGACGATGACGTCGAGGGGAGCGTGCAGCGCCCTCGCGACCTCGAACGCCACCGGCACTCCGCCGCGCGCCATTCCCACGATGACGGGCCGGTCGAGCTGCAGGTCCTCCAGATCGGCCGCGAGCTGCCTTCCTGCGTCGGTGCGGTCTCGAAAGACCATGTTACGGGCCACCTCCGCGCCCCCTCTCACCACCAATTTTTCCACGGATGCGTTTCGAATGTGCGAGACGGACGTCAGCTCCGGGTTATCGAATTATCCGGTCGAGCCTGCGCACCCACCAGTTGGGGTCACGCGCGTGCGCGTGGAAGTGGTCTGGGATCTGGCGCATCACGGCATCGAGCGACCACACCCCGCGACCGAGCACGGAGTCGGCGGCCTTGGTCAGCTGGGCGATCATGTGGTCGAGGTCGGCCTCAGGAGGACTGGTCCCATGCGTACGCCAAACGACCATCGGCACGGCGCAGATCTCGCAGTCGGCCACCCAGCAGACGTCGTCCTCGTGGTACCAGGTGGTGAGGCGAGCCGCCTCACATAGCTCGCAGGAGTCCACAGAGCACTCAGAGCGTGTAGATGTTGACCGCAGTTCCCGGTGGGACCATCTCACCCGGGCTCGGACTGGTCTGGAACACGCGCCCGCTGGCGGGTCCGTAGATGTTGCCGGCTACGAGGCCGGCTTCGTTCAGGGCGGAGATCTCGTCGGAGAGCTTCCCGCTGGGGGGGATCTGCGGGACCGCTACCGGCTGCGGTCCCTTCGACAGGACGACGTTCACGGTCGAACCCTGGGGAGCCGAGTTGGGTGGATTCTCCGACACGAGCCCTCCGGAGGGGACCGTCGAGCTGTAACCGGTCGTGCAACTCGCCGTGAGGTTGACCGCTTGGAAGGCACTCTGCACACCGGTACAGGTGGTGATCCCCGACAGCGACGGGTACGTGATTATCGGCGGGCCTTGAGAGATCAGGACTGTGATCGTCGAGAACTCCGGTGCGTGTCCCTTCGGGTTCCAGTCGATCACCCCGCCCGCCGGCACCTGCGTGGAGTACTGAGGTTTGCAGTCCGCGTGGAGGTGAGCCGCGGCGAGGACGTTGGTGATCGTCGTACAGTCCCCGCTCACGTTGGCGAGAGAAGGAACGCTCACAGGAGGCGGCCCCGACGAGACGATGACCGAGACGTCGCTCCCCTCCTTGAGCGAGGTACCCACCTTGGGGCTTTCCCCGATGATGCTGCCAGCGGCGATCGTGACCGAAGACTGGTGCCCGG
Source organism: Acidimicrobiales bacterium (assembly GCA_036786835.1). GTDB lineage: Bacteria > Actinomycetota > Acidimicrobiia > Acidimicrobiales > UBA8190 > Bog-564. Next base: position 23,774 of record DAIQQK010000013.1, on the reverse strand, counting down.
CGACCGTCACATCGAGGTGGTACGGGCGGAGCTTCGCCGAGGCCTGCTGGATGGTGAGACCCTCGATGTCCGGCACAGGGTGACTCGGGGTGAAGAACTTCGTCTCGATCGCGCCGTATGCAAGCCCACCTGCGACGATCGCAACCGAGAGCACGACGATTGCGGTGATCCACGGCCATCTACGCCCGCGCAGAAAGGGCTTCCTGCGCGCGCCGGGGGTGTGTATCAGTGGAGCGGAGCTCGCCGACCCCGTGGTCTCGGGTACGTCGAACCTCGCAATCGGACCGCCGACAGAAGTCCGGCTGTTCGTCGCCACTCCGACCGCCGACGCCACCGCCAGGAGCTGTGAGGTATCGATGTCGGAAGGGTCCCCCGCCGCAGCACCGGTGGCCATTGCACTCCCAGCAACGGCCTCGGTGGGCCCGGCAAGGGCGGCCTCGGTAGGCCCGGCAAGGGCGGCCTCGGTAGGCCCGGCAAGGGCGGCCTCGGTAGGCCCGGCAAGGGCTGCCTCGGAAGGGGCGTCGATCGGAAGCCGGATCCCGTGCTCGGTGGCGTCGGTCGTCCGACCTGCTCCTCCGACGACCGGAGCGTTTACCGGCGACCCGACGAGAGGCAGTACTCGCGGAGCGGGAAGGGCGCGGGTGAGACCGTTGAGGCGCCGCGCGAATTGAGCCGCGTCGAGGCGCTCATCGACGTTCGGTGCGGCGGCCTCTTGGAGAACCGCACCCAGAGGTCCGAGAGCGTCGTGTCCGGGCAGTCTCGCTCCGACTCGCGCCATGAGCGTGCTGATGGTGGTGTCCGCAGTGAACGGAACAACGCCGGTGACCGCCTCGTAGAGAACCAACGCGAGCGCGTACACGTCGGCGCGTCCGTCGACGAGGTTCCCGGTCGCCTGCTCGGGAGCGGCGTAGCGCGCCGTTCCGACCGTCGTTCCCGCCGGCTCGGTGACGGCTGCTTCCGAGAGAGCTCGCGCGAGACCGAAGTCGGCTATGCGAAGGCGGCCTTCGGCGTCGAAGAGGAGGTTCGCCGGCTTGATGTCGCGATGGACGAAACCGCGTGAGTGAGCGAAGGCGAGCCCCTCCGCAGCCTGGATCCCCACCAGAACCGCCTGGGAGACGCTCAGCTGGTGGCCCTCGTCGAGCATGTCGCGCAGCGAACCACCCGCGAGGAACTCGAGCACGAGGAACGGGCCACTCTCGTCCTCGCCCCAGTCGTAGACGGCGAGGACGTGGTGGTGAGTGAGCGCGGCCGCGGCCTGCGCCTCGGCGCGAAAGCGGCGCAGGAACGCAGCGTCCCCGGCAAGAGCAGGGTGCAGGACCTTGACGGCGACCCGGCGGCGGAGCGTGACGTCCCACGCACAGAAGACGTGCGCGGAAGCACCGGTGCCGAGTGCCGACTCGATCCGGTACCGGCCCGCGAGGACACGTCCGATTGAATCCGTCAACGTCGACATGAGTTCGTGTCCAGGCTACCGACCCGCGAGGCTTTGTCGTGGGACGGCCACTGCACGTGAACGCCCGGACCGGCATCGTCGGACTACCCAGGTCAGCAGGACTCCAAACCGACCCTCAACCCGGAGGCAGCTCGCCGGTCTCGAGGATCTCCTCGAAGTGTGATCCGTCGACGATGGGTATCCCGATGTCCTCGGCCTTCTTCAGCTTCGCGGCGCCCGGCTCGGCTCCGGCGACCACGGCCCAGGTCTTGGCCGAGACGCTGCCCGGCGACTTTCCCCCTCGCGCCAAGATCGCCTCTTCCGCCTCTTCGCGCGAGTAGCCCTCGAGTGTTCCGGTCACCACGACCGAGCGCCCCTCGAGCGTCTGCTCGAACCCGGCGTCTCCGGCACCTGAAGCTGCTCCCGGGGAAGCGACCCCCGCGCCCACGCCTGTTCCCGGCGCGCCCGAAGCAAACGCGCCAGGTTCGATCAGGTTCACACCCGAAGAACGGAGCTTCTCGATCACCGTCTTGTTAGCGGAAAGAGAGAGGAACTCGGCCACGCTCTCTGCGATGACAGGTCCGATGCCTTCCAGGCCCGCGAGCTCCTGCTCGGAGGACTTCATGACCTCGTCGAGGGATCCCTTCACCCGCGCCAGCACTCTCGAACCCGTAGGCCCGAGGTGCCGGATGCCGAGTCCGACGAGCAGCCGGCTCAACGGACGGCCCTTTGCCTGCTCGACCGCTCGAAGGAGGTTGTCGGTGGAGAGCTCTCCCATGCGATCCAGGCCCAACAGCCGTTCCCGGTCGAGCCCGAAGACGTCGCCGGGATCGGTGAGCAGTCCCGCCTCGACCAATTGCACGACCCTCTTCTCGCCCAGGCCTTCGATGTCCATCGCCCCCCGCGAAGCGAAGTGGACGATCCTCTGCACCCGCTGCGCGGGGCACTCGAGGTTCGTGCAGAAGGTGTCGCTCTCGCCGGGAAGCCGCACGAGCGGACCACCGCAACTCGGGCAATTCGAGGGGAACTTCCAGCGCGCAAGCCCACGCGGGCGCGCGGAGAGCACCGGCCCCACGACCTCGGGGATCACGTCTCCTGCCTTGCGAACGACCACCGTGTCGCCCGGTCGGACGTCCTTGAGTCGGACTTGGTCCTCGTTGTGCAAAGTCGCGACTCCCACCGTCGACCCTCCGACGAACACGGGCTCGAGCATGGCGAAGGGTGTCGCACGTCCGGTGCGGCCTATCGAGACCATGATGCTCTTCAGCTTGGTGTTGCGCTCCTCCGGGGGGAACTTGAACGCGACCGCCCACCGCGGCGCATGAGAGGTGGCGCCGAGCCGCTGCTGAAGCCCCAGATCGTCGACCTTCACGACGACGCCGTCGATCTCGTAGTCGAGGTCGTGACGATGCTCCTGCCAGTGAGCGCAGAAGGCGAACACCTCGTCGACTCCCTTGACTGTCTTCATCTCGGGGCTCACGGGCAGCCCGCAGTCGCCGAGAAGCCGAAGAGCCTCGGTCTGGCCGTGCAGCTCCGGTCCCCCGTCGCGTGCGCCCATCTGATAAGCCCAAAAGGAAAGGTCACGGCTCGCAGTGATGCGAGCGTCCTTCTGGCGCAGCGAGCCGGCTGCGGAGTTGCGTGGGTTCGCGAACGTCTTCTCTCCTGCTTCGAGCTGCCGGCGGTTCAGCTCGTCGAAAGCGTGCACTGGCATGTAGACCTCGCCACGCACCTCCATCACCGAGGGCACCGCGCCCTTGCCCTTCGGCCACTGGAGACTCTTGGGTATCGCGGAGATGGTCGCCACGTTCGGCGTCACGTCCTCCCCTGTCAGCCCGTCACCTCTCGTCGCAGCGCGGACGAGGGTGCCGTTCTCGTAGGTGAGCGACATCGCGATGCCGTCGATCTTCAGCTCGCATTCGAATTCCGCTTGAAGGACCGCCGAGTCGATCCTCGCGATCCTGTCGACCCACGACTGGAGCTCGGCGACGTCGAAGGCGTTGTCGAGGCTCATCATGGGGATCCGGTGCCGCACCGGCGAGAAGAGAATCGACGGAGCTCCGCCCACTCGCTGAGTCGGGGAATCCTGAGTTACGAGGTCCGGATGCTCCCCTTCGATCGCCCGCAGCTCGCGAACGAGCGCGTCGTAGTCGGCGTCGGAGATCTCGGGCGAGTCCTCCACGTGGTACTTCTGGTCGTGGTAGGCGATCTGTGCCCGCAGCTCCTCGACCCGCTGGCTCGGGCTAGTGGCCATCGGCCGGAGCGTACCGGCCCGCTGTGACGGCAGGTCTCTGGGCCGACACGGCGGACTTAGGTCCCGGCAGTGTCGACGTAGAACTCAGGCGAACCGACGATCTCGGAGATCACCTGCTCGTCGGTCACGCCTGCGGAGAGCTGCCGCACGAACAGCGAGAGCCCGCCCGGGTCCGGCGCACGACCGAGGAACGACTCGTAGTAACCCGAGATGAGGTCCGACGAGTACTCCGGGGAGCTCAGGATCCCGAGCGCGACGGTGCTGCGGCTCTGACCGGCCGAGATCGCTGCTAGCCAAGTGGCGAGACCGCCCGGATCGGGAGCTCTCCCCAAAAGGTCCTCGTAAAGGGCGGTGAGGAACCCGGGTCCGGAGCTTCCAGCGTCCGCGTAGAACTCAGGCGAGCCGACGATCTCGGAGATCACCTGCTCGTCGGTCACGCCCGCCGACAGCTGCCGCACGAACAGCGAGAGCCCGCCCGGGTCCGGCGGACGACCGAGGAACGACTCGTAGTAACCCGAGATGAGGTCCGACGAGTACTCCGGGGAGCTCAGGATCCCGAGCGCGACGGTGCTGCGGCTCTGACCGGCCGAGAGCGCTGCCAGCCAAGTCGCGAGGCCACCAGCGTCGGGTGCTCTTCCGAGGAGGTCTTCGTAAAGAGCGCAGACGAATGCGGCGTTCGCGCTGTACGAGTTGCAACTGCCCGTCGTGGGAACCGGGCCCGGTGAGGGCGCGGCAGCGGGAGCGGTCGATGAAGCGATGTTCGAGGGAGCCGAAACTCCGAAAGAGTTCGCTGCCTCGACGTAATAGAAGTAGGTGGTGCCCGGGATCACGTTCGAGTCGACGTAGCTCACGCCCGTCACAGTGGCAATCAGGGATGCCTCGGTACCTGAGGTAAAGCGGAATATCTCGTAGGAGGTGACCTGCGAACCACCGCTCGACACCGAAGGGAGCCAGTTCAACGTGATCTGTCCGTCATGCGCGGTCAGATCGATCGGGGGTGAAGGCACAAGCCCGCCAGTGGCTCCGGTGGCCGGGATGACGGCGAGGGTGGAGGAGGCGGCGTTGTTGGTCGGGTTTGTGTCGGCTGTGGTCGATCCGACCGTCGCGATGTTCGTGATGGTGCCGCTGCCGAGAGCCTGCACGGTCAGGGTCAAGGTCTGGCTCCCGAGCGCAGCCAGCGTCCCGATGTTCCATACGCCCGTGGTGGGGTTGTAGGTACCCGTGGACGCGGCGTAGCCGACATAGGTGAGCCCACTCGGGAGCAGGTCGTTCACGGCCACCGCGGCGGCGTCGGAGGGCCCGATGTTCTCTACGACAATCGTGAAGGTCAAGTCGTTGCCCATCACGGGAGAAGGGTTGTCGACGGACTTGGTCACCGAGAGGTCGGCTTCCGGAGTGAGGGTGTCGGTGTCGGTAGCAGTGACAGTCAAGGCGTCACTGGCGCTCGCCACGGCGGTGTTCGAGACGGACCCGGTAGCCGAAGGGGATATGGAGACCGTGATCGTGAGGGTGTCGGTCCCTCCTGCGGCGAGCGTCCCGATGGTCCAGACCCCTGTGAGCGAGTCGTAGGAGGTCCCGGGGCTCGCCATGTCGCTCACGAAGGTCTCCCCGGCCGGGAGCAGGTCGTTCACCACCACGTTGGTGGCGTCGGAGGGCCCGGAGTCAGAGACGGTGATGGTGTAGGCGTCGGTGGTCCCGGGGACCACGCTCGTCACGCCGTCGGTCTTGGTGATGGTGAGGGTCGCTGAAGGAGTGAGGGTGTCGGTGTCGGTAGCAGTGACAGTCAAGGCGTCACTGGCGCTCGCCACGGCGGTGTTCGAGACGGACCCGGTAGCCGAAGGGGATATGGAG
>DAIQQK010000013.1:0-18140 GCA_036786835.1 Acidimicrobiales bacterium | reverse complement strand
CGTCGGTCTTGGTGATGGTGAGGGTCGCTGAAGGAGTGAGGGTGTCGGTGTCGGTCGCGCTGACGGTGGTCGCGTTCGAGGCGCTCGCCACGGCGGTGTTCGAGACGGACCCGGTAGCCGAAGGGGATATGGAGACCGTGATCGTGAGGGTGTCGGTCCCTCCTGCGGCGAGCGTCCCGATGGTCCAGACCCCTGTGAGCGAGTCGTAGGAGGTCCCGGGGCTCGCCATGTCGCTCACGAAGGTCTCCCCGGCCGGGAGCAGGTCGTTCACCACCACGTTGGTGGCGTCGGAGGGCCCGGAGTCAGAGACGGTGATGGTGTAGGCGTCGGTGGTCCCGGGGACCACGCTCGTCACGCCGTCGGTCTTGGTGATGGTGAGGGTCGCTGAAGGAGTGAGGGTGTCGGTGTCGGTCGCGGAACTGGCGACACCCCCGGTCGGTGTCAGGCTCACCGTGTTCGATAGGGTCCCGGTTGCCGAGGCAGAGATCGTGCCGGTGATCGTGAAGACGACCGAGGAACCGCTCGGAAGGCTCACCAAGTTCGCCGATATGCTTCCGGTGCCCGAGTTGGTCGAGGCGGTCGCTCCTCCGATGACAGCCACGGACCAGGAGTCACTCGTGATGTCCCCCGGTGTCGGGTCGCTCACCGAGCCGGTCGCAGTCGAAACTGATGTGTTCGAGAGGACGACGCTGTAGGTGATCGTGGCGCCTGCAACCGCAGTGCCCGTCACGCCTGAGGGGTGGGCCGAGGTGGGAGACGAACCACCGTCGCTGTCGGACTTGACGAGGCTCACAAGGGCATCGGTGTCGGTCGCCGTGATCGGCGAGCCCGATGTCGGCGTCACGGTCGCGGAGTTTGAAATGGTCCCCGTTGCCGACAACGAGACCGTGCCAGTGATCGTGAAGGTGATCGAGGAGCCGCTCGGAAGGTCCACACCGTCTGCCGAGATGCTTCCGCTGCCCGAGGCGGTCGTTGCGGTGGCCCCTCCAGAGGCAGCGGTCACCGACCACGTGTCGGAGACCAGATCTGCGGGTACCGGGTCGTCGACCGACGCCGTGTTCGAGGCACCCGTGTTGGAGACCACAACCGTGTAGGTGATCGCGGTTCCGGGTACCACGGTCCCCACCGTGCTAGTCGCCGACGAGCCACCACCGCTGTCCGTCTTGGTGATCGAGATTACGGCGGTGGCAGCTGCCGGGCGTATTCCCGTTTCCACTACAAGGGCTGTCAAGCCGAGGGCCACCGAAGCGAGCATCAAGAGTCGACGACTCAGCCCTGACCGTCTTCTCAAAGCCGACCTTCCGTTTCACCGCAGCCGAACTCACCACGGCTGCACTGGCGCGGCAGAGACGCTAACAGCACCCCCTTGTACGACGGCTCGATGAACTCGGTTTGACGCGGCCGATCAGCGTCTTCTGTCACGCAGCCTTCGCCCCCCCGACGACTGCTTCGGGCTCGAGCACGTCGTAGAGGACCACCGTCTGTCCCGGAGCTACAAGCCGTTGCGGCTCGTCGAAACGTACGCAACCCGACTCCCACGTGCACGGAGCAGGCCTGCCGTGCGCGCTCGTCTGAGCGAGCGCCCTCTCGCCGTGGGCGAGGGGCCTGTCCACCCACGTCGGTGTCTGCAGATCGACGCGACCCGAGAGCGCCGATTCGGCTCCGCCAACGAGGACGCGCCGACCCGCCACGTCGACCGACAGCGCGTAGCGGCGCCGGCCATCTCCGGAGACCCCGAGACCGCGTCGCTGGCCGGGGGTGACGAGCTCCACCGCCGGGACGGTACCCACGACGCTGGAGGTGGCTGCGTCCACGAGGTCCGCCGCGTGCAGCGCAGCCCTCGCGGACAAGAACCCCCTCCGGCCGGCGCCCGAGTGTATGAAGCAGACGTCTTGGCTATCCGGCTTGGACGCCGTTCGGAGCCCGAGGCGCGCTGCGTGCGCACGCACGTCGTCCTTCGTCATCGTGCCCACCGGGAACGACAGCCGGTCGAGCTGCTCGCGTCGGAGCATAGCGAGGACGTAGGACTGGTCCTTCGCTGCATCGGCCCCCCTGAGCAGGCGCACTCCGGAAGGCCCGGGCTCCAGGCGGGCATGATGGCCGGTGGCGAGCCTGTCGAACCCGAGACGCCGGGCGCGCTCGAACAGGGCTCCGAACTTCACGCTCCTGTTGCACTCGATGCAGGGGTTCGGGGTCCGTCCGAGCGTGTGCTCCTCGACATAAGGCCCCACCACGGACTCCTCGAAGACGTCGGTGAAGTTGAAGACGTGGTGGACGATGCCGAGCTGGTCTGCGACGCGGCGGGCGTCCTCGACGTCGGACACGGAGCAGCAGCCGCTGTCGGACTCCCCACCCCACAGTTTCAAGGTCGCTCCGACCACCTCGTCGCCGTCTTCCGCGAGCAACGCGGCCGCGACCGAGGAGTCGACTCCTCCCGACATCGCAACCAGGACCCTCACGAGCGCAAGGCTACGTGCCGACCTGGCCACCGACGTTTCGGCGGACCCGTCGACGTTGTTCGATCCCCCAAAAAGCGGACAAATCCAGCCGCGAGGCTGCCTTTCCGATAGCCGAGTCGAGGACACAATGAGAGAATGGAGGAACACGGAGCGCGCTGAACGTTCCATCCCTGGGGGGCCTATTCAATTGGTATCCAGCGGGGCGGGGCCGAGCGAGAGCCGAAGGGCGCTGCTGTCGGCCTGGGCAGACCGTTGCAGAGGGGCAGGTGCCGATCCCGGCTACTGCGACGGCCCCGACGCGAACTTCCTCGTGTCCTCGCTCAGCTCCGCGCTGAGACGCGGCTCGCAGACTCCCGAGCTGGGTCGCGCCGCGAGGAGCTGGGGGGCTCGTTTCTCGGCGCCTGTCGAGGCCCTGGCCGCGCTCTCCGCACTCCGCGAGGTGGTGATCGAGGCAGCGGGATCTGCGGAAGAAGGATCCTTGCCAGGTGCCCTCCCGGTCCCGGCCGAGACCGTGAACCACGTTGTGGACCAGCTCATGCTCGAGGCGATCGACGCTGCCTCGGCCAATCTCAGGGCCCAGGCACGCACCGACCCGCTGACCGGTTGCGCGAACCGATTGGCGCTTTGCGAGGACCTGGCCCACGCGACGGGAAGCGCCTCGCGCTCCGGCCTCGACCTGGCACTCGCCGCTGTCGACCTCGACGGCCTCAAGCGGATAAACGACACGCGCGGCCACCCTGCCGGCGACGACGCGCTGAAGGCTCTGGTGGCGCGCTTGCGCGAGCAGCTGCGCGACGCCGACACCCTCTACAGGACGGGCGGCGACGAGTTCGTGGTCATCGCTCCGTTCACCGGTATCGAAGGTGCGGCTGCGATGCTCGAGCGCGCGTCGGAGGGCGACGCGCCGAGCTTCAGTTGGGGCGTGACCACGCTTCGCTCGGTAGGCGGAGACGCCGTGGCCAATCCAGAGCTGTTGATGGCGGCGGCGGACGCAGATCTATACGCCAAGCGGCGGGCCGCCAGAGCAAAGCAGGAGGTCGAGGCACCCGAGCCGAGACGTGCCTGGGCCGGGACGCAAGCCGGTATCTCGGCGGCAGCACGCCGCAGCAGGGCTGGGCTCGCAGCTGCGGTCGCGGCGATCCTCGCTGTGGCTCGACGCGAGCAGGTCGCGCTTGCCGGCACCCGGGAGCGAGTCGCAGCGACAGCTCGCCGGCAGCGGGTTGCCCTCACATCGGCGAGGTCGTCGTTGGTGGGCTCCATGGAGCGCCACAGAGTGGCGTTCGCCTCTGCCGCCGCTGCAGTCGTCCTCGTCGCAGCGGCGATCGGCGGTCTCTCGGCTCTGTTGGGGCCGGGCTCCTCCCCGTCGCAAGGCTCGAGGTCCGCATCGAGGCTGGCTCCTCGTGACCTGATGCACCATCCGGCACCGACCCACTTCGAACAGGGACAGACACCGGGACAGCAGGGGCCGGGATCCTCGGGCCTCGGTGAGGCGCCGAACCCGGCCACATCGACGCCTTCCTCAACGGGAGCAGGCCTCTCGACAAGCTCTGTGGCGGCGGGCGCAGCCTCGACAGCTTCCCCGGGCGCGCCCGTCTCGACGGTGTCCGCTACTACTCCGACTTCGGGTTCGGTACCGGCTACTACAGGAGCCGGAGCACCGGGATCCGGCACACTTCCGGCGGCTGGCGCGCCGTCGGCAACACGGGGTGCGGCAACACCCGGAGCGGCAACAACGCCAGCGCCACCACCGGCTTCGCAGACACCTGAGTCGCACGCCGATCTGCTCGCGTCGTTCACCTCGGACCTCGTGCGCGTCGCTGGCGGAAACTCGCGGCGCGCGTCGAAGGCATCCTCGGCCCACTCCCACGCGGACGTCGCCGAGGAAGGACCCTTCATGTTCTCGAGCGCGCAGTCAGGTCCAGGCGTGAGCTCGCAAGGTGCGGCGCCATCCGCGCAACCCGCGATCGTCCCCGCGCCCGCGGACGACCGGGTATCGGGCTCCGACTCTTCGGCACCGCAGAGCCGGACCGAACCCCCGGGACCCCCGAGACCACAAGGACCAGGGGGACCCGTTGGCTCGAGTGGTCAGCAAGGGCCGCCTCCCCAGTGGAGCCCACCCGGCGGCCCGGGACCCGGCGGCGGGAGCGGAGACTTCGGAGAAGGTGACGCCGGACAGGGCCACGCCGACGGGCACGACCACCACGGGCACGACCACCACTGACTCGGACGTATGTCAAGACCGTAAGAACCCGACCTCTGCGGTTGGCGGCGAAATTGCGCCTCTATTCAGTGGGAAGACGAACCTCAAAGACGGGCACTGGCTCGCCGAACCCTTTGAGATCGAGCGCACCCTTGGAATCGAAATCAAATCGCTTCCCAACACAGAGTTCACGCACCGCTGTCGAAACAGCGATGCCACCCGGAGATGCCGCTCCGCAAAGTCGAGCCGACAGTTGAACAGCAGCCCCGAACAAGTCGCCTCGTTCAGTAACTGGCTCCCCGACGCTGATCCCAACACGGAGGTGAATGGGCCGTTCTGCACCTTGGTTCCGATTCCGGAACGAACGTTGAATGTCTATGGCTGACTCGACAGCAGCCGACACGGACGTAAATGACGCCATGATTCCATCGCCCGTATGCTTCACCTCGCGTCCACGCTGCTTTTTCAATGCGGCTCGCACGATGTCGTCGTGCTCACGAATGAGCAACATGAAGCCGTCGTCGCCCAGTTCCTGGGTCTGCTGCGTCGAGTCACAAAGGTCGGTGAACAGAACTACTCGCACAGCAGAGTCGACGTAGGCCTCCCCTGCTGGATGTCGGGGAATCTCGCCGAGAAACGCATTTATGGGTCCCTCGCCGACCTCGATGATGTTGTCGGCGACCAGGCCGTGAGCCTCCCGGTGCACAGTTTCCAAGGACTCTCGGTCGGGCCCCTCGGCGAGACAGAACACAGTCCCTTCTTTGTCGTCGAACCAATATGTGACGTAGCGGACCTGGTACTTGTCCTGAACGGCAAGATCGAGTTCGTGCGCGGCGGCGATGGCGGCAGGCGTGGCGCCGGGCGCCTCATGTCGATCAAGGAACAACGGCATGCCAGTTAGGCTATCGACAGGGACGATATCGTGCGCACGGATGCCGGTCTGACCCTTGAACTGCAACTGATCGGCTCGCTGTCGTCGCGACGACGAAGCGCCCTGGGGGAGTGGGGCCGTCAGTGGGGCCGTGTCGCTGTTGGCTTCGGGACGACCTCGAACATCCGTGCGCGCTCGGCGGGCGTGGCGTGCGACGCGAACTCGTCGAACCTTTCGAGAGCCGGGAACAGTGCCGTCAGAAACCTGCTCTGCAGGTCAACTACAGCGGCACTGTCGGGGTGTTGATCAAGGCCCTTCATGAGATTGAGGCGAGAGGATTCCACCCACGCCAGCACATCAGGAGCTTGACGCCACTCCAGCTCGGTCCTCATCCCGGTCAACAGATGCCGTATCCAATCGAAGGGCGTGTCGAACCACGTGTTCGGTGGGCAGAGCCGGTTCTTCTCGGCCGTTGACCGTCCCGACGCTTCGACGACGCCGATGAGCCCTGCGGAAAGGCTAATGCTGACACGAGTGATCGGCTGTAGGAGGATCGTGTCGTCTGCGAAGATCGGCCTGGGTGGGTTGGCGCTCAGTCCGGCCGACGCGCAGTGCACGTGCAGGTGGTCGGGACTGGTCGGGACCGAACCCCCCTCGAGGGTGATTCGCTCCGAATCGATTCGCGTGACATGTCCAAGTCGGACTACCCCGTTGATGCATCGCAACTGATCGAGCTCGCCGAGACTCACCGTGGCGCCTTTGATCATGGACGGCTGGATCGACGGATCGAGGCGCAATGTCACCTGATGCTCCTCTAGCCGATTGAATACCTGCTCGATCGAGTCGCACTCGGCCACAGCTTCCAAGTCCAGAACGATCCCGGCGAAGGTCGTCAGAAGCCCTTCGCCGGGTTGGAAGAAGGCACGGTTCAGCATCCATGGCTCCCGGGGACGGATCCAACGGATGTCGTCGGGTGAAGTCCCCTTGTCGAGCAACCAGCACACAGCATCCATGGCCGTCTTGCCGGCGCCGATGATCACATAACCATTTGGGGGCGTAACGACCGTCGTCAGTGCACCTATCGGGACGCACGTCGCCCCGTCGGCCACCTGGAACGGTGGTGGATCGTTCGCAGGGACGCGAGACGCCAGGTAGGTGGCGTCCACAACGCTCCGTCGTACCGCTACCTCCGTCTCGGCACCCGTGAGGCGGGAACGGAATCGCCGTTCCCCGAGGAAGTCGCACATTGGGAAGAACCGCACCCGACCTGAGGCCAAGAATCGGTGACGCATGATCTCGTCGAAATAGCCGCAGATCTCGGTTCCGCTCGCTCGCTCATAGAATCCTGCGTCTGGCCCATCGAGCTCGACCCGATTCTGACCCAACGGAGTGGAGTTCACCCCATAGTTCATCGATGGCTGGTGCAGCTGCACGAAGGGGTAGGAGTCCAACCAATGGCCACCGGGGCCGTGCCGCCGATCGACGATGATTACCTCGGCATCGGAGTGCTCGATCAAGGTGTCGACGAACCCCATCCCGAGCGCGCCTGCACCAATTACGAGGTAGTCGGTCTCCATCTCCACCCCCGCCTATCGGAGCGAGACTGTACCGCGCGCGCGGCTCGTTCACCCCTGGTCCCGGACCCCCGAGAACCCCGACGCTATGTTGAGGTGACCGATCGACCTACGGTCCACGAACCCTTCGCGCACGCGTAAACCACGACCGCACCACCACGCCCACAGGAGGAAGGATGACCAAGCTCGATGCCGGGGACAAGGCGCCCAAGTTCACCCTTGGCGACCAGGACTCCCAGAAGGTCTCGTTGAAGGACTTCGCCGGAGCGCCCGTCGTCGTGTACTTCTACCCGGCGGACGACACTCCGGGTTGCACGAAGGAGGCCTGCCAATTCAACGACAACCTGCGGGCATTCGACCGAGCGGGCGTGAAGGTCGTCGGCATCTCACCTGACGGAGGGGAGAAGCACACCAAGTTCCGCGCCAAGTACAAGCTCCGGTTCCCGCTTCTGTCGGACCCGAGCCACGAGGTGATGGAGGCCTACGGGGCCTGGGGCCAGAAGACCCTGTACGGCAAGAAGACCGTCGGGGTCATCCGCTCGACGTTCCTCATAGACGCCAAGGGCGTGATCCGGAGGGCTTGGTACAACGTGAGGGCGGACGGGCACGCCGAGAAGGTCCTCGAGGAAACGAAGGGTGTCAGCTAACCGAGCCGCTCTCCGAACCGCGCAACTGCTCGACGAGCTTCGGGAGCACCTCGAGGGTGTGATCGACCTCTGCTGCGGTCGTGGTGACACCCAACGAGAACCGCACGGCCGATCGCGCCTCGAGCTCCGACAGGCCCATCGCCATGAGCACGTGGCTCGGCTCCACGGCTCCGCTGGCGCACGCCGCCCCGGCCGAGGCACAAATGCCGGCGTCGTCGAGCAGGAAGAGGAGTTCCTCGGAGTCGATCCCCTCGAAGCGGACGCTCAAGCTAGACGCGAGCTTGCAGTCTCTCGATCGCGCGCCCGAGCCGAGCTCGTCGATACCGTTCTCGTGCGAGCCGACGACGGATTCGAGGATCGCGTCCGCGAGGCGATCACGCAGAGCTCCCGTCGTCAGCACCTGCTGCTCGCGACGCGTCGTCGCCGCCGACAATGCTGCGGCCATTCCCACGATCCCCGCCACGTCGTGGGTGCCGGCGCGCCTCCCCCGCTCCTGCTCGCCCCCGAGTAGTAGCGGCTCGATCTGCACCCCTCGCCTGACCACGAGCGCACCCGCTCCTTTCGGCCCCCCGAACTTGTGCGCGCTGAGCGAGACGAGGTCGGCTGCGCCGGTCTCTTCGACTACGTCGAGCCATCCAACGGCGGCGACTGCGTCTGTGTGGACGAGGGCGTTCGGGGCGCGTTCGCGAACGATCGTGGCGACCTCCGATACGGGCTGGATGGTCCCGACCTCGTTGTTCGCGAGCATCACCGAGACCACACCCACGCCTTCATCGAGCGCGTCCACCAGGGAATCGAGGTCGATGCGGCCTCTCGAGTCGACGCGGACCGCCACGCCCCCTTCGGCCTCGCATGCGCGGAGCACTGCATGGTGTTCCACCGCGGAGCAGACCGCGGAGCCTCCCGTGGCGCGACGAGCGCCCCGAACGGCGAGATTGTCGGACTCGGTGCCTCCGGAGGTGAAGACGATCTCTCCTGGTTCGCACCCCAAGTCGCGCGCGATCGACTCGCGGGCGTCTTCGAGCGCCGCCCGCGCGTCGCGCGCCAAGGCGTGGCCCCCCGACGGGTTGCCGAAGCGCTCGCCCAGAAAGGGCAGCATCGCGGCGAGCGCCTCCGGGCGCATGGGCGTCGTCGCCGCGTGATCCAAGTACACACGCACCGGCACAAACTACCTTCGGCGCCACCCTTCGCCCGTCTCGTGTCGGGCGCCGGTACCGCCTGGTGCGCTCAAGGCTTGGCGAACATCAACACGAATGCGGTGACGAACACGACCGCCAGGATCCCTGACGCATAGGCGACCTTGGTGCACTCCTCTACGAGGACAGGGGCGGGGGATGCAGCACCATCTCCTTCGGTCTCGGCATCGGTCTTCGCTTCGGTCTCGCTCCAGTCGCGGACCACGACTTGTTGGATGCGACGCTCTCCGGGCCACACGACCACCTCTGCGACGACGGCTGCGAAGAGCCAGAGGGTAAGGCCCACGACCACGAAGGTGTCAGATGCCTCGAATTCGCCCCCGCTGGCAGCGAGCAGGGCAAAGCCGAAGACGGGCACCCCGTAGATCGCCCGGGCCGCCCAGTTGGGCCCCGGGCGGAAGTACCTCCGAACGGCACCCGCCTTGGGGCTGCCGGGGCCACCCGCTGCGCGCAAAGCCTGCAAGCCGGTCACGCAGATCACCCCGAAACCGATCACGGCCGATGCCACGTGAGCGAGCAGCAGGACGGTGTATCCGGCGCCGGTGGGGAGCGGATGAGTGGCCCCTGAGGCCAGCTCCCCCGCTGCCCGGGCCCAGCCGCCGAGCGCCACGGCGGTCGGCGAGGTCCCCGTCACCGAAATGGGATGTGGGACGGGAAGACCACGACTTCAGTCGTGGGAGGTAGAGCCCCACTTGGGTCGAAGACCCGACTCTCGTGGTCCGACATGACGGTTACACCCTCCTAGAAGACTGATGGTCGATGACAGAGACAGAGGTCCGCTACCGCTACCGACTTCGGGTCAGCCCGGCCCAGGCAGCCTCGCTTCAGGACGTCTTCGATGCTTGTCGGTTCGTGTGGAATCAGGCATTCGGGCGTTGGTCGGGCCTGTGGCGCTACGAAGCTGTGAAGCTCGGCTACCGCGACGCGGATCGGGAGTTGACCGACTGGCGGGGTCGCTTCGAGTGGCTCGCCGCGCAGCCGTCTGTTCCCCAACAGCAGGTCTTGCGCGACTTGTACAGGGCTCTTTCGGCGTTCTTCGACAAGTCCAATCCGGCCGGCCGGCCCTGTTTCAAGTCCAGAAAGGTCGGATATCAGACGGCTCGCTGGACCAGAAATGGGTTCTCCATCTCTGGATCGGGCTTGGGTGTCAAGACCGACGAGCGAGTCGAGGTGGCCGTGAGCGGCGGGCGCATTGCACTGCGGGTGGTGTGGTCTAGGCCGCTGCCTTCGGTGCCGACAAGCGTGACCGTCTACCAGGACAGAGCGGGGCGATGGTGGGGAAGTTTCGTCTGCCGCGTAGAGGTGCCCGAGACCCCGATTTCTCCGACGGGGCGCTCCAGCGGGCTCGATGTGGGACTGGCCACATTCGCCACCACCGAGGACCCAGACACAGACGTCGCCAACCCCCGCTTCGCCAAAGAAGCAGCCAAGACGCTCCCCCGGCTCAATCGCAATCTGGCTCGCAAAGCCAAAGGATCGAATGCTCGGACCAAGGCGCGGCGCCGAAAGGCCCGCGTCGACGCTCGGGTGGCGGCTCAGCGAGCCGACTTCGCTCACAAGGCTGCGCGCAGGTTGGTCGGCACCTACGACCGCATCGGCGTAGAGAACCTCAAGGTCAAGAACATGTCGCGCCGCGGAGGACGACACAAGGCCGGCCTCAACCGGTCGATCGCCGACGCCGCCTGGGCCCAGTTCCGCCACATCCTCATCTGGCAGGCGACCAAGGCCGGTAAGGCCGTGGTTCTTCTCCCGGCTAAGGACAGTACCCAGAGATGTAGTTCGTGCGGGGAGAAAGCCAATCCCCGTGTGACGTTGTCGGACCGGGTGTACTCCTGTCGAAGTTGCGGTCTCGTCCTCGGGCGTGACCGCAACGCTGCTAGGAACCTGAACCCGGACCGCCACGGGGTGCCTGCGGGCGGGACTGAACCCGCTGGCACAGCAGCCCCGGTGGGCGACGAAGGCAATAAGCCCTCTGTTCCTGCGGGCGCCGAGGCAGCCTGAGCCCCAGAATCCCGCGACTTCAGTCGTGGGAGCAGTCAAGCTCGCCATCGTCGTCCGGACGCCTCCGGTCCCGCCAGCCTGGGCGTTCGGGTCCGACCTGGCCCTGCTCGGGAAAAGCGTCGGCAAAGTGACCAGTGTTGGCAAAGTTGATTGCCCTGAGTGAATTCTCCTCGACCGGAGTCACATGGGGCACTGCGCGCCGTTTACCTAACAGAAGGCATTATTCGTCGCCGTCCGCAAGGAATCGTGCGACCGCCATACGGTGGGCGGGACGGTAGCCTGAGAGTCACGACATGCACGCAGATCGCGCCGGAGGAACCGACAAGTTACTGATGGGTAGCCACAGAATTAAGAGGCTTCCAGCTACCGTTGTCAGGAGGACGGAGCCAGGGAGTCCGAGATGAACCAGCTACGACTTGACCCCCTCACGGGGCGGTGGGTGGTCGTGAGCGTGGCGAGGGGTGACCGCCCTGTGCCGTTCGCCCCCCGCCTCGCCGTGGAGGCCGAGGCCCGTCCCTGCCCCTTCTGCCCGGGCAACGAGGAGTCCACCCCGCCGGCTCTCGAGACCTACGGCGCCAGCGGATCCTGGCTGGTGAGGGTGGTGCCGAACCTCTACCCGGCGTTCGAGGGGGACAAGCCCTTCGTCGTCGAGCACCGCGGTCCGGTCTACACGCAGGCGACGGCCGGCGGGATCCACGAGGTGCTCGTGCTCTCCCCCGACCACACGAGCGGCTGGGAGAACATCTCCGACGAGCAGGCAGGGCTCGTGATGGCCGCCGTTCGTGACCGCATCGAGGAGCATTCCCAGGTTCCCGGGCTCCGCTACAGCCAGGCGATCGTGAATGCCGGACGTGAGGCGGGCGCCTCGATCGAGCACCCCCACGCCCAGCTGCTTGGGGTCTCCTTCGTGCCCAGGGAGCTCGCCGAGGAGCAGGCGGGCTTCGCCCGTTTCGCGGGCAGGTGCCTTCTGTGCACGACGGTCGACGCCGAAGAGGACTCCGGCTACCGGGTTGTCTATGCCGACGACCGGGTGCTCGTCATCTGCCCGTTCTGGAGCGGTACGCCTTTCGAGATGCTCGTCATCCCGCGCACGCACGGCCCGCACCTGCACAGGTCCACGCCCGCGGATCTGGTCGCGGTGGGCAGGGCGCTTCGTGCGGTTCTCGGCCAGCTGCGCGACTGCCTGGGCGACATCGCCTACAACCTCGTCTTCCACTCGGCCCCGTACCGCGCGCCCGAGCCCTACCACTGGCACGTGCACATCTGGCCGAAGCTCACCACCCAAGCAGGGTTCGAGCTCGGCACCGGAGTGCTCATCAACATCGTCGCCCCCGAACAGGCGACCGACGAGCTCCGAGTGGCTGTCCCCGCTTAGTCGCTCCCGCCGCTCAGACGCTCCCGTCCCTCAGTCGCAGTCCCGGCCGCCTGGACGCTCCGCCGGCGTAGAGCCACCGGTAGGGTGTTCGCCGTGCGCGTCGGGGTGTTGAGTGGCGGGGGTGACTGCCCCGGGCTGAACGCAGTGATCCGCGCGGTGGTGCGCAAAGGCGAGACACATTTCCACGACGAGCTGCTCGGCTTCGCCGACGGCTGGCGCGGCGTG
Source organism: Acidimicrobiales bacterium (assembly GCA_036786835.1). Lineage (GTDB taxonomy): Bacteria > Actinomycetota > Acidimicrobiia > Acidimicrobiales > UBA8190 > Bog-564. The sequence goes on along the minus strand of DAIQQK010000013.1, from coordinate 5,592 downwards.
ATCGAAGACAGGGTGCTTCCGCTGGACGTGGAGCGGTGTCGGGGGATCCTTCCTCGCGGAGGCACGATCCTCGGGACCTCTCGCACCAATCCCTTCAAGGTCGAGGGAGGTGTCGAGAAGGTCTTGGAGACCCTCTCGGAACGCAACGTCGACGCGCTCGTGGCCATCGGTGGAGAGGACACTCTCGGGGTCGCCCAGAAGCTCGGAGCCGAAGGCGTGAGGATCGTGGGTGTGCCGAAGACCATCGACAACGACCTCTCCGGCACGGAAGTGACGTTCGGGTTCCACACGGCGGTCCAGATCGCCTGCGACGCCATAGACCGGCTGCACACCACCGCCGAGTCTCACGACAGGGTCATCGTCTGCGAGGTGATGGGGCGCCACGCCGGATGGATAGCCACTTACGCAGGGATCGCAGGCGGCGCCGCGGAGATCCTCGTGCCCGAGGAGCCCTTCGACATCGACGAGATCTGCGCGAAGCTCAGCGATCGCCACGCCAAGGGTCGCTATGCCTCGATCGTCGTAGTGGCCGAAGGAGCCCGGCCGAAAGAGGGAAGCTTGGCCCTCGCTTCCCGGGACGTGGACCAGTTCGGCCACGAGCGACTGGGGGGAATCGCCAACCAGCTGGCCGAGGCGATAGAGGCGCGCACAGGGTTCGAGTCGCGCGTCACGATCCTCGGGCACATCCAGCGGGGCGGCACACCGACGGCGTACGACAGGGTGCTCGCGACGCGATTCGGGATCGCCGCGATCGACGCCGTTCACGACGGGGATTTCGGGAAGATGGTTGCCCTGCAGGCGGACCACATCGTCCGCATCCCGCTCGAGGAGGCCGTGGGTCAGCTCAAGACCCTGGACCCGTCTCTTCTCCACGACGTGGCGAACGTCTTCTTCTCCTGACGCCCTTTCGCACCGGCGCCCGCGTTTCGAGCCGTGCGCGCGCTGGTCAGATCTCGGCTTTGCGTGCCATCCGCAGAGCCGTTCGCTCGAGCTCGAAGGCTGCCGCGAGCACTCCGGCCACCTCCTGGTCGGCGGGAACGAGATCGCCGATTCCGGGAACGTCGAGATATCCCGACAGGAACTCCTCGCGGTTGCGGTGCTCCCAAGCCTCTGCCAGCTCTTCCAGGCCCTCGATGCCCGTCGGGTCGCGCTCGTTGGCGGCCGTGCGCGCGACGAGCCCGAACGACCAAAGCATGTCCGCCACGTCGGCGAGCGGAGAGCGGAAGACCGGTTCGTGCGCGCCGTTGGGCTTGCTGCTCTGCGGGGCGCTCGCAGAGGGACCTTCGGGGACGGTTCCGGCAGTGACGTGAGGCCGGCCACCTGGACCGAGGTCCCCCACGTACCATCCGAGCTCCGTCCGGTACAAGCGCCCGAGGTGGAAGTCGCCGTGGGTGCGGATGGCATGGCACGGGCCTTGGATCGACCGCATCTCCGAGAGCAGGTCCACCACGTCGGGCCGCTCGAGCAGCCTCGGAGCGATCGGCGCCACCGCCTCTTCGAGCGCGTCCGCCCAAGCGGCGAAGTCCCCGGACCGGCGACCGAAGGCCTCGTCGAGGGACAGGTGCATCCGCGCCGCGGTGGTACCGAGCATCCGCGCCTCTGAGCCGAAGTCGGCACCTGCGAACTCCGGCGGGCCGCCCGAAGCGTAGAGATCTCGCACCGAAGTGAGCGCGAGCGCCCAGCCGGTCGATGCGCCCGGGAGGTACTCCTGGACGATGCCGAGATCGTGGCCGGCGCGCCGCCACAGCGCGACGGGCGCAGCTATGTGGTTGAAGCCCACCTTGTCGAGCGCCAGGAGGAGCTCGAGCCCGAGGCGCGGACCGGGGACCAGCTCGGTGAAGACCGTCAGCGCGAGACGGTCCTCTATCGCAAGGGTCACCGCCCTCTCGTCGGCGCGAATCTGGCGCACGAGGGACGGGTCCGTGCTCTGCCCGGTGAGGGCGTGGAGCAACGCCGCCGACAGCTGCGCGTCCGAGAGAACCTCGGTGACGACCGCGATTCCGGTGGCGTCCTCGAAGACCCCGAGCACCGAGACGTCTGCTTCGGGAAGGAGTTGCGACTGGTCCCCTGGAGCCCGCAAGCCGAGCGGAAGGTGGACGACGCGGCCACCCGCTTCGGCGATGACGTCCACGAGACCCGGCCTCCCCGGCGCGACGACCTCTGCGTCGACCACCGTGACCGGCGCCTCCTCTGCTTTCCACCCGTAGTGCCGCTCTCCGTAGGACGAGACGAGCTGGCGCAGCGATTCCCGCGCGCGGCCTGCGGATCCATTGCCCTGCCCGCCGACGACGCTCATAACGCCCCCCCAATCCCAGGGACCACCGAGCCCTGCGAAAGCTCCTCGAGAAGCTCGAACCAGAAGAACCCGTACGGACCGAGCGTGACCCCGTAGGTCCCGCCCCCCACCTGGGCGAACGGCACCCGCCCCAGCAGCTCGACGGGCGTGCGGCCCGCCCAACGGACGAGGTCGAGCTCGGCCGCCTGGGCGAACCTGCTCAGGTTGTGCACGCACAGCACCGGATTGGTGCCCGTGCCCGGCGGTTGCGAAACGGGGTCCTGGGGCTTCGGGTCGCGGGCCTTTGCCTTGCGCTTGCCTTCGGGGGGCGGTGCGGGTGGGACGGGACTGCGGACGTACGCGAACACCGAAGGATTGGCGCACGAGACGAGGTCGAAGCCCCCGGTGCCGAAGACGTCGAACTGCCTGCGGATCTGCAAGATGCTTCGGATCCAGTGGAGGAACGAGCTCGGGTTGCGTTGCTGTGCCTCGACGTTCACGGCCTCGTAACCGTAAACAGGGTCCATCAAGGGCGGCAGGTAGAGCTGCGCGAAGTCGGCTCTCGAGAAGCCGCCGTTGCGGTCCGGGCTCCACTGCATCGGCGTTCTCACGGAGTCACGGTCACCGAGATAGACGTTGTCCCCCATGAGCAGCTCGTCCCCGTAGTAGATGACGGGACTGCCGGGCAGCGAGAACAGCATTGCGTACAGCAGCTCGGCGAGTCGCCGGTTGCCGTCGAGCAGAGGCGCGAGCCTCCGGCCGATGCCGAGGTGCCGTCGCATGCGCGGGTCCTTCACGTACTCGGCCACCATGTAGTCGCGCTCTTCCTCGCTGACCTTCTCGAGAGTGAGCTCGTCGTGGTTGCGCAAGAAGATCGCCCATTGGCAGTCCTTGGGGATCTCAGGCGTGTGGGTCAATATCTCGGTGAGTGGAAAGCGCTGTTCGCGCCGGACCGCCATGAACAGCCGCGGCATCAGGGGGAAGTGGAAACACATGTGGCACTCGTCACCGTCTCCGAAGTAGTCGACGAGGTCGCTGGGCCACTGATTTGCCTCGGCGAGGAGCACGCGGTCTGGATAGACGGCGTCGACCTCCTTTCGCAGCAGCCTCAGCAACTCGTGGGTCTCGGGAAGGTTCTCTCCCGTCGTACCGTCGGCCTGGAAGAGGTACGGCACCGCGTCGAGGCGAAAGCCGTCGAGACCGAGATCGAGCCAGAATCGCACCACACCGAACATCGTCTCGACCACCTCGGGGTTCTCGTAGTTGAGATCCGGTTGGTGCGAGTAGAAGCGATGCCAGTAGTACTGGCCGCGCTTCGGCTCGAAGGTCCAATTGGACGTCTCCACGTCCACGAACACGACGCGCGCCTCGGGCCAGCGTTTGTCGTCATCGTTCCAGACGTACCAGTCGGCTCTCGAATTGTCCCGCGACGACCGCGACTCGACGAACCATGGATGGTCCTCACTGGTGTGGTTCATCACGAGGTCGGCGATGACGCGTATCCCACGGCGATGGGCCTCGTCCAAGAACGCCACGAGGTCGTCCAACGAGCCGAGCTGAGGATGGATCGTGAAGAAGTCGCTTATGTCGTAGCCGCCGTCGCGCATCGGTGACGGGTAGTAAGGCAGGAGCCAGAGGCAGTCGACGCCGAGCCACTCGAGGTAGTCGAGCTTGGCCCGAAGCCCCGCAAGGTCGCCGGCGCCATCGTTGTTGGCATCGAAGAAGCCGCGAGTGAGCACCTCGTAGAAGACCGAACGCCTGTACCAGCCGGCTGCCTCACGCGCCGGGAGGGCGACCGGCCGGATGCCGGGCAGGCGCAGTGAGCCCGGGAACCTCCCCTGGCGGCGGCGCTCGGGACGGCCGGCAACGGGGCCACGTTGCTCCGAGCGTCGCTGGTTGGGCCGCCTCGGTACCGCCACTTGGCTCCCCCGCTCCCTTCCTCGTCAGGCTCTTCTAGCTCGTCCGACCAGCTTCCCGCTGCTCAATTCCCCCGCTCGATCTTCAATTTGAGCCGGTTCCGACCTGCTCCACGAGCTGATCCGCGGCTTCGTAAGGGTCGAGCCTGTGATCGACCACCGACTGTGCCAGACCGCCGAACCTTCCGTCGGAGCACAGGGCGTCGATCTCGCGCTCGATCCTGGCGACCAGCACCGCTCTGAATTCGCGCTCGAGACGGTCGCGCCGGCGAAGGGCGAGCTCGCCTGAGCTCTCGAGATGGGAGTGGTGGTTCTTCATCTCCCGCCACAGCTCGTCGACGCCCTCTCCCTTGGCGGCGACCACCTCCAGCACGGGAGGGCGCCAGTCTCTCGGTGGGGACAGGTCCAGCATCTGCTCGAGGTCGCGGCGAGTTTCGCGCACTCCCGGCAGGTCGGCCTTGTTGATCACGAAGATGTCCGCGGCTTCGAGCAACCCTGCCTTGCTCGCTTGGACAGCGTCTCCCCATCTCGGGTTGACGACGACCACGGTCGTGTCGGTGGCCGAGGCGACTTCGACCTCCACTTGACCCACCCCCACGGTCTCGACGACCACGAGCGCCATGCCGACCGCTGCCACCACTCTGATCGCCTCGGGCACCGCTACCGTCAGTCCCCCGAGGTGCCCGCGCGTCGCCATCGAGCGTATGTAGACACCTTCGTCGAGGGCATGCCCCTGCATGCGCACCCGGTCCCCGAGGATCGCACCCCCGGTGAAAGGTGAGGAGGGATCGACTGCGAGCACGGCGAGCTGGTCCACGCCGTCGGATCGCGCGGCGCTGATCAGACCGTCGACCAAAGTGGACTTACCGGCTCCGGGAGCACCGGTGATCCCGACGGTGGGCGCCTCGCCGCCGTTGCGATACGCATAGGCGGCCACTGCACGGCCCTTGTCGCCCCCCTGTTCGACGGCCGAGAGGAGGCGTGCAAGAGCCCTTCGGCCTCCGGCGGAGGCCTCCGCGAACATCGGAGCCGGATCGATCGAAGATGTCACGAGTGGGTCAAATCCTTGGGTGTGCTTTTCACGTCCGGGTCACATCGGCGCCCAGGAAGCGCAACTTGCCTGCGAGGTCCTCGTAACCGCGGTCGACGTGGCTGGCCGCGCTCACAACGGTGTCACCTTCGGCGACGAGTCCCGCCAAGACCAGCGCTGCGCCCGCCCGCAGGTCCGTTGCTCGCACGGGGGCACCAGACAGTCTCTCGACCCCCCGCACCACGGCGTGATGTCCCTCGGTACGGACGTCTGCGCCCATGCGCCGCAGCTCGTCGACATAACGGAACCTGCCCGAGAAGAGGTTCTCGGTGACGATGCCCACTCCGTCGGCCACGCTGAGCATCGTGACG
>DAIQQK010000112.1:0-10590 GCA_036786835.1 Acidimicrobiales bacterium | reverse complement strand
ATTTTCCGCGGATGCGCGGCTATTTACTCCGGTCGTTCATCGGTGGATCGAGGCTAAGGAAGGGGCAGGACATGACGAGACGATCGACTCGGTTGTTTCGTGCCGGACGCGAGGCTACGGCTCCATCGTCGGATTTCTCGGCCGGTTCGAACATCTTCGGAGGGCTCTTGTCGTTGGCGGGCCTGATCGCCCTTCTCTTCGGGGTGCCGGCTCTCCTACTTGCTTCGCATGCGACCCCGACGATGGAGCAGCTGACACGGGTATTGACACACCCGGGATCATGGCGGGGTTCATTAGGACGCCCATTGGGCGACAACGCCATCGTCAAGATCGTCGCTCTGGTCGCATGGGCAACTTGGGCGTGGCTCGTTCTCTGCGTAGGAGTCGAGGTCATCGCGCGCGCCCGAGGCCTTCCTCCGACTCGGCTTCCCGCCAGCCGGTACGGCCAGTCACTGGCAGCATTCCTCGTGGGCGCTTCCATCGCTTTGCCCTCGACGGTCGGTGCGTCTCAACCGGTCAGGTTCCAGGGTGCCGGGAGGACCGTCGCTGTGGCCGTGATGGGGACGAACCCGGCTCCGGCAATGGTCACGTCTGGCGAAGGTGGCGCGCCTCAAACGGAACAGGCGAACGCCCCTCGAACCTACGTGGTCGAGCCGGGCGACACCCTGTGGTCCATCGCTTCACGAGAGCTCGGATCGCCTCTGTCGTGGCGCGAGTTGGCCCAGTTGAACATGGGGCGCGAACAGCCCGACGGCAGAGAGTTGACAGATGCCCACTGGATCTTTCCGGGATGGGTCCTTCTTCTTCCCTCTGTTCCAGGGCCTCCGGTCAATGGGACCGGCACGGTTGGAGCCGAGGGCTCCACCGATTCCGCTCCTGTGCCTACGGTGCCGGCTCCCACTGGGTCGGCGTCGCCTCGACCTGTCGCAGATCCGAGCCAAACGCCGAGTCGAGCCGGACGTAGCGCGGCCCTCGCGAAGCCACTTTCTCCCATGGGCTCGGAGTCGTCGATCATTGAACTGAGACCTGTTGATAGATGGCGAGACTCGGTTTCGTCGCAAGCGGGACGGGGTGTGACAACGACTGAGCTGGGGTCCCATCGTCCCCGCCACCAGGAAGGCCGTGTGCCGATCGCCCCGATCGGTTACGGGATACTCGGTGCAGGAGTGATCGGCGTGATCGACAGGATGCGCCGAGCACAGCAACGTCATCGTAAGTTTGGTTTGCGAATTGCCCTTCCCGACGACGACCTCCGAGAGCTCGAGCGCGGCCTCAGGCTGGGTGCAGACTCAGAGTCAATCGAGTGGATCGATCTCGGACAGCGGCTGCTGTCACGTAACGCGCTGCCAGGGCCGGATCGCACAGCTCCGCCAAGCATTTTCGCAGTGAGGCTTCGGGCCGATGCCGTCGAGGTCCTACTCGACCCAGCCTGGTTCGGAGCCCGGCCTCCTGAGCCGTTTGCGTTGAGCACTGACGGTGAGAGCTGGATCCTTCCGAAGAGCCGTGAACTGCTCGAGCGCATGCGTAGCGATCCGCGGGTGGCTGGAGCAGAGGCTCCGTTGCCCGCTTTGGCAACTCTCGGAACAGACGAACTCGGTCTCGTCTTGCTCGATGTGGAGCGCGCGGGGTCGCTGGCGATATCGGGCAGGGAGGCCGGAGCACTCGCCGAGGCCATGGCAATCGAAATGGCATGTTCGAGATGGTCCGATCAAGTCGACATGGTGATCGTGGGCATGGCCGAGCAAGTCGGCGGACTCGAAAGAGTCACGCGCGCCGCAAGCGTCGCAAGTGTGATCGAGAAGCTGGGCCGCAGGGTCCGAGAGCGTAAAGAGCTTCTTCAGATCGTCCGTCGTGCGACGAACTTCGATTCGCGATGGCTGGACGGTGGCGATGCCTGGGACCTGTGTGTGGTGTTCTGCATGCCGACCTCGGCAACCGCCGAACCTGAGGCGGTCGAGGAATTGGTCCGGTTGGCGGGGGATGGATCGTACGGTCTGGTAGTCGTCTGCGCAGCCGATGCACCCGGCGCTCGAACTCGAGTCCACGTCGACGGAGGCCCGTTGTCACTCGAATTGGAGCGAGGGAGCTCCGAAGCGGTCCTCTCCAGGTTCCCCGTGTGGCCCCAGCGCGTCGACGATGGGGTCGCAGAAGGAGTCGGATCCCTCGTCGAGATCGCCACTCGCCTTGACGGAGTCTCGCCCGAGGAGCCTCCCTACGACGAGCTCCAGATGGAGGTCCGCGAAGAACCTCCGCCTACGTCGACTTCGACGTCTGAACCGAACACGTCTGAGATCGAAGTGCGGGTAATGGGCCCGATCGAGATTCTGGGGGCGGCCCAGTTCACGAGAGCGTGGGCGATGGAGTTGGTCGTCTACTTGGCGATGCACCGAGATGGCGCGGGTGTGCCAACGGACAAATGGGAGGCAGCGTTGTGGCCGGACCGATTGGTCGCACCGGCAAGCCTTCACTCGACTGCATCGGCAGCGCGCCGCGCTCTCGGCCTTTCTAAGGCGGGTGAAGATCATCTCCCGCGCTCTCATGGCAAGCTCGCATTGGGTCCCGGAGTCACTACGGATTGGGAGAAGATCAGTTCTCTCTCTCACTCGTCGAACCGGGAGGATTGGCGTCGCGCTCTCGAGCTCATAAGGGGTCGTCCGTTCGACGGTCTGCGCGCCCCCGACTGGCCGTTGCTCGAAGGAATTACGGCGACGATCGAGGCGGTGGTCGTCGACCTCGCGGGTCGGTTCTGCGAGTCATGTCTCCAAGGCGACGACCCCGCCGGCGCGGAGTGGGGGGCCCGCCAGGGGCTAAAGGTAAGTTCCTTTGACGAGAGGCTTTACAGGATCTTGCTGCGAACCGCTGACGCTGCAGGCAATCCCGCTGGAATCGAGGCTGTCATGACTGAGCTGACTGCTCTGGTCGGCGATGTCGAGCCGTTCGACGCGGTCCACCCGGAGACCCTCGAGCTCTACCGAGCCCTGTCGAGGAGGCCGTTCGCGCACTGCATGCGTCGATAGGAGCGAAGGACGCGCAACGACCCCCGGTGGGGAGGTCGGGGGCCGTCGCTTAGGGTCGCAGGGGGGACCTACTACCTCTGCCCCCCTGATCGGCATGTCGGTGCCCGATCTTTAGCTTTTCGCTCCGATCAAGCCTTCGATCTGATCCAGAAGGGGAGGTGCTCCTCGCTGCCATCCGCTCGTTCGAAGCGCTTGAAGACGACCTGGACGGGCTCGCCGATCTCGATCGAGTGAGGATCGATTTCGTCGATCGATCCTTCCGGGCCCGTTACGAGGTTGCCTACGAACCGGATGTTCGGCTCCTCCTCGAGCTCGACGACGATCACGTTGTACGGAGCGAGCTCGGAGTACGGGGTAAGCAGTGGCGGATGTGGGACGACGTAGGACCAGATCGTCCCGCGGCCGGACATCGCCTTCCACGTGCGGTCGGTGGAGTGGCATATCGGGCACATCGGCCTAGGCGGATGTCGCAATCTGCCGCAGCTCGCGCACGCCTGTACCCGCAGCTCACCCTCGTTCGCCCCGTCCCAGAACTCCCCGGCTTCCTCGTCGAAAGCCGGGAGGAGGAACCCCTCTCTGGACGGCCCGAGGTCCGACACGCCCCCGCCGGAGAAAGCCGCAGCGTTGGTCATCGCAGGCCCTTTCTCATCGCCTGAGCAGCAGGGCGCTCGTTGGGACTCCCTCGCCTGCCGTGACGAGGCATGTCTCTGCGCCTTCGACCTGAGCGGTCGACGTGCCTCGCAGCTGACGAACCCCCTCGTTGATCAAGTTGAACCCGTGGACGTACGCCTCTGACAGCCCGCCGCCAGAGGTGTTGACGGGCAGTTGCCCCTTGCCCCATTCGAGATTCGCGTTTTCGGTGAAGCCGGGCGCTTCTCCGCGCTTGCAGAACCCGTATCCCTCGAGTGACAAGAGGACGAGCGGGGTGAATGCGTCGTATATCTGCGCGACGTCGACGTCCTCTGGCCTGAAGTCCGAGTTCGCCCAGAGTCTTCGCGCGCAAGCCCATGCGGGACCGATGAGCGGGTCGTCGTTGAAGAAATTGACCATGGTTTGATGCTCAGGTGGAAGTCCCTGGGCGAATGAGTGGATGTACACCGGTGGTTGGCGGAGATCGCGGGCCCTCTCGGCTGAGACGACGACGCAGGCAAGGGCCCCGTCCGTCTCGAGGCAGTTGTCGAAGAGGCACAGGGGTTCCGAGACCCATCGAGCAGCCATGTAGTCGTCACGGCTCATCGTCTTCTCGAACATGAGCGCAGCCGGATTGCGGTTTGCGTGTGAGCGCACGGCGGTGGCCACGTTGCAAAGGTGGTCGCGTGTAGCTCCGTACTCGTGCATGTACCGCCTCGTGAGCATGGCGATCTCGTCCACGGGCCGGAGCATGCCGAAAGGCCGTGTCCAGGCGCCGGGAACTTTGAGCTGCACGGACGTGCTCGTCCACGGCCGGGGGCCAGATCCTCGCTTTCGGCTCCTCCACGCCACGGCGACTTCGGCTTGACCGGTCGCCACTGCCATGGCCGCGTGTCCCACGACTCCACACCCGGCCCCGCCTCCATATCCGATCTGAGAGAAGAAGGTGATCTCGCCGCATCCGATGTTGCGGGCGATCTCGACCTCCTCGGTCGCCTCCATCGTGTAGGAGCACAGCGCATCGACTTCCGACGGATCGATGCCGGCGTCCTCACAGGCGGCGACGATCACGCTGCAGGCGAGCTCGGCTTCCGAGGGATCGAGACGCTTCGCGAACTCGGTCTGTGCGATCCCTGCGATCGCAGTCGCGTCCTTGATCGCGGCGGATCCAGGAGCTGCCGGCGGGCTCATCGCACGGCACGGTATCAGCGGATCTGACCGGGCCGCGAACGCAAGCCCAGGGCTTCAGTCGGGGGTCGAGCGAGCCAAAAGAGCGATACAGCCTGATGGAAAGCTGATCGAGTGGCCCATCGCTACCGCCTCTGCCCCAGGACAGCCCAGGTGCCCGTGCTCGAGCGCCACTGCGCCGACGCACGGTTCGTGAAGAACCTCGCGCTAGAACAGGCGAACTACTGGCAGCCCGGCAGAGGGCCATCTGCTTCACCGACAGAGCGCCAGCGCCAGCTCGCTGAGGCACGCCAGGCATTTCCGTGGCTGGCCGAAGGCTCCTCGTCGGTCCAACAGCAGGCGCTTAGAGACTTCGACCGGGCGATGGCAGGGTTCTTCGCCGGTACCCATAGGCGGCCCACGTGGTGGAAGAAGGGGCGCGACGAGGGTTTCTGCATCCGAGATGTGAAAGTCCGGGTGCTAGGGCGTAAGTGGGCTTCGGTCGTGGTCCCCAAGTGCGGCGAGGTGCGGTTTCGCCTTAGCCGCGCCATTGAGCACAAGCACGGCATGGCTAGGGTCACCTTGGACGCCGCAAGGCGCTGGCACCTCAGCTTCAGCGCCCCCCAGCCGTCTATCGACCGCGAGCCCACAGGTAGGCAGGTCGGCATCGACCGCGGAGTGGCGACCACCGTTGCCATGAGCGACGGGGGGATGCTGCGGATCCCGAGCATTCCGAAGCTCACGGCCAAGACCGATCGCCTCCGAAAGCGCCTCAGTCGCCAGAAGATGGGGTCGAATCGCCGCAGGCGCACGAGGGTGGCACTGGCGCGCTCTCATGCCCGAATCACCGACCGGCGAAAGGACTGGGTCGAGAAGCTCTCGACGCGTCTAGTGCGTGACTACGACGTGGTCGTGGCAGAGCGCTTGGCGGTGGCGAACATGGTGCGCAGGCCGAAGCCGAAGCGCGATCTTGAACACGAAGGTAGCTATCTCACAAACGGCGCTTCGGCCAAGGCAGCGCTCAACCGCGCGATCCTCGGCTCTTCTTGGGGACTGTTGCTGCGTCGTCTCGAAGAGAAAGCGGCAGCTTCGGGGGTGACGGTCGTTCTTGTAGACCCCCGCTACACCTCGCAAGCATGTAGGTGCTGTGGGCATGTCTCAGCGGAAAACCGCAAGAACCAAGCGGTGTTCAGCTGCGTCTCCTGTGGTCACAGCAACCACGCCGACATCAATGCGGCACAGAACATCTTGGCCCGGGGGCTCAAGGTCCTCGCGCCTGCCCCGGGGCCCGGGGAATCTGCGCGCGTAAGCCCGGTTCTGCCGGCTGCGCGAACCTCTTAGGAGGTCGCGGCATGAAGTCACGACCGCCCCAGGAATCCCACGACTTCAGTCGTGGGAGGAGGTCAAACACCGTCAGATGGGCCCTCGCGCTGCCCGTTGTCCGAGGTTTTTGCGCTGCTCGGCGATCGACGGTCTCTTCGTTTTAGGCCTCGTAGAGCCGGCGTCCACGCTGTCGAGACCGGCCGCGCGATGAGGCGCGTCCGTTATGTGTTGACGCAGGCGGTTCCTCGGCTGCTTACGAACCGGCGACCGCCGGAGGAGGGATGGGGCCGGCGTCTTCGTATCCCTGCCTCACTCCTTGGCCGGCGCGCCGGGTCAGTTGTTCCGGTTCGTAGAGCATCCAATACGCGTTCCTGGCGTGCTTGCGCGCTCGGTCGACGCAGACCGCGGCAAGCCCGGCAGGATCCTCTTCCTCGTTCTCGTGGACGAAGACCTCGAGCACGTGGGTATTGGTAAGGAGCTGAGCGAGCATGATCCCTTGAGAAGCCTCATGGGCACACACCTGGTCGATCGCGGCCCGGCCCGGCATGCCCAGCGCGATCACGATCGCGCATCCGGATTCCTCGATCAGCTTCTTGCACTCGACGCCGAGGTCCTTGAAACCGGGAACGGTGCGGCGCAGGATCTCGAAGGTCTCACCGTGCCCCGGGCATTGCTTCAACTCGTCGACGGCCTCCGCGCCCATGTCGTATCGGGCGAACATCGTGTCGACCACGCCGATTCGATCCATGCCGGCATTCTCCTACGGATTGAGGGGAGCGAGCCGACGGCGCACATCGGCGCGCTCGAGGCGTCGCAAAGTCGAAGCCCGCGCATGGGCCATCACGTCGACCTGCTTCGAGGCATCCATGAAGTCGCGACCCATCGCTGCCTGGTCTGTCAGCGTGGGCTGGAAGGCGATGACATGCGTGTGCCGGCTCCGAACGCGGCTGGCCTCGATACCGAGCTGGAACCTCGCGATCTCTCGCAACAGAGCGCCCTCGGCGAGCCTTCTCCTGGCCGAACGCGACATCGGAGCACTGACGACCACCAGGTCCAGCCCGCAGCCCGCGACCTCGGCGAGGTTGGTCAGCGAGTGGGCACCACCGTCGACGTAGCGCGCTCCACCGATCGAGACAGGGGCGAAGTAGGCGGGAATCGCGCAAGACGCGGCCGTGGCTTCACCCACCTCTGCCGGGGGCGAGCCCTTGCGGCCGAAGACGGCGAGGCGACCTGTGTCGAGTCGGACGGCGCAGATCCACAGCGTCTGATCCGGCCAGTCCCCGGGGAGATCGCGAAACAGCGCGTCCACACCTTCTGCGATGCCGGCGGTCGACACCGTCCCCGCGGGCAGGAGCCCGGCCAGCATCGCCCCTGGCCTCACCTGCCACGGACGACGACCGGCCGCGACGAGCACTCCCGGAGCGGCGGGAGGTCCTGCCGGGAAACGTGCAGGTTCGATGATGCGCTGGTGCCGGCGAGACGCGGCCTCGGCGCGACCGAGGAGCTCTGCTCCCGAGTCCGACAACGTGCTTCCCTCGATCCTCGCCGCAAGGTCCTGGGCCGAGAGCCCGGCTCGAAGCGCCGACGCGGTGATCGATCCTGCCGAAGTTCCCATGACCAGCTCGGCCGAACGCGGGTCCCATCCCATCCCTTCGGCGAGGCCGGCGAGGACGCCGGCGTGATAGGCGACCCCCGCCGCGCCCCCGGCGCCTAGCACCAGACCGACTCGTCCCAACTGCTTCCCTCTTCTCGGTCGTTGCGGTTGCCCTGGGCCGTCGACTACTTGGCCAGCCGCAAAAGCTCGTCCATGCCGTCTTCGACCCCGTGGCGCAAGACGTTCAGGTCCGGAGCGGTGTCACGGTCGCCCGTCAGCCCAAGGTAACGAGCCCGTCGTAAGAGAAGATCGCTACCCCCACGCGCACCTGACCCGCGAGCGGCACGTACGGATATGCACGGACCATCTTCCGACCGTTCACGTAGAGGGGTATCTGCGGGCCGGGCACGTTGGTGGTCACGGTGTTCACGTTGCGCTGTGGGACTCGCGAGGCGAGACGCATGCCGAGCGCGAGCAACATGGGCGGGGCGAATCCCGACAGCGACGTGAGGGCCTCGCCTGCGACAGCCTCCTTCGACTCTTTCAGTCCCTCCATCTGCTTGGAGATGCTCCGCAGCCGCTCGGTCGGGTCCTCGATTCCGACCGGCAACTCGGCGAACATCGCTGACACCTTGTTGTGCAGGGAGCCGTCGCCGACCGCCAGGCCGTCAGTCGAGCGGGCACGAACCGACACGGGCACGAGCGTCCGTATGACGCGATCCACCGACTCACCACGCGAGAGCAGCAGCTCCCTGAACCCTGTCGTGATGGCCGCCAGCACGACGTCGTTGAAGGTGCCGCCGAGCCCCTTTCGGACCATCTTCACGTCGTCGACGGTCGAAGAAGCCCATTCGTATCGGCGATGTGGACCGAGCGGGCCGTTCAAGCTCGACACCGGAGTGGGGCGGACCAGTCCCGAGTAAGAGGAGAGCCCGCGCACCACGTCACCGAGCTGGCTCATCGCCCGGCGGGGGAAGCGCGTGCTGGCCCGCAGGGCGCGGAACTGCTCGTAGGGGCTGAGCGCGAGGTCCGCAAGCGCCCCGACCGCGAGCATCGTCCTCGAAGGTGCCGGAGAGGGCGCCCACTCGTCCGGGACAGCCTGGGAGGGCTCGGGGGAGATGTCGAGCACCACGGCCAGCAGGTCGGTGCCCGCCACGCCGTCGACGAGAGCGTGATGGGTCTTCGTGATCATCGCCCAGGATCCGCCCTCGAGGCCCTCGGCCACCCATATCTCCCAGAGGGGCTTCGCCCTGTCGAGCTGCTGGGCCATGACCCTTCCGACAAGAGCCCTCAGCTCCGCGTCGCCACCGGGAGCCGGGAGGGCGGTGTGGCGCACGTGGTAGTCGAGGTTGAAGTGAGGGTCGTCGACCCACACCGGGCGCCCGAGGTCGAAGGGAACGAAGCGCACGACTTGCCTGTAGCGAGGGACGAGCGGCAGCTTCCCCTCGATCATCGACACGATGTCCCCGAAGGGAGGAGGGGGTCCCTCGAAGATCCCGACGGACCCGATGTGCATATGACTGACGTCGTCCTCGACGTGGAGGAAGGAGGCGTCCAGGGGGCTCAGGCGGTCAGCGCTCATGTTCCATCCCCCGGGTCTCTCGCTCGTGCTACGGGAACTGTCCTACTCCCATTTTCGCACTCCTGCTGCACCCTGTTGATCAGGTGGTGCAGACTCGGGTGGTGGGCACTGGAGGGCCGAAGGTGCTGAAGGCACCGGAGGCACCGCACGAGACAAGCATGAGCTCAGTAGAGACAGTCGTGGGCGCCCTCGAGCGCGACGGCTGCGTCGTGTTGGAGGGGATGCTCTCGGCGCAAGAGGTTGCTGCGGCCAAGGGCGACCTCGAGCAGGTCCTCGAGACCACCCCGGTGGGGCGCAACCCGTTCGAGGGCGCCCACACCCGCCGCGTCTATGCGCTCTTCGCCAAGACGCGGGCCCTCGACGCGGCCGCGACGAACCCGTTGATCCTCGGAGTGCTCGACCACGTGCTCGGTCACTACCAGCTGAGCGGACCGACCGGGATCCAGATCGCCCCGGGAGAGGTCGCGCAGATCCTCCACTACGACGATGCGATCTATCCCCTTCCGAGACCGCATCCCGAGGTCATCGTGAACACCATGTGGGCTCTCGACGACTTCACCGAGTCGAACGGTGCCACGCGATTCATAGACGGCAGTCACCGCTGGCACGACGAGCGACCCTCTGCTGTACACGAAATGAATACAGCCGAGATGGCAGCTGGTTCCGTGCTCGTCTACCTCGGTTCGCTCTGGCACGGCGGCGGCGCCAACCGGACCGACAAGCCTCGACTGGGAGTGGTCCTCGAGTACGCGGCGTCGTGGGTGCGCCAGCAGGAGACCCAGGTCCTGGCCGTGCCACCTGACGTCGCAAGACAGCTTCCCGAGAGGCTCCAGGAGCTGCTGGGCTACAACATCCGGCCGCCGTTCGTCGGGTACGTGGACGGTCGCCACCCCCGAAGGCTGCTCGAAGAGGACTAGGGACTCCGACCGAGGTAGCCGGCGACGTCGTCGGCCAGCTCGCCGCACAGCCTGCAAAGCAGAGCCAGCCGAGCATCGTGGTCCGCGGCCTCGAGCAGTCTCTGGCGGTCCGACTCCGGAAGGGGAGCAGCAGCGCAGAGCCTCCACACCCGTTCACTTGGCGAAGAATGGTCGACACTGTCCACCGAGTCTTCAGCGGAGCCCCGGGACATGTCCTCACCGAGCTCCGACAAGAGAGCTCGCGCGCGCACGACGGCCGTGCTTGCGTCGTGCAGACCTGCCTCCGAAGGAGACAACACGGTCTCGGCGAGCTCTTCGACGACAGCCTGAGGGTACGGGTCCTCGGCGACCCACGAGACG
>DAIQQK010000111.1:0-10644 GCA_036786835.1 Acidimicrobiales bacterium | reverse complement strand
GGTTCGCCTGGGAATGATCGCCCCGTCCGCCGTGGATGGCCGTCCGCTCTCCCACCCTGATCACGACCGGTTCTGGGCGGCGTTCGTGGACCAGGGGATCACTCCGGTGTTCCATGTCGCCGACCAGCCGCGGCTTCTGGACGAAGCGTTCTATCCGGACTCCGAGCAGAGTTTCGTCCCCGTTCTCGAATCGGTCTTCCTCTGGGTGCCTCCGGCCGTGGCAGTCACCGACTTGATCGTGAACGGCACCTTCGCGCGTCACCCGGGGTTGCGTGTCGGGATCGTCGAGCTCTCCTCCATCTGGGTGCCCCAGTACCTTCTGATGCTCGACGGGGGCTGGGACTTCACCAACACCTTGAACGGTTGGGCGCCCGCGGAGCTCGACAAGAGGCCCAGCCGGTACTTCCTCGATCAGGTGCGCGTCTCGTCGTTCAGCTACGAGCAGCCGGCTCGCTTGACGGCGAAGTCAGGTGACCTGTTCATGTGTTGCAGCGACTACCCGCACTCGGAGGGCACCTCGACACCCGTCGAGGACTACGTCCGGAGCGGCTGCGCACCTGGCGACGCGGCGGCCGGCTTCTTTCGCGAGAACGTGAGCTTCCTCTTGAACTGAGGACGGACCTGCGCGATCAGTGCCGCGGGCCGGACGGATTACGAGTGTTCGTCCCGAGCCAGTTCGAGGCGGTAACGGACGTCGGTGGCGACGAAGGACTTCCAGTCGTGCAGCTTGCTCTTGCCGTCGGGTCGCCAGCCGAGCTTCTCGTAGAAGCGTCTCGCGCGCTCGTTCGTCTCGAGCACCCACAAGGAGGCGACGCCGAATCCGGCTACCGACAGCTCGTCCACCGCGGACTGCAGCAGAGCCGCACCTGCTCCTCTTCCCCATGCGGACGGATCCAGGTACAGCGCCCGAACCTCACCGACGACGGTGTCGTCTACGTCCTCGTCACGCGTCGAGCCGTAGCTCGCGAAGCCCAGGACCTCGTCATCTCCTTCGGTGACGAGCACGAGTGTGGCTTCGCCGGCAGAAGGCGGGGACGAAAGGATCTCTCGCCAGGATCCGAGGCGCGCCTCGGGGGTGAGGGCGTCGAGGAAGTCCTGGGGGACGAGTCCGGGGTAGGCGGCCTTCCAGGATCGGACATGGACGGCGGCGACGGCGGGAGCGTCGGCGGGCCCCGCCCACCTCACAGTCAGTCCTTCGAAGTGGGTGCCGGTAGCTCTTCGTGGCACTGGTCGGGGAGGGGGAGGAGCGATATCCCAGTGGCGTCCTTGTCCGTGGTGCCCGCGTGAGCGCGCCGGTCCGAGGCGGCGATCATCCTCCCGATCACGGGCACCTCCGCGAGCGATTCCGCCTTGAGGATCACGAGCACGACGGGCACCAGGTGCTCGGCGGTGTCGTAGACGACGTACCGAGGCAGCCAGCCGGGACCGTACTTCGCGTTGAAGCGCCAAAGCGTTTCGATCTGCAAGAAGCTGGACATCTTCTTGAGGGCCCATCGCTCGACCCGCTGGGTGATGCCGTCACCGCGCTCACCCTCGAGCACCGAGCGCAGCGCTGCGAAGTTCAGGCTCAGCCCCGTGCACCCGAGCTCGCGCAAGTGTTCGATGGTCGACACGAGAGCAAAGTCCATGAGCCCGTTCGGGTGCTCGCCGCGGTCACGGCGCATCAGATCGAGGGAGTATCCGCCTATCCCCTTTGCCGGCACGAACTGGCACATCGCCGCGGGCGCACCGTCGGGACCGGTCACCACGCAAAGCAGGATCCCTTCGTCGCGCGGGTCGAAGATGCGACCGAGCACCATCGAGAAACCTCGCTCGAACTCGCCTCGGCGGCTCTGCGACATCAGCCCCGTCAAGCGCTCGGCGGTGAGCCTGTCGAGGTTACCGGGGTCGTGGAACGAGACGGTGTAGCCGTACTTGGCGATGCGGTTGTGCGCCTGACGCAGGCCCTTCATATGCCCGCCCGCCAGGGAGAATCGCTGCACGTCGACCACGGCCTCGTCGCCTATGTAGATGTCGTGCATGCCCGTCGCCCGGTAGGTCGGCAGCCACTCCTCGCTTGCACCCATCACGGCCACTATCCACCCGCGGTTGTCGGCGAACCGACGGAACGCACCCCATACCTGTTCTCTTTCGGATCTCGGTCCGATCGGGTCCGGTGACACCAGGCAGATCCCGCTGTAGATCGCGTACGCCACGAGGCTGTCGCGGTGGAAGAACCATTGCTTGTCGCTTCTCAGTGCGAAGTAGTCGAGCGTCCCGTTCCCGTGCCGACGCACGATGTCGCGTGCGGCAGCCCACGTCGCGTGTCCTGCTGATCTTCTGCGGTCCACGAGCGGCCGCGTGGCGAGCAGCATCGCGACGACCGCGATGCCGAAGCCGATCGCGAGGAGGCTCGGAGCTAGGAAGTCGTTCAACCGGTCGGGTAGGACGACGCTCTGGACGCCGACGAGGCGCTCGACGACCGCCTCTGCCACTCGCCAAAGAGGGAGTCTCGGACGGTCGTGGTCGAATCGCAACGCGAGCTCGGCAGCGATCGTCGAGGCGAGAGTGATGCCGATCACCCCGAAAGAGAGCCACAGGGCTGCAGATCGCGTCGAGGGCAGGTCCGACGCAGCTCTGAATTCGCGGCGGTTCATCAGGAGCAGCGCGAGCACGCCCGCTGCAAGCACCGAGCCGCCGACGTCGCCTCCGCGCACGAGGTGCAGGACGAGCGTGGCGCCCAGCAGGATCGAGGAGATGGCCCAAGCCCGCCGCTGTCCCCGACGGACTCCGCGCGCCAATGCGAGCAGTGCGACGCCGGCCAGAGCCACCAGGGCTCCCGCGGCCTGGGTCGCGCCCAGGGGGAGGATCTGAAGGACCAAGTGAAGCCTCGCTCGGAAGGGCGGGGTCAGCGTGTACAGCAGGTCGACCGCTCCCGCGAGGAAGATGGCAGCTGCCGCCCAGCGCCTCACCCGGCGCGAGCGGTTGCGAACGGCGCTTAGGTCGGGCGCCGGGGGCCACGACTCTCCTTGCGGCGACGCTGCGACCACTACCGGATGGGCGTCGTGCGCGCGCTCGGTTCTGGCCGCTATGCGCTCGAGGAGCGTGGCAGGGGTCTGATCGTTTCGCGCGAGGAGGAGACGGGCGTGCAGCTCCGCCCCGGTCTCGAGCTCGACCCAGGCGAGCTGTTGGTGGTGCAGGAAGACCGGGAGCAACCCGAGACGCGCGGAGTGCTCCTCCACGACCTCACCTGTGGTTCCCGCGCACGCGAAGAACCCGGTGTCGAGGTGGGTCAGCTCGGCCTGCAAGGTGGCGCCGGTCACCATCCCGGCGTAGCCCTCGGCCGACAGCAGACGCGCCGCGTGTCGCGCGCGGTCGTTGGCCGTGGCTCCTGCGCGCGACATCGTGAGTCCGCTCGGGTCGGCACCCTGATCCGACGTTCGCTCGTCGTGCATCGCGTCGAGGGCGCCGCCGCCGAGTGCCTTCCAGGCCCTGCGTCCGAGCCATCCGAGGACGACCCCGAGAACGACGAGCTCCGCGGCCGAGATGACACCCGCCACCGCGAAGCGAGCGCCCCATGTGGCGGTCTGGGCGCGAGCCAGGGCCCTCGTGGGGCCATGCCCGAGAAAGACGTGGTCCAGCGCCTGCACGACGAAGGGCATCCGAAGCACGAGAGCCACGGCCAGGGGGACGAGCAGCCACCAAACGAACTTGGCGAAGCGCCGGTACAAAAGGCGCGAGGTCAAGAATCGCCGCATCTCGGCCGGGTCTGCGAGACACTCGACCCCTTGTTGCCACGTTGCTTCGGGATCGAGCGAGAGGATCTGGCGCGAGGCAGGGGGCTCGGTGACCGCGCTCGTGCCGCCCGTGTGGCCTTCGAGCTCGGGCACCCCCGCCTCCACTCGCACAACACGGGTTCCCGAAGCGACCTTCAGGTGAAGGTCGACCGAGGCGGCGACCTCGACACCGAGCTCCTCGAGAGGGCGGCGAGCGGCCGGTTCCTCGCCCAGGACGTGATCTGCGGCTCCGGGAAGGCAGACGACCTGCCGCTCGTCGCCTGCGGCGAAGCGCCTCAGCGAGTCAGCCAAGACCGAGTGCGCCGAGAGCGAGGCCGCCACCTGGGCGGCCGGCTCCGCCGTTCCTGCAAGCCCAAAAAAGTTGCCGGCCACAA
Source organism: Acidimicrobiales bacterium (assembly GCA_036786835.1). Classification (GTDB taxonomy): domain Bacteria; phylum Actinomycetota; class Acidimicrobiia; order Acidimicrobiales; family UBA8190; genus Bog-564. The sequence continues at coordinate 6,494 of DAIQQK010000111.1, read as the reverse complement.
TCACCAGCCCCGGGCCCTCCCAGGAGTCCAGCGCGCGCGCCAAGCCCTCTGTCGCCCAGCTCGTCGATCTTGTGGCGGCGCGCGGCAGGGCGAGGTTCGAGACGATCACCACGCGCTTTGCCAAGCCCACTGGAAGTGCTCGAGGTCGGACTCCGGGTTTGGTGAACTTGGGGGGGCCGGTGCGCAGGACGCCGATATGGGTCGCGGAGGCTCCTTCTGTCATCTACCCCCATCTTGCCAGCACCGGAAGGGCGACGGCCTTGTCTCGCCGCCATCTCCGCCGGGCGGCGGGCCTGGGGGCCTGCGGGTATCAGGTTTCGAGAGCCTGCGTGTACCGTGCGGACTTTGCCGGGTCTGCCCGGCCCGTGAACGGAGGCGCCGAAGATGGCCATGGAGGCGTCGTTGCCCGACAACTGGCGGTGGCGGGTGGGGCCCGCCGAGCCCGGGCCTACGGTCGTCTTCGACATCGACGGAGTGCTCTCGGATGCCCAGGCGCGCCAGCACTACCTCGAATGGGGCAGGAGAGACTGGGACGCGTTCTTCGACGCCTGCGGTGACGACCCGCTCATCGACGAGGTGGCTCGCCTGCTCGAGCTTCTCGATCCCCAGCTGCGCATCGTCCTTCTGACCGGGCGTCCCATCCGGGTGCAGCCTCAGACCCTCGCTTGGCTGAGCCGTTACAAGCTGCGCTGGGACCTGCTCGTGATGCGGGACCGAGGTGACTACTCGCAAGTCGACCGGTTCAAGCGTGCAGCTGTGAACGCGCTTCGCGAACGTGGTCTCGAGTTGCTGCTCGCGTTCGAGGACGATCCGCGAAACCGTGACATGTTCCACGGCGAGGGCATCCCGTGCATCTACATCCACTCGGGCTACTACGGGTGAGGACTCCGACAGTCGGCGATCGGGTCACGCCGTCCTCGCCCATCGCTCGCGACGAGCGGCCTCCGAGGTCTCGGCGCGCATGAGCGACAGCCCCCATCCGAGCAACACGAGAACACCCGCTGCGACGAGAACCAGCAGGTCGCCCACCCGCTCGTAGACCGTGCGCCCGGTTCTGAGCGATACGTCCCTCACCAGCACGGAGCGGGTCCCGAGAGAGCTTCGCTCCAAGACTCGTCCGTCGTTGTCGATGAAGCTGCTGAAGCCGGTCGGCGCTGCCTGCACGAGGTCTCGTCCCTCGGAGATCGCCTGCAATCGCGCCGAAGCGACCTCCTGGCACGGCACTTGACTCGTCGCGTACGAAGAAGTGTTCGTCGGGACGATCAGCAACTGCGCACCAGCTCGAGTGGGGAGCCACCCGCGCTCTGCGAAGAACACTTCGTACGAGACCATCGTTCCGAGAGGAGCTGCAGGTGTGCGAAGGAGCCCGTTGCCATGACCGGGGACAGCGTCCAGAGGCACGCCCGAGAGATCTGCGAAGTGTTTGAAGAATCCCCGAAACGGGACGTACTCGCCGAAGGGAACCCGATGCACCTTCTCGAAACGTCCGACAATTCGGCCCGAGGGGGAGAAGGCGACGATCTCGTTGAGAAAGCTCGTGCTCGAGATGCTCTCGGTCACTCCCACCACGAGCGTGGCGCGTTGCTCGACGGCGATCATGGCGAGGGCGCCCCTCGCGGGATCGGAGTCGAGCCGGTCGTTCAGGGCCACGACGTCCTCGGGCCACAGGATGAGAGACGGTGGCCTCCCTCCGTCGAAACGGGGGATCTCGCTCGTCGCGTCGACCTGGGCCTTATAGACGGTCTGCGGGCTGACCTGGGATTTGCTCACTCCTCTAACGCCACCGCCCTGGACGGCGGCGACCCTGAGGCGCGAAACCGCCGGGCCGCCGTCAGAGGAATAGCCACCCCAGATGGCGAGGGCGCATACGACCGACACAGAGCCCACCGCAGCGAGGACCGTTCCCCCGACCCTTGGGCCCGGGACCCACGTCCGATCTCCGCGAGAGCGGGCCCGGGACAGCGCGCACTGAACCGCAAGTCCGAGGCCCGCCCCGCCTAGCCACACCATTCCGACGAGCAGCAACGGTCCTCCGAGGCGTGCTGCGTCTGCCAGGGGGCCACCCGCCTGCCCCAGGGCCACGCCGCCCATGGGTAGGCCCCCGAACGGCCAGATGCCGCGCAGCCCCTCGGCGAGGACCATCGCCCCGGCGAGCGCCGGGGTTCGCCCGAGACGACGAGGTGCTGCTGCGCACGCGAGGGCAGGCGCGAGTGACTCCGCGAGCATGAGGATCACGCCCCCGTAGACGTTGAACGCCGTGACCCACCAGAGGCTCGGGACGAAGACCCCGAGGCCGCTCACCCACCCGAGCAGGAGACGCGTGGGCCAACGAAGCCCCTGCAGTCGCCACCACAACAATGCCGCCGAGGGGAAGGCGAGGATCCAGAACCCGAACGGCGGGAGGGACAACGCAAGACCGAACCCGGCCACGAAGGCCGGGACGAGAAGCCGAGCCCAGCGTTCGAGCGCAGTCCACCTCACCCTCACCCGGCCACCCGCGGGCTCGTCTCCAGTTCGCCCAGGAGGCGCACGGCAGCGCCCCGACCGCTGCCGACGCACGCGGGTATGCCGATCCCGTGCAGCGCCGCGCCCGCGAGCACGAGTCCGCGATGAGAAGCAGCAGCCGCTTCGATCTGCTGCACGCGCCGGCGATGGCCGACGAAGTACTGCGGGAACGACCCGGGCCACCTCGTCACGAGAGCCTCGAGCGGCTTGGCGACGAAACCGAGCATCTCGCCGAGCTCTTCCAGCGCGCGCGACACCACTTCGTCGTCGGTCAACTCGTCGGCGCGCGCGTCACCGTAACGGCCCATCGACGCGCGCAACAGCACGTCTTCCTCGCGCTCGAGCTCGGGCCACTTCGACGAAAGCCACGTGCAGGCCGTGAGAAGACGTCCCTCGGCCACCGGGACGAGGAATCCGGTACCTTCGAGCGCTCGGGTGAATGCCGATCGCGGCATCCGAATGGTGACCAGGGTCACCGACGCGTACCGGATCGAACCGAGCATCTCCGCCAGGACGCCGTCGACCCGACGAACGAACCTGGACGCGTCGGGAGCCGGGATGCAGACCACCACGCCGTCGCAGGCGACTCGACCTCCTGGTATTCCGATCGACCAGCGGCGCCAAGAGGTGGAAGAACTGTCGATGTCGAGGGACTCGGCCGCAGCTCCCTGGCGGATGTCCACCCCGCGCTCGACGAGAGCGGCTCGCAGCCGCTCGGTCAGGCGTCCCATCCCGCCTCGAAGCGTCATGAAAACGGGCCCGTCTCGAGGGGCGGCGCGCAGAGCCCGCATCAGGCTTCCCGGCCGGGTCTCGGCCTCGAGCAGTTGGGGGAACACCGCCGCCGCGCTCGTCGTGTCCACGCCTCCAGCGTGAATGCCCCCGATCAAGGGGTCGGCGAGGCGGTCGTTGATCTCGTTTCCGAGTCGGCGCCGGACTACGGACCCCACCGATTGGTCCACGAGCGCGTCGAGGCCTTCTTGGTGGTGCTCCTCGCCAGGAGAGCCCGAGCGGCGCCGCGATGAAAAAGGGATAGAGAGGTCGAGCGCTGCGCGCGTGAGACCTCGGGGCGAGCAGATTCCCGACCGTGCCAGCGGGACGAAGCGGGTGGGCACTCCGAGAGCGAGCCCCGACGGCAGCCGCCGCAGGCGACCGCGGACCCACACATAGCTGCGGTTCGCCCCCGGAGCCACCAGGTCGGGGCCGAGGCCGAGCTCGCGACAAAGGTTCAGGGCTTCTTCACGCCTCGCAAGGAAGGCGTCGGGGCCCAGGTCCACAGGCCTCCCGCCGAAGTCTGTCGTGCGGAGCTTGCCGCCCAGGCGTGAGTCGGATTCGAGGAGGACCACGCGTGCCCGAGATCGCTCGGCCGTCGCGAGCTCCCACGCAGCAGCGAGACCCGTGATCCCTCCGCCCACGACACAGACGGTCGGTACCGCCGTTTCGCTTGGGGTCAACTTGCCGATTCCGATTCCGAATCCCAAGCTGAGCTCGCGCCCGAGCGGGCGGCATCAATCACCACACGCGCGATCAACTCGCAGAACTCGGGATCGTCGTTGAGCGAGGCCGTGCGCGCGAAGTCGAGGTCCGCCTGCTCTGCGGCTCGAGCGGCCTCTATGTCCAAGTCGTAGAGGACCTCGAGGTGATCCGACACGAACCCGACCGGGCAAACCACGACACCTGACACGTCGGAACCACCGAGCGAGGCGATCACCTCGAGCACGTCGGGGCCCAGCCACGTCTCGTCCGTCCTGCCGGCGCTCTGCCACGCGACCCGCCAACGGTCGATTCCCGCGGCGTTGGCGACCGCTTGCGCCGTCTCTGTGACCTGGTCCGCGTAGGGGTCGCCTTGCTCGATCAGGCGTGACGGGACGCTGTGTGCCGTGAACAACACCTCGACCGTTCCGTCTCGCCCCGGGTCGATTCGAGAGACCGAATCGAGCACGCGCCTGGCGAGGATCCGGTCCAGGCCTGGAGCGGCGTGCCAGTGCTCGACCATCTCGAGGTCGATCGGTTCGCCCTCGGCACTCGCGGCGCCGGCCGCATCGCGGGCCCGGCGGGCGTACTCGCCGACGCTTGCGACCGACGACTGGGGTGTGAGCACGATCCCGATCACGCGTCTCGTCCCGGCGCGCGCGAGCTCCGACATCGCGTCCTCGATGCGAGGTGAGCAGAACCTGGCACCGGATGCCACGACGAACCGTTCGGGAACGAGCGACTCGAGTGCCTTCGCTATGCCCGCGACCTGAGCCTCGGTTCTCTGCGTCAACGGTGACGCGCCGCCGATGGCGGCATAGCGCCGTTCGAGATCGGCGAGCAGTTCCGGGGTGGGGGGCCGGCCGCGGCGGATCTCGGTGTAGAAGGCCGGAAGTTCCGCGAGCGTCCGTGGAGTCCCGTGCGACATCACGAGCACGCCTACGAGCCGGTCGCCGGCTCGGGTGGGATCGGGGCTCAACGCAGGGAGTCGGGTGAGGTGCGGTGCACGAGCTCCACCAGTCGTTCGAGCGTGGCGGGTGGGGTCTCGGGTAGCACTCCGTGCCCGAGGTTGAAGACGTGCCCGATGCCCGAGCCTCGCCGCAGCACTTCCGAGGCCTCTCGCGCCACGACTTCCCATGGCGCCAGACAAACCGCTGGATCGAGGTTCCCCTGTAGGGCGATTCCCGGTCCGACCCTCGACCGCGCCTCGTCGAGCGGGACCCGCCAGTCGACGCCGACGACCTCAGCCCCCGCCTTGCCCATCGACGCGAGCAGCTCCCCGGTCCCCACCCCGAAGTGGATGCGTGGGACCCCGAGGTCCGCGATCCCCTCGAGCACCTTGCGGCTCCAGGGGAGCACGTGTCGCTCGTAGTCGATAGGTGAGAGCGCGCCGACCCAGCTGTCGAAGAGCTGCACGGCGGCTGCCCCCGCGACGACCTGGGAGCGCACGGATGCCAATGTGATGTCGGCGATGGCGTCGAGCAGGGCGCTCCAAAGCCGTGTGTCGCCAAGCATCAGCGCCTTCGTCTTGGAGTAGGTGCGGGACGGTCGGCCTTCGACGAGGTAGCTCGCCAAGGTGAAAGGTCCGCCCGCGAACCCGATGAGGGGCACACCGAGCGGCGCGAGCATCTCGACCGCGAGCCGGATCGCCTCGATGACATAGGGCGTGTCCAGCTCGGGCTCGAGGGGCCTGAGGCGCCTCAGATCGGCGTCCGACGCGAACGGTCGGGCGACTACGGGCCCGAGGCCTTGCTCGACCTCCACGCCGAACCCGACTGCTGACAGCGGCACGACGATGTCGGAGAAGAGGATCGCAGCGTCCACTCCGTAACGGCGAACCGGTTGAAGGGTCAGCTCCGCGGCGAGCTCCGGGCGACGCACGACGTCGAGGATGCTCTCGGCACCCCGCGAGTCGCGGTACTCGGGCAACGAGCGCCCGGCCTGGCGCATGAACCACACCGGCACGTGCTCGACCGGCTGGAGCCGGCAGGCACGGAGGAACACCGAGTCTGCCAACGGCACTCGAGAGACGCTATCGGACCCTCCGCCGACGGCTCCTCGGGCCGTTTTCGGTGCTCTCGCGGGCCGATTTCACGACCGCGACGAGCGGGGGTCACGCAGCGGCCGGGCGGTATGATCGTGGGCTCACCTTAGGGAGCCGCTTGTGGAAGGACATCCTGAGCTCGAGGCGGAACAGGCCCACGTCGACCGTGCTTACGAGCGCCTGGACCGGCTTCGAGCACAGACCCAGCAGCTCCTCGAATCCGTTCTCGACCAGGGCCGCGGTGGCACCTTTCAGTTCCGTGAGGAGCGCGACGTCATCGTCCGCACGAGCCTCGCTCGCCTGGAGCAACTCGACGTGGGCGACCAGCCCCTGTGCTTCGGCCGCATCGACCGGATCGCGGGAGGCAGGACCGAGAGGTTCCACATCGGCCGGCTCGGCGTCTCGGCCGATGACCTCGAACCGCTCGTCGTGGACTGGAGGGCACCGGTTGCCGAGCCCTTCTATCGAGCCACGG
>DAIQQK010000266.1:0-2997 GCA_036786835.1 Acidimicrobiales bacterium | reverse complement strand
GTCGCGCCAGTGTGAAGGGACGAGTAGTAGTAATCCCCGTCACAGTCGCTCAGTCTGTCCTTTGATGCAGCAATGATCCCGAGCCCGTCGCCATTGGGACCGTTCGTCTGAGCGAATTGGATGTCGGAGAGAAATTGGTTCGCGAGTTGACCGTCTCCGTTGCCATGTCGGATCTCGAGAGCATCTGCGACGTGAGCGGTGCCCTCGAACCACACTCCGCTCTTGTCACCCAAGCAGAAACTCACCCCGCTGAACCCGCCCGCTGACACCGACAGGTGGTGCACATTCCAATCGATGGAAGAATTGAACGCCGGATCTTGCAGTGCCAGGTAGGACCAGCTATTCACGTCTTCCGGTTGTTCTGTGGTGTTAACCGACACACCGTTGGTCGTCGTCCCAACAGAGAACGAGCCCGTACTCCGGTTCCACATGGCATCCACAAAAGTCCTGGCCCGGGCGGCATCGCTGGTCCATTGGGAGTTACCGGTCTCGGTGCGAAGCATCGTGAACAGAGAGAAGAGGTCGATGTTCTGCTCGGTGGACTTCCATCTGATCCGAGCCCCATTGGCAAGTTTCCCACCCGTGTATCCCCCGGCGCCGCGTTGGTCGTAGCAATTCCGAATGACCCAGGCGCCGATGGACTCGGCGCCAGAGAGATACGCAGTGCTGCTGGTGGCGGCATACAAACGGGCAAGGGCCATACCCACCCAGGCCATGTTGCCGACATCACTGGTCTTGTCCCTGATCTGAACTCTGATGTGCTGACGGCCATGCTTCGTCGTCGTGGCAAGAGGAGCCGGCGCGTAGCCTTCCCTGATGCGACCATCGTGAGCTGGGTCATGAGCCTGAACCAGAAGAAGGGAATTTCCGATGACCTTCGCCCGCGCCAGGCCGTCAGGTGTTCCTTCGGTGAGGTAGGCGTCGATCATCAGGGCGTCGTCGTAGGTCTCCGAGTCGGTGAAGCTCTGGCGGCCGAGTGTCCCCCCCGTAAAGCTCTGCACCAGCCGGGGCGTTGACCCGGTGGCGTAGAGGTCCATTGCACGGTTGAGGTAGGCGTAGGCGTTCAAGACGCTGGGCGTCGCGGCGCCGGCCGAGCCTGGGAGCACCGGACCCGTGACGAACAGGCTGGTCAGGACGATGAAGGCACACAGGATCCATGCTCGGAGCCTCACTCTCGTCAAGTCGACCTGCCGAACTCTCATTGCTGCAAAGGCTAATGGCCCTGCTCGGTATTGCTCGGGTCCACCCAACGATGTGCTTGGTCCCCGGGGAGCGTCGAACGTCCCGCTTTTCTCTCGCCCAGGCGCGACATCGAGAGGCGTGACTCGAGATCAAACCGTCGCGCCTGCCTCCAGGGAACAGACGTTCGGTAGGCGGCCGCCCGTTCCCGGACCATCGCCTCGAGCCGTGTCGAACGCGACCGTGAGGTGCGCTGGGATGCCCCATACGTGCTTTCACTCATCACCGTGTAGGTGATCTCCCCGTCTCGTTGTCCATGGTGAAAGTCGATAATGGGCGTGCGTCGCCACCGCGCTCACGGCCAGGTACTGGAGGAGCGGTATGAACTCACCGCTTGGATCCAACAGCCCTCCACGGTCGAGTGTCGACGTACTCGTAGTCGATGATGACGCTGGGCTCCGGTCGACGTGGACCGAGATACTGCGTGGATCGGGCTACACCGTGGCGGTTGCAGAGGACGGAGAGGTGGCACTGCGCTTTCTGGACGAGCGTTCGGTGGGAGTGGTCCTGCTCGACCTCCGCATGCCGCGTCGAGACGGGCTGTCTGTGCTCGAGGCGCTCGTGGCTCCGCAGGTGGTGGTGCTCGTCTCTGCTTACTCCCTCGACGAGGCCACTCGAGCTCGGGTCGATGCCAAGGTCGTGACGTATCTCGAAAAGCCGGTCCCACCTGAACGGTTGCTGGGCACGGTGGCCACGGCTCTCGGACGTTTTCGAGTCGACGGCACCTGATCGACCTGAAATCGCGCCGGCGAGCGATTCGGATGCGCCGATCCGGGGGATCGAGAATCAGGCCGCCTGTCGGGCCCGCTCGTAGATCTTGCGCACCTGGGGGCGGGCTCGGGTCAGCTTCTTCCGAAGAGCGATCCCACCCTCGGTCTCGAAGGCGCGCTGCAGGTCCAGCATCGCCGCGCCGTCTCTCTCCGGAGCTGCCTGCAGCACTGCGGCGCTGACTTCGTAGGCGCTCTCGGCGTCGACGCAGGCACCGACCAGGAAGTCTGTCTCGTTCGTGTCGTCGGTCAGTGCCAATGCAACCATGGCGTTCACGAGCACATCCAACGCAATGGTTGCAACCCCCGATCCCCCAACTGCCAATGTCGACCCGATGACCTCTGGTTCGTTCGAGTCAGCATCGGGCGGGAGCTTGGCGCGCATGGCTTTGACCGAGTGGGCCACGGAGGTGACAGCATCCTGGGCCAATCGGAGAGTCTGCTGCGCGGCGAGCTCGTCGCCTTCATCGAGCGCGACACTGAGATCCTCGATGGTCGAGTGAGCACGATCGAGTTCCCAAGCCACGCGGCTCGTTTGGTCTCGCCAGTTGTCGGGTTGCAAGCCAGATGCCATTGCTGGGCCCCTCCTTGGTAGTCGAGTTGACGCGGAGAATCGGCACAAAGGACTGGCTCAACAACCATACCGATTCTTCGTGAGCGTCGACACCGTGATACCACCTGGGGAATGCGGAACGCAGGCGGACTACCTGCGTCTTTTCACGATTGTCCAAATGTTTGGCCGAACTTCTCGGCTTCCGGTGGGATAGCGGCCCCGGATCGGCCCTCAACGGGATTGCCGTCGGGTTTGGGACCCCGACCGCGAACGACTATCTTGAGATTCGATCGGCGACTTTGGCGCTCGATGATGTGGCCGGTCCATCAGCACGTCGCGCCGGTGAGCACGGTGACCACTGACGATGACTTCGACCACTGACCTTCTGGCCGACCGTTACCGTCTCGCCGGCCTGCTCGGACGGGGCGGGATGTCCGA
>DAIQQK010000265.1:0-3025 GCA_036786835.1 Acidimicrobiales bacterium | reverse complement strand
GCGCGATCGTGCCAGGGGTCCGCAGCTAGGCCGGGATAGCGGACGCGTTCCACCGCCCGATGAGCCGAGAGTCGAGAAGCGAGCTCCTCTGCGCTTGCCTGGGACTGGCGAAAGCGCAGTGGCAATGTGCGGATGCCGCGTAAGGCGAGAAATGCCTCCATCGGCCCGGGGATCGCGCCGGCCATGGACCGTTGTCGGCGCAAGCCGGTGCACAAATCTGAGCCTGGTGCCGTCACCGCCGCACCCAGCACCACATCGGCATGTCCGGCGAGCAGTTTTGAGACGCTGTGGACGACCAGATCAGCGCCGAGGTCGAGTGGGCGCTGCCCCAGCGGCGTCATGTAGGTGTTGTCCACCGCCACGCGCACACCGAGCGCATGGGCCGCCTCGCATAGCGCCGGAATGTCAGCGATATCCAGCTTGGGGTTCGTCGGCGACTCGATCCATAGGAGCTCAGCGCCTTCACACGCTGCCACGGTGGCTTCAGTGTCCCAGATGTCAACGAAACGGATCATCCAACGCCCGGGCACCTTGGCGTCGAGGAAGGTCCGCGTGCCGTAGTAGCCATCGACGGGCAGGACGATGACGCCGCCCACACTGACTTGCTCGAAGACAGCGGCCACCGCCGCCATCCCTGACGCAAAGCTCACGGCCGTACCCCCCTCCAGGGCGCCGATCACTTCTTCCAACGCTGACCACGTTGGGTTCCCGTCGCGCCCGTAGGCGATCGGGCCACCAGCGTGATACGTCGAAGCGAATACGACCGACTCGTTGAGAGGCGAATCTGGTCGGCGACTCGGTCGTCCAGAGACAATCGCTTGGGTGGCACGGGTCCAAACAGGGTCGGGTACCTGAGGCGCAAGTGGCGGGGAAAAGGGTGAGCGCCGCTCGTCCGGACGAATATTCATCGCGTGCACCTCCGTCGAGACGGTCACCGACTCTCAGTCCGACGCGCTTGCTCGTCGCACCAAGCTGTGAGACAGACGGTAGCCTCCCAAACAGGGGCGATGCCCGAGGCGACGGCACCCAAGGGGCACAGCACTGGCATGCCGCTTACGAACGTCATGGTCTTGCCGGGGTGAGCTGGTGTCAACCTGCGGCCACGGTCTCGATCGAGCTGATCGAGGGCTTGGGGACTCCGATCGATGCCTCGGTCGTCGACATCGGCGGTGGTGCGTCGCCCCTGGTCGATGCCCCGCTCGAGCGAGGCTTTCGCGACCTTTCCGTCCTCGACGTTTCCAAGTCGGCACTCGACGCGTTACGCGAAAGGCTGGGTCCCATGCACAGCGTCACGCTGCTGCATCAGGACCTCCTGGATTGGAAGCCCGAGCGTCGCTTCGATCTCTGGCACGACCGGGCCGTGTTCCACTTCCTGGGCGATCGTCGCGAGCGGGAGAACTACTTTCGGACGCTTCGCCTGGCTCTGCGCCCGGGTGGCGCTGTGATCATCACATTCGCCGCAGACGGACCCGAGTATTGCTCGGGTCTCCGTGTCAATCGATACTCTCGTGACGACCTTGCATGTGGGCTGGGTGCGAGCTTCGAGGTCGTGGCAACGGGTCGAGAGGAGCACACCACCCCAGGGGGTGCGATCCAGCCATTCACCTGGATTGCCGGAAGGGTAAGGGACGAGAGAGCATGACCAGCGAACCGGGGCTCGGCCTTGTGCTCGTTTGCCGTGATCCTGAGGCGTTGGCGACGTTCTGGGCGAGCGCACTCGGGTATGTCACCGTCGGATCTGTCGAGAACTACGTGCTACTGCTTCCCGACGGCAGGCCTGGCCCAAAGTTGCTTCTTCAGCGCGTTTCGGAGGACAAGGCCGGGAAGAACCGGATGCACGTTGACATCGAGGTGCCCGACATTGAGGGTCTGGTCACTCGGCTCGAAGAGATCGGCGCACAGCGCTTGAAATCGGACGTGATGGCCGAGCATGGCAGGCACTGGGTTCTCATGGCCGATCCCGAGGGCAATGAGTTCTGCATCTGTGATGGCGGTACGAGCGGCTATCATTTTCGTCCGACACTTGTTGGTGGTAATTCGCCCCAACGTCTCCAAGTGTCAGGGAGGGATTCGGCGGGACGTGGAATAGCGTTCCTTCGTCGTGATGCTGCAGGTTCTGCGTCTCGCCGTTCCTTCCGGATTGAAATGGCCATCCCTATACCGTTGAGAGCCGCTCATGCCGGACCGCCACAAGTCTGACGAAGGTCCCAATCTCTATCCCGAGGGGCTTGAGGACGCGTTGCGCCGCGCCCTTGATGCCGAGAAGGGCAATGGAGAGGTCGTGGAACCTATGCCCGAGACGGAACCGAAGGAGGACTCGCCATAGATCAAGAGATGGCCCACCGCCACGATTTCATACATACGGGCTCCGCGCCGAGGATTCGGAGGGAAACGATGAACCATCGTCTTGTCACCAACCATCTGTGTTCATCGCCATGAAGAGCCGGTGTGTCAGCTTCTTTGTCGAGGAACCTCTCATTCCCGAGGTTGTCCGACGCATCCAGGAGGATGTACTGCCACGCTTCTCACAGTTGCCGCATTTCTTGGGCTTTGTCGCCCTTCAAAGCGAGCTGAGTCCACGACCCGAGATTGTGGCCATGTCGTTCTGGGACGACGGGCTGGAAGACTCGGAAGCGATTTCTGACAGCTTCCGTAGCGAGATTCAGAACGTCACGGGCACGGCACCTGCACGCCGGGCGTTCGACGTCCTTCGGGTGATGGTGCGAGACACGAACGGCGATGTCTGCCTGGACTCACCCTGATAGCACCGCGCCCTGCAGACGCGTCCGAACCCGTGGGTAGGTTCGGAGCGCCACGCTGAGGCTCCTGACTCCGTCGCCGCCGACGAGCGCGACGTCACTCCGCGTGTGCTTCAAGCATGAGCCCACGTTGGTCCTTGGGACAAGGAACACACGGTGAACTGTTCGTCACGTCACTGGAAGCAGAGCTGGTGTGTGAATGAAACGTGACTGCAGTGTGACCATTCGGTGCATCGTTTGGTCTGGAGAGCCAAGCATCGAGTTCG
>DAIQQK010000110.1:0-11064 GCA_036786835.1 Acidimicrobiales bacterium | reverse complement strand
CAACAGCACCTCCAACAGATACCAAGTCTCGCCTGAGCGTCTCCAGGTCGCGGCAGGCCAGGTCGAGCAGGGAGCCACCCAGATCAAGTCGGCGGTCGCCGATGTCGTCCGGGTGATCGAAGGAATCTCCGCAGACTGGACAGGCGCCGGCTACCAGCAGTTCTCAGGGCTCTGCATGAAGTGGGAGCGTGCTGCCGCCGAGATGCAGAAGTCGATCAGCGGAATCGCCTCACTCCTCCAGAACGCAGCTATCGCGTACCAGCAGGTCGAGGCGGAGGTGGCTCGCCTCTTCGGCGGCGAAGTCCCCGCGAGCCCCGCGTTCGGTGAGTCTTCGGGATCAGGCGGGGGTCCCTCCTCGGAGCCCGGTCGCCCGGCGGGGATCCCCTCGAGAGGGGATCGGTAGCGACACGATGTCGCCCCCGGCACCGGGTGAAGGCGCCGTCGACGACATCGAGGCGATCCGTCAGCTCAAGTACGCGTACTTCCGCCTGCTGGACACCAAGCGCTTCGACGAACTCGGTGCGCTTTTGACCGAGGATGCGACCTCGGCGTTCCAATCGGGCGAGCTCTCGCAGAACGGACGCGCGGCGATCGTCGAGTTCTTGAAGAAGTCGCTCTCGGACCCTGGGATCGTCACCATGCACACGGGGCACCATCCGGAGATAGAGAAGGTCTCCGACACCGAGGCCAGGGGGACCTGGTACCTCGAGGACCTCGTCATGCTTCCGGCGATCGATCTCGAGATGCACGGAACGGCGCTCTACAAAGACGAATACGTCCGGCTCGCCGAGGGCTGGAGGATCCGTCACACCGGATACGACCGAATCTTCGAACGCCAGCGCAAGCCCTCGACCGGTGAGGCGATCTCCTTCACCAGTCGGTTCTCCCCCGGCTCCTCCTGACCCTCCTGGCGTCGGCGAGAAGCACCCGCAGAGCACATCGGCTCGGCGCATCCGCCACTCAGGGGACGAGGACTGCCTTTCCAGTGACCGAGCGCTGCAAGAGCCCGGTCATCACGAGAACCGCGTCTTCGAGCGGCCACTCTGCGGGCACCACCGGATGCAGGTGTCCCGAGCTCACCATCTCTACGAGCTCGTCGAGAAGCTGCCGATTGCCTGCAGGGTTGCGCATCGCCCAAGCTCCCCAATCGACACCGACGACCGTCCGGTTGTTGAGGAGGACCTGGTTTAGAGGCACGGTCGGTATAGATCCCGCTGCGAATCCGATCACACAGAATCGACCGAACGCTCTGAGCGCGCGCAGCGCCGGTTCGCTGTGGCGCCCTCCGACGGGGTCCACGACGACGTCCACTCCCCCACCGGAGAGCTCTCGAGCTCGGGACTTCAAGTCCTCGTCCTCGTAGGCGATCGTCGCGGAGGCGCCCATCGCCTCGGCCGCGAAGAGCTTCTCCTTCTTCGACGCTGCCGCTATCACCGAGGCCCCGAGGGCCACGCTCACGTCCACCGCAGCGAGGCCGACTCCCCCGCCCGCCCCGAGCACGAGCACCTTTTCCCCCGGCGCGAGCGAGGTCCGCCGCGTGAGCGCGTACCAAGCGGTGCTGTAGCTCTGGATGAACGCTGCCGCCTGCCCGAATCCAAGGCGTTCGGGGAGGTGGGCCAACGACGCCACCGGGACCACCACCTGCTCGGCGAAGGCACCCAGACCACACATCGCCATCACTCGATCGCCGACGCGCGCCTCGGTCACCCCGTCGCCTACTGCCGAGACGACACCCGCCACCTCCCCGCCGGGAACGTACGGAGCTTGGAACTTGATCTGGTAGAGGCCCTGGCACATGAGCCCGTCGACGAAGTTCACACCGGCTGCCCGTACGTCCACCACAGCCTGCCCGGGACCGGCGACGAGCGGGTCACGCTCGCACACCATCACGTTGCCCAACGAGCCGAGCTCCTGGCACACCACCGCGCGCATCGACGCCGAGACTAGAGGACCACAGACCCTGAGGACGAGGAGCGTGAGCCCCTCAGCTTGATCCGGCGGACGTTGCGAGGCCCCCGTCGGTTGCTTCGCCGCCATGGGTCGCGTCCCACCACTGCGACTCCAGCCGGCCGAGCTCCGTAGAGGCAGGTGCGGCGGTCGGCCAGAGCTCCTCGGCGATGCGCCGCCAGTTGGCCGTCGCCTCGAGTCGCCCCAGGATCGCCAGAAGCCCGAGGTTGATGCGCTGAAGGACCGCGTACGCGGGCGGCATCCCCGCATGCTCCATGACGTCACCGAAGTTGGCCCGGCCTCCGAAGTAACGCCTGGAGACCTCGCTCGCCCACTGTGCCGTGATCGTCGTGGTGTCGTCTCGGCGAACCGCGTCCCAGAAGATCTCCATGAACTCCAACAATCGCTCTTCGTCGACTGGAGCCCCGGGCGCGATGAACCCTGCGCGCTCACAGGCGTGGCGTACGCGGACGGGATCGTGCTCTATGACAGAGGCGCGCACGAGGTCGAACAACAGTGCCACTTCCGTCGGGGTGAGCGACTTCACCAGCCCGAAGTCGACGAAGGTGACCCGCCCTCCGGGCATAAACAGGTAGTTGCCCGGGTGCGGGTCACCGTTGAAGGCATGGAACCTGTAGAGGCTCCTGAACACGAAGCGGAAGATGGCTTCTGCGGCGAGGTTCCTTTCGTCCTGCGACCAGGTCTCCATCACGTCGAAGCGCACCCCCTCGCCAAGCTCGGTGGTAAGGACGCGCGCGCTGCTCAATTCGTCGACGACATCGGGGACGCTGATGAACGGATGGTCCTTGTACCAACGAGCGAAGCGTCGCTGGTTGGCGGCTTCCTGGAAGTAGTCGAGCTCCTCGGTGAGGCGCGCCCGAAGCTCGGCGACGAGGGCTCGCGAGTCGAGTCCCGGAAACATCGACCCGAGACCGAAGCCCGCGAGCTCGAGGTTCATGAGATCCGCGCCCACCGCCTCTGCGATCTGCGGGTACTGGACCTTGACCGCAACCGCGCGCCCGTCGACTGTCATGGCACGATGCACCTGCCCGATCGAGGCAGACGCGATCGGCACGGGGTCCCACCTCCCGAACAACTTCTCAGGCGAAGAGCCCAGCTCCGAGGAGATCATCGACGCGGCGAGTTCCGCGCTCATCGGGGGCGCGTCCTGCTGGAGTTGCGACAGCACCTCGCGCACCGGCTCGGGCATCGCGTCGTCGAGGAAGCTCGCCAGTTGGCCGATCTTCATCAGCGCGCCCTTCATGTTCCCGAGCGTCTCCACGACCTGCTGCGCGCTTCGGATCTGCCTCTCTTCGTCGAGGGCCTCCTTGCGCGCTGCGGAGGCGAAGATGCGTCGGGCGCGGTGGGAAGCGGTCCCCGCGCCGACCTGCCCCGCCAGCTTCACGAGCGCCGCATTCCGTGTGGCGAAGGACGTGGCAGAGACCGGTCCCCGCGTACCGAGCGAGCCCGAAGGGCGAGACCGCCGGATCAGCATCCATGCGCCCAGGGCCAGCGATCCAGCTCCCGCGCCGGCCGCCAACGTCCTCGCCCTTCGAGTTGCCACTTCGGCAGTCTGCCAGCCTGCGGCCGGTGCACTTAGAGTGCTTGCGGACCACTCGAGGAGGACCTCCATGAAAGCCCTTCGTACGCCCGACGAGCGATTCGGCTCGCTCCCCGGCTATTCGTTCGACCCTCACTACGTCGAGGTGCCCGCAGGCGACGGCACCGGCGACGTGCTCCGGGTCCACTACCTCGACGAGGCACCCGCCGCGGGCGCCGGGAGTGGTGACGGCGCCAATGATGGCGGCGAGGTCGTCCTCCTGCTCCACGGCGAACCGTCGTGGAGCTACCTGTACCGAAAGATGGTCCCGCTCCTCGTCGGCGCGGGCATGCGCGTCGTGGTGCCGGACCTCGTCGGCTTCGGCCGTTCGGACAAACCGGCTTCGCGCACCGACTACACCTATGCGCGCCACGTGGAGTGGATGCGAGCGGCGCTGTTCGACGGGATCGGGCTCGAAGGGATCACGTTCCTCGGGCAGGACTGGGGCGGGCTCGTAGGCCTTCGCCTGGTTGCCGAGCAGCCGGAGCGCTTCAGGCGCGTGGTCGCCGCGAACACAGGTCTGCCCACTGGTGACGACCACATGAGCGAAGCGTTCTTCGCCTGGCAGAAGTTCTCCCAGGAAGTGCCGGAGCTCCCGGTGGGCCGTATCGTCGGCGGCGGGTGCACGTCGTCGCCTTCGGACGAGGTCGTCGCCGCGTACGACGCGCCCTACCCCGACGAGAGCTTCAAGGAAGGTGCTCGGCAATTCCCCTTGCTGGTCCCCACCCGACCCGATGACCCTGCCTCAGAGGCGAACAAGCGCGCCTGGGAGGTACTCGCGAAATTCGACAAGCCTTTCCTGTGCGCGTTCAGCGACAGCGATCCGATAACGAGGGGAGCAGACGAGCGGTTCAAGGACGTGGTTCCCGGGGCACGCGACCAAGCTCACACGACGATCGTCGGAGGCGGTCACTTCCTCCAAGAGGACAGGCCCGAGGACCTCGCTTCGGCGGTCATCGAGTTCGTGCGCGTCAATCCCTGAGATCGGCTGCGACCGTGGGCGCTGCTGCGGCCGTGGGCGCCGCTGCGGCGGGGAAGGTCTCGTTGAAAGAGCGGAGGACCGGGGCATCGGCTCCCCAACCGATGCGAGTGATCGATCCGTTGGCCAAGTAGAGCCTCCACACCACGGTTGCGTCGGCGCCGAGCGCCCAAGCCACCGCCGCCTTTATCGGAGAGACGTGGCTGACCACCACCAAGTCTGAGTCCGCGCGTGCGCCGGCTCCTTCGAGGGTGAACAGCTCCTCGCAGCACTGGGCCACGCGCCGGCTCACGTCGCACAGCGACTCCCCACCCGGCCAGGGCTCCTCTGGGTTCGAGCGCCACTTCGCCCAGGTCCTTCGCGGCACGGACGAGAGCGACTGACCCTCGTAGTCGCCGTAGTCCACCTCGACCCATCGCTCGTCCACCTCGACCGGGAGACCGAGCGAAAGTGCTTCAGCGGTGTCGCGCGCCCTCGCCAGTGGACTCGTGACAACACGCCCCGCACCAACTAGCAGAGGTGCGAGAGCTACCGCCTGCTCGCGTCCTCGATCGGTGAGCGGGGAGTCGGATCGCCCCAGCAGCGATCCCGCCGCGTTGCCCGCCGCTTCTCCGTGTCGTACGAGGACGAGCACCCGGACTTCAGCGCACGAGGATGCGACCGCACTGATCGCATGTGATCACAGCGTCCGGTGCGGCCCTTCTGATCCTGTCGACCTCCATCGAGGGAAGCGTCAGGTGGCACCCGCTGCACGAGTTGCCGACGAGTCGGGCGGCTCCGGTGCCCCCTAGCCTCTTTCGCAGCTGCTCGTAGCGCGAGATGAGGTCCTGTGGGACACCCGCGGCCGCGCCGTCGCGCTCGGCCTGCTGAGCTGCGATGTCCACGTCTATGTCGGCCTCGGCGATCGCCACCTTCTCCCGCAGGGCGGAGGCGTCTGCATCGAGCGTGACCCGCTCTTCCTCGATGTTCGACAGCTCCTTGTCGACAGGCTCCAGCGCCTCCATCACCTCTATCTCGCGGTCTTCGAGCTCCGAAATGTGTCGGGCGAGATGCCTCACTTCGTCGTCCATCGCCTGGAGCTCCCTCGGCGCGGTCACCTGGCCTGCGAACATCTTGCGCTGGATCTCCGCACGCCTGGACTTGGAGGCCTCGATCTGCTGTTCGAGGCCAGACTGGCGCGATCCGAGCTCGTCGCGCTGTGTGCCGATCTCCTTCGTCCGGTTGTCGAGGACCGACAGGCGAGACTCGATCGTCCGCAGCTCCACGCGCTCGGGCAGGAACTCGCGACGGTGCTGCAGTTGGTCGATGGACGTGTCGTGGTCCTGGATCTCGATAAGTCGCTCCAACGGCGACCGGGGGCTCGCGGCGGCGGGCCCCTCAGGTGCGGTTGGCGGCTCTTCGTCCGACATCTTCACCCGCCATTGTGCCGTAAGCCCTCGACCTCCGGCTGACGGCGCGCCACGATCAGCGCCCCCGCCAAAGCGACATCGCACAAGCCGTCTGCTTCTTCCCAGGGGAACCAACGGACCTCGGGGCTCTCGCCGGGCGGTGGCGACGGATCCTCGTCGGGAGCGATCAGCAGGTATCGAAGGTCGAGATGCGTATGGCCGTCCGCTGCAAGATGCACGTCGAGATGGATGAGCCGGGGCCCGTCCGGCGGGTGGGAGAGCTCGAGGCCCGTCTCTTCCCGTGACTCCCGGAGCGCCGCATCGGCCGGGCCCTCGCCCGGGTCCACGTGCCCGCCGGGCTGCATCCAGCGACCTAGCCGGCGGTGCACGTGCAAGACCGTCCCTCGCGTGCCGGCGACGACGGCGGAGCCCGTCACGTGCACAGGATCCGCTTCCTTGTCGAAGGGGCGCTCGAGGCAGTCGAGGGCTTCGAGGATGCGTAGGCGCGCCTCGGACTCGCGTTCGTCCTGGGCGGTGTGGGCGATGACCTGCGAGCGCAGTCTCAGCGGGTCCCTCTGGGGGACGAGCCCGTCGAGATCTCCCCTTGCCTGCTCGGAGCCCGTCTCTGGCATCCCGGCATCCCTATCACACGTGCCTGCGGGCTGCGCGACCTGCGTCGATCGACCAGATGATCGAAGATGGAGGAGTGAGACAGAGCATCCGGCTCGGGACCTATCGAGGAGTCCCCGTCGGCGTCCATTGGAGCGTGGCGGTCATATTCGGGCTCGTCACCTGGGAGCTCGCGGACATCGTCTTCCCCGGGTCCTACGTCGGCACCAGGGCGACTTACTGGGTGGCGGCTCTCGTGGCCTCGGTGCTCTTCTTCGGCTCGCTGCTCGCTCACGAGATTTCGCACGCCGTCGTCGCACGCCGTCACGGGGTTGCAGTGCGTTCGATCACTCTCTGGCTCTTCGGAGGGGTGGCTCAGCTCGGCGGTGAAGCGCTCACCCCAGGAGCCGACTTTCGCATCGCGGCGGCCGGCCCAGGCACGAGCTTGCTCCTCGTCGGAGTCTTCGCAGGCGTGCAAGGACTCATGAGCGCGGTCGGGGTGCACGGACTGGTGGCCGCCGTGCCTTCTTGGCTGTGGAAGATCAACCTGCTCCTCGCTGCGTTCAACCTCATCCCCGCCGCACCTTTGGACGGCGGCCGCATCCTTCGCTCGGGGCTCTGGATGCGCTCGCACGACAGGAATCGGGCGACGGTTACCGCTGCGAGAGTGGGAAGCGGATTCGGCATTTTGCTGATCGCCGTCGGCTTTGCCCTGTTCGTCCGGTACGACAACCTCTACGGGCTCTGGCCGGCCTTCCTCGGATGGTTCCTCTTCACTGCAGCACGCGCGGAAGAGGGAGTCGCAAAGGTCCGTCGCGGACTGCAGGGACTGCGGGTCGCCGACGTCATGACTCCTCATCCCCCGGCCATAGCGTCGTCCACGACGGTCGCCGAGCTCGTCCACCACCACCTTCCCTGGTACAGGACGGACGCCGTGGCGGTCGTCGGCTCCACCGGTTGGCTCGAGGGAATCCTCCCGCTCGAGCGCATCAATTCGGTTCCGCCGCTGTCGCATGCGGACACTCGAATCGGGCAGCTGGAGATTCCCATCGCCGCGGTGCCCGTCGCGCGTCCGGAGGAACCGGTCGAAGACCTGCTGCAGAAGATGTCCGAGGCCGGAGGCTCTCCCGCCGTCGTCCTCGACGCCTCCAACCGACTGGCCGGGATCGTGACCGCAGGCAACTTGGACAGAACCCTCCACACCGCAGGATCCCGCTCGGGTGCGCGGTCAGGTTCGCAGTCGGGCGCGGGGTCGGTCCCCGGCTAGAGCTGCCGCCCGCCTCCGGGCCGGGAAGCTGACTCACGTGGGCTCGCGACATGATGGTCCGCATGACGACCATGTACTACGAGGAAGACGCTCACCTACAAGACCTCGCCGATGAGACCATCGCAGTCGTGGGTTACGGCAATCAGGGCCGCTCCTGGGCGCTGAACCTGCGCGACAGCGGCTTGGCGCCGACGGTGTGCGTGCGAAGGGACGAGACCAGGGAGCAAGCCGAACAGGACGGGTTCGAGACGCACGACCTCGCCCGAGCGAACGAGGCCGATGTCATCTGTGTCCTCGTTCCCGACGACGTCATTGCCCTACTGGGCCTCGATCCCGGCCCCTCCTCCTGTGTGATCGTGGCGAGCGGTTACACCCTCGCGTTCGATCGCCTGGTGCCCCCCGGTGACTCGGGGCTCGTCGCACCTCGCATGCTCGGTCCTGAGGTGAGGCGCTGCTTCGAGGAAGGCGTGGGGTTCATAACCGCCGTCGGGGTCCACCACGACGTCACCGGCAGCGCCCTAGCCCGGGTTCTGGCGGTGGCGCGGGCGATCGGAGGGTTGAAGCAAGGTGCGATCGAGCTGACCGCCATGCAGGAAGCGGTGCTCGATCTCGGGGTCGAGCAGGTGCTTTCGCCCGCGCTCACCGCGGTGAACGGTGCATTCGTGCAGACGATGCTCGAGCGCGGCATACCTCTCGAGGCGATCATCACCGAGTTGGTGCTGTCCGGTGAGGTCGAACGCACCTACCGCTTGCTTCGCGAGGTCGGGTACGCGGTGCAATCGGAGTTCCACTCCCCCACGAGCCAGTACGGCCAACTGACTCGGCGCGGCCGCTACGACCATCTCGACTTCCTCACGACCATGCGCTCGCTGGCCGACGACATCGAAAGCGGTCGCTTCGCCGACGAGTGGGACGCAGAGCGAGACTCGGGCTACCCCACGCTCACGAAGCTGAAGGAACAGCACGCGGGACCTGCGTTGCGGGACTTCGAGGCCGGCCTGAGGCGACGGCTCGGTCCGGGCGCGCTGGCCGGGAGGGGCGAGGGGGCTGGTGGCGCGCAACCTGAGACCGGATGACGCGCGCTCGGGGGAGGTGGCCAGGTCAGGTGGCCTAGGTCAGGCGAGCCCGGCCTTCTGCCTCAACTCTGCAACTGACGTCATGGCGTCGTCCTCGGTCACCACCAAGCGATCGAAGTCGGCACCCTCGAGCTCTACGACGACCGCCGGTCCTTGCCCGTGCACAGCGGCAAAGTCCTTGATGCCGCTTCCCCTTCTGGTACCGACCGCGATCACTCCGGGTACGCCGGTGCCAGGTGCGCGGATCCCGCGCAGCTCCGGCCAGGGATCGTCGACGTATCGAACGTCGCGCACACTCGACAGCGGCACGCGGATGTTGCCGTGGAATCCCTCTGCCTTCTCGAGACCGGAGAGATCCAGGACCAGCTCTTCTCCTTCGACGTTCAAGCGAGCCATCACAAGACACCGTACCTATCGCGTGGTGCCCCAGGTGTCCCAATAGGTGATGCGTTCGACCGGCCTGCGCACGGCGGGCCGGAAGTCTCCCCCTGTGGTGTAGGCGACAGGTATCAGCGCAACTTGGGTCACGTTCGCAGGAATGCCGAGCAATTCGGCTGCTTCCTGTTCCTTGAACAGGTGCAGGGTCGTCCAGGACGACCCCAGTCCTCGACTCCGCAGCGCGAGCATGAAGCTCCATGCAGCAGGGATGATCGACGCGTACATCGATGCGGAAAGGATGTTCGGGGAATTGTCGGCTCGGCCTTCGACGCACGGGATGACGTGGACCGGGACGCGACCGAGGATGTCGGTCAGGTGCAACGCGCTCTCGTACACCCGTCTCGTCTGGTCGTCCATCTCGTTCGAAGCGGCCGACCTGAGGTATCCCGCTCCCCCTTCGTTGTAGATGCGCGCGAGCGCCGCCCTCTTTTCGGGGTCCGTCACGACGAGCCAACGCCAGCCTTGGGCATTGCTGCCGGTCGGTGCTTGAACCGCGATGCGAAGACACTCGAGGATGACCGACGGATCGACCTCGCGCTCGAGATCGAGCCGCTTTCGCACCGCTCGGGTCGTCGTGAGCAGGTGGTCGGTGATGGTGGTGTCGATCTCGGTCACTGCCGTCGTGCTCCTTCATCGGATACGTCGTCCGTTGCTTCGGATTGGTGCCGGCTTCCCCGTGCGAGTTCACGCCGGGGTCCGGACGCCGATGTCAGGCAGGAGGTCCGGCGGCCAGTTGCACTCCCACGACTTGCCGCTGCCCGGTCGGATCGAGGAACTGGACGTCCACCCAGGCACCCGGAGTATCGCGAACCAGAAGGGCGGTGAGCGAGTCCGGCGACCTCACAGGGTGGCCGTCGAACGGCGCAGGTAGATTTGACAGGTTCCGGGCGCTTAGCTCAGCTGGTTAGAGCAGCTGGCTTACAACCAAGCCAGGCTGAACGCTGTGGCTGACCAGGTATTTCCTGCCCGGCAGCGAGCGGAAACGGTGAAACTATCTGCTCAAGAAGAAATCTTCTGATGGCCGGATTTCGCCCCTGGAATCATCCTCGGAAACCTCATGACGGGTGCACCGGCGTTGCCGGCGTCTCGGGTCGAGAACCCTAGGCTCTGTCCCTTCGAGCGGCGAATTCAGTTCCGACTTTCGAGTGTTAGCGCACTCGACTTTTGTTCGCTTGCAGATGTCACTTGGACGGGAGCAAAGCCAAATCAGTTGCTCGATGATGGGGTGCGCCCGTTCACGACTCTGTTATTTCGATTTCACGATTGCGGTTCTTACTTTGATGAAGCCCATCTCGTGAAGCGCAGGGTAGTCCTGGAGGTCAGCAGGACACTCCCGGTGCATAGAGCATGCACCTTGGTAGCATGCCGAAATGCCGGGGGGCTGGAGGTAGCGCCATGTTGACAACCCGATTTCAGAGATTGCCAGCCCTTCTCGCTGGAGCGAGCCTGCTCACGACGGGCCTCGTGGTGGTTGGTGGATCGAGCCCAGCCGCGGCCGCCACGACTGTGCCGTTCACCACCCAGGGCTGCTCTACCTTCACGGTCCCCACCGGTGTCACCGCCGTCGGGATCGAGGCAATCGGTGCCGCTGGAGGCCCGTCGGGAATGCACACGGGCGTCGCGGGCCTTGGCGATGAAGTCAATGGCACGCTGTCGGGACTCGTCGGGGGTCAAGTGCTGTATGTGTGTGTCGACTCGGGCGGCGCAGACGGCGGTATCAGCGGGTTCGGTGGTGGGGGTGGCACCGGCGGCGGGGCCTC
>DAIQQK010000109.1:0-11110 GCA_036786835.1 Acidimicrobiales bacterium | reverse complement strand
CGCGACCTGACTTCTGCGACCGCGGCGTCGAGTTCTCCGATGCTCATGGTGGCCGACGCGAGGATCCCGAGCCCGCCTGCCTCCGCGGTGGCCGACACGAGCCTCGGGCCCGCCACCCACCCCATTCCCGTCTGGACCACGGGATACCTGACGCCGACCAGTTCGCACAGTCGCGTGCGAAGAGCCGGGTGAGGTTCGGGCATCGAAGCGAGGGTCACAGTTCCGGCACCTCGGGCATCGTGCACACGTCGGTGAGGGGCTCGAGACTGCGCGTCGTCACGCCGAGACTTCTGCTTCTCGCAGACCGTCGGGATCGATCACGTCGCGGATCAGGCGCAGCTCGTCGTCGTCTGGCAACCTCGTGGTGGGGACTCGATCGTCCATCACGAGCTCGAATCCCGTCGCGGCCTGCACGTCGGCCGCGCTCACTCCGGGGTGGACCGATCGCAGGCGCATCGCGTGGTCCGGGGTCTCGAAGTCCAGCACCGCGAGGTTGGTGACCACCACGCGCAGGTCGTGGTGGCGCGTCGCCGATTCACCGGCGCTCGCGGCGCGGTCGTAGCCGACTCCGCACACCACGTCCACGTGCTCGACGAACGCTCTAGGAGAGTGGGAGGGCACCCAATAGCTCGTCGGGTGGTTGACGGTGTTGCCCGGCGCTCCCCGCACCCCCACTAGTTGAGCCTTGGGCTTCGCCCAGTCCCCTATGGCGCTTATGTTCTGGTTGCCGTAGCGGTCGATCTGAGTGGCGATCATCATGACGTGACGCCGGCCCGACCAGACCACGTCGAAGACCCGCCGGTAAGGGAGCCACGCTTCGAGGAGCAGCTCCCCGCGGGGCCCGGACACACCGGGCGTGTTGGCCATGAGGGCGGCCTCCCCGTCGGTGAGCACGAGGTCGGGTTCGAAGGTGAGGCGTGCGAGGCGTGCACCCGCGGACGGGATGGTCCCGAACGGGCTCGCCAGCAACTCGCCGTCTCCGCGCCACGCCTCCGCGCACGCTACGACGCACACCTCTGCCCTGGTGACGTCCTGCGATCCGCCCGCCGACTCGCTCACCCGGCTCCCCCGCTCGACCTCGACGTCTCCGACAGCTCGCGCAGCGCCGCCCGGTAGCCGGCTTCGTCCACCTCGACGTACTTGGAGGAGAAGGACCTCCAGGACTCCTGGTCGGCAGCGGACTTGGCATAGAGGCCTTGGAACTCCTCGTCCCTCCCGTAGTCGGGTGCGCACGATGTGAAGTGCGCCCCACGTTCACACTGGGCGACGGCATCGGTGAGCAGACGGGTGACCGTGATGGTCTGGATCGGCCCTTCACCGAGCAGCTCCCCCGGAGCGACGACGCGCTCGGCTGTGACGAAGCGCCTCTGTGCCGCGCCGAGGAACAGGTCGTCGAAGAACGGGTCCGGGCCGAGAACCTGGCCGTTCCCACTCGTGTCGGCGCGGTTCAGGTGCACGAACGCCGCGTCGAGCTCGAGGGCGGGGACGGCGACCAGCTCCTCGCGGTCGTCGTAAGGAGACACGACGGTGCGAAGTTGCGGGTTCAGCCGCATGACGTCGGAGCCCAGGCCTGCGCGCGTCGGCAGGAACGGCACCCGCTGAGAGGCGGCCAGCAGCCCGAGGTAGAACATTCCCTCGTCCACCTCCATGGCCTCCACCGACCCTTCCTGGCGCGCGCGCCGGAAGTGGGGGTCCAGCGCGATCGAGTCGAGCGTGACGAAACCGAAGACGACCTTTCGCACCCTTCCGTACGCGCAGAGCAGGCCGACGTCGGGCCCGCCGTAGGAGACGACCGTGAGATCGTCGATGCCGGCACGCAGGATCGCCCGGACCGCGGCCATCGGCTTGCGCCTCGATCCCCAGCCGCCGAAGCCGATCGTCATTCCGCTGCGCAGCTCTCCGACCATTTCCTCGACGGTCGTGCGCTTGTCGCGAGGCGGTGTCACGAGCTCACTTGGAGGTGTCTGCGTCGCGCTTCTCGACGAATGCCGCCCTCTGCTCGTCGGCCACTCCTGCCACTTGGAGCTCGAACGTGAACCCCTGTTCGAAGCGGTAACTGCGCTTCACGTCCACCGGGTCGATGCCGTTCAGGGACTCCTTTGCCCTCCGGATGATCGTCGGGCTCTTGGCCGCGATCTCTGACGCGACCTCATGGGCGGTCTCGACCAATTCCTCGCGGCTCACCACCCGCAGCACGGAGCCGTAGTGGTGCAGCTCCGAGGCGGTCGCCGCGGTGGCCGTGTAGACCATCTCGCGCATCCGGTGCTGAGGCACGAGCCTCGACAGGTGAGTGGCTGCCCCGAGAGCCCCTCTGTCCACCTCGGGGAGGCCAAAAGTCGCGTCGTCCGAGGCGACGACGATGTCGGCGTTGCCGACGAGCCCGACGCCGCCACCGAGACAGAACCCTTGAACGGCGGCGACGACAGGGACCTCGCAGTCGTAGACGGAAGCGAACGCAGCGGCGCACCCGCGGTTCACGCCCACGAGCACGGCCTCACCCCCCGAGGCGATCTCCTTTATATCCACACCCGCGCAGAATCCCCGGCCCTCCGCCCTCAGGACGACAACGCATATCGAGGGGTCGCGCCCCGCCTCCGTGATGGCGTTTGCCAGGGCGAACCAGGAAGAGACATCGAGCGCGTTGACCGGGGGGACGTCGATCACCACTTCGGCGATGCCGGCTGTGATTCGGTGAGTTTCGATACCCATGGACCTGCCCCGGGGTGGTTTTCGAGAGTTTCTGATGGACCGTCAGGAAGCCTGAGCAGACTAGGCCAGGGCGGCATCGAGGCCCAAGACTGAGGAGTCCTCGGACTCCGGTAATTTGCTCGGCGCTATGAGCACCGGGTCACCATGATCGCTGGGTCACCATGAGCACGGGGACCGGAGGCCGCGATCCGCTCGACTTCTCAGGTCAGGTGGCGATCGTGACCGGTGGGTCGAGGGGAGTGGGTCGAGGGATCACCGAGACCCTCCTCGGCGCAGGTGCCGACGTCGTGATCTGTGGGCGCAACGAGCCCGAGGAGCGCGACCTTCCCTCCGCCGAAGGTCGAACGGCGGTGTTCGTACGCGCAGACGTTCGCGAAGCCGACCAGGCGGCATCGACCGTGAGAGAGGCCGCCGAACGCTTCGGACGCCTCGACCTGCTCGTGAACAACGCGGGCGGATCACCTTCGATCCCCGCTGCGGACGCCTCCCCGCGATTCGTGTCGTCGGTGGTAGCGCTCAATCTCCTCGCGCCCTTCTACTGCGCACAAGCGGCGAACGCCGTGATGAGGGATCAGGAACGAGGGGGATCCGTGATCAACATCGCGAGCGTCTCAGGACTTCGACCCTCACCCGGCAGCGCCGCCTACGGCGCCGCCAAGGCGGGGTTGATCAACCTGACCCGCACCCTCGCGCTGGAGTGGGCGCCGACCGTGCGCGTCAATTGCGTGGTCGCCGGGATGGTGGCCACCGAGGCTGCCGACGATCACTACGGGGGTCCCGACGGTGTCGCAGCAGTCGCTGCCACCGTGCCGCTCGGAAGGCTCGCCACACCCCGGGACGTGGCCGACTTGTGCCTGTTCCTCGCGTCTCCTCTTGCTTCTTACATTTCGGGAGCGGCCGTCGAGCTCCACGGAGGGGGCGAGTCACCCCCGTATCTGGCGGCTTTGGGGCGCTGAACGGGTCGGTGGTGCCCGGCTGGGCACAAACCCGATCGCGCCAAGGCAGGGCTAGAGCCTCAAGGCTGCTTCCAAGTCTGCCGATCAAGAGGTGTGTCAGTACGATCGACTCGAGGCTTCCTTACGCTACGCGCCCAGGGTTCTGGCTGCGCAGCTGATCGCGCTCTGACGGCGGCGGAGCGCCTGCCGGGAGGGGCCCGGTGGTGAGCCGACATGTCAGTTGATGAAGTCTTCCAAGAGGGCAATCCTGTCCTTCACTTCCAGCCTGCCGTAGACCTCGCCACGGGGCGCCTGCTGGGGTTCGAGGCTCTCGTCCGATGGGAGCACCCGCGTCGAGGGCTCATCGCTCCCGACGTGCTGCTTCCCTGGGCCGAGACCAGTGGCTACATCGTCACCTTGAACTCATGGATCCTCGCCGAGGCGTGCACGCAGGCTGCGGCTTGGCCTTCGGCGATCCAGGTCGCGGTGAACGGCGCCACCAGCCAGTTGCGCCAGCACCAGATGTCGGCCGCCGCAGCGGAGGCGCTCCAAGTCTCTGGTCTCAACCCCGACCGGCTGACGATCGAGGTGACCGAGAGGACAGTCGCAGACCCGTCTGCCGCAGACGACCTCCACGCGCTCAGCCGCCTCGGCGTCCACCTGGCTGTCGACAACGTCGGAACGAGCTGGTCCACCCTTGGCAACCTCGGGCGGTTCGCGATCGAGACCGCCAAGATCGACCGGGAGTTCATCTCCGCCCTCGAGCCTCACGAGGGGATGAACCGGGCGATAACCGAGGCGATCATCCACGTCAGCCATTCGTTGGCGATCAGCACCGTCGCAGAGGGGATCGAGACTGCGGAGCAGGTGGTCATCCTGCGAGGTTTCGGCGCTGACGTCGGCCAGGGTTACTTCTTCGCCCGTCCTCTGCCCTCTGACCAGGCATACGAGATGGCGAACTCCCAGCCACGCATGGTCTTCTCGCTGAAAGACGAGGTGGGAGAGGCACCACCGAGCGCGTCACACCGAAGGCTCACCGTGGTTCACGGGGAAGCTGACGGCGAACTGGAGATCCCAAGGGTCCACGTGCTCTGATAACCCCTCGTGAAACTGGCGGTGCCCACCGAGACGCGGACAGGCGAGCGGCGTGTCGCCGTCGTTCCCGAAGTGGCAGGCCGGCTGTCGGGTTCGGGGGTCGAGGTCTTCGTGCAGTCAGGAGCCGGCTCGCGGGCGCACTTTCCCGATTCCGCCTACTTGGAGAAAGGCGCCAAGATCGCCGCCGGGACCGACGAGCTGCTCGGCGGGGCCGACCTGGTGGCGAAGGTGAACGCGCCTACACCCGAGGAGGCCAGACTGCTGCCCGAGGGCACGACGGTCGTGAGCTTCCTGCAGCCGGCGTCACAACTCGACTCCGTGAAGGCCATGGCCGACCGGAAGGCCACTGTCTTCAGCCTCGACCTGATCCCCCGCATCAGCAGGGCGCAGTCGATGGATGCCTTGTCGTCGCAGGCCACCGTTTCCGGGTACCTCGCTGCGCTGGCGGCGGCCGAGCGCCTGCCCAAGTTCTTCCCGATGTTCATGACCGCCGCGGGCACAGTGCCTCCAGCCAAGGTTCTCGTGCTCGGGGCGGGAGTGGCGGGACTGCAGGCGATCGCCACCGCCCGCCGGCTCGGAGCGCAAGTGCGCGCCTACGACGTTCGCAGCGCCGCGAAGGAAGAGGTGCAGTCGCTCGGTGCCGCCTTCGTCGAGCTCGAGCTCGAGTCCCAGGAGGGGGCGGGCGGATACGCGCGCGCGCAGTCCGAGGAGTTCCTCGCACGACAGCGTGAGCTCATCGGCAACGAGGTCGCCGCCTCCGACGTCGTAATCACGACCGCCGCCGTCCCGGGGCGAAAAGCCCCGCTGCTGGTCACCGCCGAGATGGTGGATCGGATGACCGATGGCTCTGTCGTCGTCGACATGGCGGCCGACTCGGGCGGCAACTGCGAGCTGTCTGAACCCGGTCAAGAGATCGACCGCGCCGGTGTGAACGTCTACGGCATGACGAACCCGCCGGCATCCATGCCCACCCACGCGAGCTTCCTGTATTCGCGCAACGTCGCCAACTTCCTCGGGCTTATCGTCACCGACGGCGAGCTTCGACCCGACTTCGACGACGAGGTCGTGTCAGGAAGCTGCGTCTTGCGGGCCGGAGAGGCGTTCGGCGAGCTGACCAGGGAGCTGCTCGGCGCGGGCGGTGGATCCGCGGACCCCGGAGGTGCGAAGTGATCGGATCCGTCGGGCCGGGTCTCATGGGCTTCATCACGATCTTCGTGCTCGCCGCGTTCGTCGGCTACGAGGTCGTATCGAAGGTGCCGAGCATCCTTCATACGCCCCTTATGTCGGGGAGCAACGCGATCCACGGGATCATCCTCGTCGGCACGATGCTCGTCCTGGGCCAGGCGCACGGCGCGGCACAGCTCACGTTGGGGTTCTTGGCCGTGGTGCTCGCGACCCTGAACGTGGTCGGAGGTTTCGTGGTCACCGACCGGATGCTCGAGATGTTCAAGGCCAAACCCACGGAGCGTCCGGCGCCTCAGAACCCACAGGGCCCCGACACGAGCTCTGGACCGCCCGGCGGAGGCGCCAAGCAGTGAGCCCCATCGCACCATGAGCAGAGCCACCGCGACCGATCTCGTCTACCTGATAGCGATCGTCGGATTCATCTTCGCGCTCATCGGCCTCAGTTCGCCCAAGCACGCGCGCCGCGGAAACCAGATCGGCGCGCTCGGGATGCTTCTCGCGGTCGGATGGACCTTCTCGTTGCCTGCCGTGTACGGGAGCACGCGCAACTTGGTGCTGATCGTGGTAGCCGTGGTCATCGGCACCGCAATCGGGGTCCCCGCCGCACGCTTCGTGAAGATGACAGCGATGCCCCAGATGGTCGCCGTGTTCAACGGCGTGGGGGGCGGTGCCGCCGCTCTCGTCTCGGTCACCGAGTTCATCTCGCTCGGACACGGGTCGATCGCCATCTACAAGATCGTCGAGATCCTCTTCGGAGTCCTGGTCGGATCGGTCTCGTTCTCCGGGAGCGCGATCGCATTCGCGAAGCTCCAGGAGCTGATGACCGGGAGGCCGGTCACCTATCCAGCTCAGCAGCCGATAAACGCGGTGGTCGGGCTCGGCATCCTCACCCTCCTGCTCGTGACGATCGTGACGGCGAACACGGCCGTGCTCGTCGTCGTGCTGCTCCTTTCGCTCGTTCTCGGTGTCATCTTCGTGCTGCCCATCGGCGGGGCCGATGTCCCGGTGCTCATCTCGTTGCTGAACGCCTTCACCGGGCTCGCCGTCGCAGCCTCAGGGTTCACCATCAACAGCAACCTCCTCATCGTCGCAGGAACACTCGTCGGAGCATCAGGAACGCTCCTCACGCGCATGATGAGCGCCGCCATGGGACGTTCGCTCCCGAACATCCTCTTCAGTGCGTTCGGCTCGGTCATCACCGCCACGGGAGGCGAGGGCGGGGACCCCAGCCGTTCCGTTCGCAGCGGAACCCCCGAAGACATCGGCGTCCTTCTCGCCTATGCGCGCCGGGTCGCCATCATCCCGGGTTACGGGCTCGCCGTGGCTCAGGGCCAGCACGCCGCGCGAGAGCTGGCCGAGGCGCTCGAGGCTCGCGGTGTCGAGGTGTACTACGCGATCCACCCCGTGGCAGGACGCATGCCGGGTCACATGAACGTGCTGCTAGCCGAGGCGAACGTCCCCTACGAGGAGCTCGAGGAGATGGACCAGGCGAACAGCGAGCTGCCGACGACGGACGTCGCTCTCGTCGTCGGTGCCAACGACACCGTGAACCCCGCCGCGCAGAACACGCCCGGAAGCCCCATCTACGGGATGCCCATCATCCATGCTGACGACGCAGCGAACGTCGTGTTCCTGAAACGCTCGATGCGTCCCGGCTTCGCGGGGATCGACAACGAACTGCTCTACGGCGAGAAGACGACGATGCTCTTCGGAGATGCGAAGGACACTCTCGTGAAGCTCGTCGCCGCAGTCAAGAGCGCGTAGGACCCGACCGGCGCCGATCGGGGACGCTCAGCTGCTGGCCAAGTCGCCCGTGAGTGCCGAGGGGCCGCCGTTGGACAGGCGGGCGAAGACGAGGAGCCCTTGGCTCGTCTGGCGCGCAGATGACACGACGACCTCAACTCGGGAACGACCTACCAGGTGCGATGCGTCGTTGACCACGACCATGTCTCCGTCGGGGAGGTAGCCCACCGCTTGCCTCGGCTGCCTGCCCTCCTTGAGCAGGTCGACTACCAGGTGTTCACCGACCGGGTGATCCGGGGTGAGCTCGACGGGCAGGCGGCGCAAGTCGATCGATTCGACTCCCTCGTCCGTCGCCCTCTTCGCGAGCTCCGAGGAGCATGTGGCGAGGCGCACGTGAAGCTTGTGCGCGAGCGCAAGCGCGCGGTCAGAAGTCTCGTCGAACTGCGGGACCTCGTCCTCGCTGGTGCGAACGTCGACCCCGCTCTCGCGCAGGCCTTCGAGCGCCTCGAGACCACGGCGTGCTCGCCTCGAGGAAACCGGGTCTGGGCCCGATGCGAGAGTGCGCACCTCGTCCACGACGAAGCGCGGAACGACGATCCCACTGCTGAGAAGACCGGCCTTGCCGAGCACGAGCAGGTGACGATCCATGACCGCCGAGGTGTCGACCAGGAAGGCCGATGACGACAACTCCTCCTTCGGCCTGTCGACGAGGTGCGACAGTCCTGCAGCTCTGATGATCTCGCGTCCCTTGGACACCCCGAGCTGCACTCCGAAAGCGCAGAGCACCCACGCGAAGGCCGCGACGAGCGGATAGTCGATGCTCGAGTGGACGAGGGCGATGACAGGCAAGCCCGCCACCAGACCGAGCAGCAGGCCCGTCGTCCCCACGACGGACCCGGCGAAGACCTCGCCCGCCGGCATGCGGCGCAGGCCTGCGACTCCATGTCTCATCCCACGGCGGATCAAGCGCCCGAGAACGCCGCCCACGACGTACGCGATCAGAGCACCGAGCGTTATGCCGACCACAGGTGCATCGGTGTTCTTCCCCACGTCGTTTCCGACGTGGAGGCCTCCGATCACCCCGGCCACCACGAGCAGGAGTCTGAGCACCTCGACGAAAATCACTGACCGGCCCCTCGCTCTCGCCCCCTGCCGGGAGCAACCCAAGGGTAGTCACACCCGAGCGCGGAACACAGGTTGCTCTCCGCACATGTAGATCCCCCGAACAGGGGAAAGTTCGCCAAATCTCCAATTGTCGGGCGCCGAGCATCTAGGGTGGGACCAGGGCTGAAGCTCAGGTCCTCGATTGCCGACATCTTTACTGCCGGACTTTCACCGCCGGCACCTGGAGATGCTGCGATCCGTCAGATGCAAATGGGGTGGCGACGAATGCCGTTCGGAACAGCGCGTCGCAGGACCGCGAGCCGTGCCGGGCATGCGGCGGTCCTCGACCTATCTGGCTGGCAGTTGGTCGCGCCCGACGACGAAGGCCGGGTGCTGGTCCCCGAGACGGGCCTGAAGGCCACGAGACGGGGGCTCAACGTCGTACGCCCCGACTGCATCGTCCGAAGCTGGACCTGGAGCGCGGTGACCGGCATCGGGGTCGGGAGCCAGGTGCAGCGATCCGACGCCGAGATCCTGCGACTCCTCGAGCTGCAGACGATCGGAGGACGGCATTTGTTCGTCTGCTCGCAGGACGCGCTCGACACGTTGCGTTCGTTCCTCGAGGAGCACGCGCCTCACCTCGCCACCGCGGTGCCGAACCCGGCAAGGCCGCGAGTGCTCGAACGGGTCGCTGCGCCTATCCGGGCGGGTCGAGCCATGGAGGCGGTCGCGCGAGCTCGACGGGACATCGGGCGACACATCTTTCTGGGCCGCTCCGGCGCTGCGGACACGGTGAGGAATCGACTCACGCCACTCGGCGCGGCATTGGCGGGTCTGGCTCTGATCGGAGGCGGGTTGGTCGCCTCTGTGGGGGCCAGCGGAGGCACGGTGCCGGCGTCGAACAGGGCCTCGGAGAGCTCCGCCGGTTCGATCATGTCGCGCATGGACCGCCTCTACGGGGCGAAGGGTTCGATCGACCTGCCGGCCGCCACCACAGTACCCGCGCCGGCGCCTCCGACGCTCGCAGGTGGGCCACCACTAGGACCACACGAGATCTTCGGTTTCGCCCCTTACTGGACGCTTCCCTCGGCACCGGGATTCGACCTGCACGACCTCACGACGCTCGCCTACTTCAGCGTCGACGTGAACGGGGACGGATCCATCGCGAAGTCGGGACCGGGATGGTCCGGGTACGAGAGCCAGGACCTCACGAACCTGATCACGCGTGCTCACCAGGCGGGCGTGCGAGTGGTCCTCACCACGACCTGCTTCGGGGCGGCGAACCTGAACGCGCTGACGTCGAGCCCGACGGCTCCGGCCACGCTTGCGTCGTCTCTGGTCGATCTGCTCGGAGCGAAGAGCCTGGACGGGGTGAACTTCGACTTCGAAGGACAGGGAAGCCAAGACCAGCTGGGCCTGGACAGGCTCGTCGCCGACGTGTCGGGGGCCCTGCACGGGGCGGACCCGCACTGGCAGGTGACGATGGACACGTATTCCTCCTCGGCCGGTGATCCCGGCGGCTTCTACGACGTCCCTGGGCTCGCACAGAGCGTCGACGCCTTCTTCGTGATGGCCTACGACATGTACGACGCCTCCGTTCCCTCTCCGAACGCCGCACTCACGGGGTCGGGGTTCACGGATCTCGATGCGCTGAAGGAGTACACGTCGGTGGTCCCTGCCTCGAAAGTGATTCTCGGCGTGCCTTACTACGGATACGACTGGCCGACCGCAGGGCCCGCGCTAGGCGACCCGGCCACCGGGCCGCCCACCCCGGTGAGCTACGCGCAAGTCGCCGCGGCCGATCACCCGGTCTACTGGGACCCGAGCTCGCAGACTCCGTGGACCTCGTACCAAGTGGGCACGCAGTGGCACCAGATCTGGTTCGACGACGCGACGTCGCTCGCGTTGAAGGCGCAGCTGGCGAGCAGTTACCACATCGCGGGGCTCGGGGTCTGGGCACTCGGAATGGACGGGAACGATCCCTCGATGATGGCTGCGTTGCTCGGCAACTCGCCTGCGGTGAAGAACTTCCAGCCTTCGCCGGCCCCGGCCGGACAGGGACAGCCTCCTCAAGCCGCGCAGGGTCCCTCGGGAACGGGCTCGACGACCTCGACGACGGCAGCGCCGCAAGGCTCGCCCGAGGGAGCCGGTCCGGCCGGTGGGCCGAGTGGTCCCGGGGTTCCCAGCAGCTTGAACCAGACCGGGTACTCCTACAGCGGGACCTGGGAGCAACAGACCGTGACGCTCGACCAGCTCGGCGCGGGCATGACTCCCGCAATCGGCCTCGTCTCCGCCGGTCAGTTGACGGGCTTCAGCACGGACGATCCCGCCTACACATG
>DAIQQK010000264.1:0-3116 GCA_036786835.1 Acidimicrobiales bacterium | reverse complement strand
GAGCAAGACGTTATCGCCCTCTGCGACTGGTCGGGGCTTTCGATCGCCGAGGCGAGCACAGCGCTCGGGATCCCGACCGGCACCGTCAAGTCCCGTCTGGCGCGGGCTCGGTCACAGCTTCGCGAAATCTACGCCGATGTGAAGCCTGAACCGGACCCCGATGTCGACATGGAGGTGACCTCGGAATGAGCACCGCGTTGGATCTGCCGCCAGAGCGACCGCTTCCCCATCAGCGCCACGCTGCGGCAAGGGCACAGCTCGAGCGCTATGCCACCAGTCGGCGCGAGCGCATCGTCCAGCGCTGGCGGCGCGCCGCAGTCGTCTTCGGCCTCGGGTTGGGCCTTGCCGTCGCGGGAGGGGCGGCGGCCGGGACGGTCTACACCCTGGACATCCAGCACGCACCGGACTTCATTAGCGTCGTCGCCCACGGCAGGATCGTCGGGTACGTGCCGCGGAGCTACGTCCTACCGTCTCCGGTGAATACTCCGGTGAACCAGCGGCTAGGTCAGGTCGCCCCGGTCTACGGACTGGATCTGAAGAAGCTGGTCGGCCACATGTACCCCGGGGTCGGCTTCATCCCGCTCGGAAAGAGCGTCACCTCTGAGGTCTGCCAACCCATCTCCACTTACGGGAGCAGCACGACCAGCACCATTCCGTGCCCCAGTGTCACGGAGACCGTGCCCAACGTGGTCGGGATGGACACGCCCGCCGGAGTGGTGGCGCTTCAACAGGCTGGGGTCATGGCAAACGTGGAGAACGAGTACTCCAAGTCAGTCCCGGCAGGCCACATCATCCGAACATCCCCCTCGGCTGGCCCCAGGGTCCCGGCACGTACCCCCGTAGTCGTGGTCAACTCGCTGGGCCCGTAGACGGTGGGCCACTCGCTGTGCTTGGCTCTAACTGCCCGAGTTGCCGCCGCCGCCGGGAAGGAGTCTCTTCAGAGTTCAGGTCTAGATGGCGTTGCTAGGGCGAATGCTGGTCCCACAGCAATGACGGAGGACCCGACCCCTGCGCAGGAATCCTGATGATTGCGGACTTATCGGCGAACCCGTTGCCGTAGAACGTATCGAGATAGAGAGAACCGTCGGACGCTACCGCGATGCCGTCGGGTGAGAATCCGGTGATTCCGAGATAACTGACCTTGTCCGTCTGCGGGAATCTGAGGAAGGTCTCGATGCCCGCTGGTGACAGCTTGGCGACCCCCAACTCATCCATCGCCAGCACCGAACCATCCGGAGCCGTGACGAGGCCACTGGGACCCCTCGGGTACAAGCTACCGAGGAAGCTCAGGACGCCGTGGGGGTCGACCATCAGGATGGCCTTGGTGTTGAACCCGAAAACATAGAGGTTCCCCGCGGAGTCGAACGCCAGCCCGCTGGCGCCGTCTGCCGAGGCATCCACTGCTGGCCCACCGATGCCATAGACACCGGCGTATTCGTTCGTATTCTCGCCGAGCACCTTTGTGAACGTTCCGTTCGCGTCGAGTCTGAGCACTTCTTGACCGGTTGACACGTACATCAGCCCGTCCCGTCCGAACGCCATGGCCGTAGGAGTGAGCGTCGCTTCGAGCGCCGGCGTTCCGTCAGCCACCCATGCACCTTGACCGCCATTGCCGGCGATCGTCGTGATGATGCCCGCCGACGAGACGGCCCGGATGCGCCAATTGCCGTAATCGGCGATGTACAAGGTTCCGTCAGCTCCAAAGGTGATCCCAGATGGATAGTTCAGCTGAGCACTCGTAGCCGGACCGCCATCGCCGGAGAACCCAACAGTGCCGCTGCCGGCTACGGGCTCGAAGGTTCCGTCCGGGAGTCGCTCGAGGACCTCGTTGCGCAAGTCATCGGCGATGTAGAGATTGCCGTTCGGACCGATGGCCAGTGAACCTGGGCGCTGAGGAACGATGCCGGCTGTCGGCGGCGGCCTAACCGGCGTGACCTTGTGGGTCCGAGCGGGTCGAGCGGAGGGGTGTCGAGCGGTCGTGCCTTCGCTGGTGAAGCCAACGATCGCCGCCGCGAGACCGGCCATCGCCACGATGACGAGGGCAATCACGAGCCATCGCTGGCGCTGACGCCGCCGTGCCTCGCGGATGACCAGCTCGTGATCGACGAGGTCGGGAGCCGGAACGTCTTTCGGGGCGGTTCTGGTACCGGTCACTATGGTGACACTATGCTTGTCACCATGCGTCATGTCAAGGTTGACCGAAACGACAGCATGCCCTTACACGACCAGGTCGCCGCAGAGATCCGTCGTGACATCGCCAACGGCGATGTTCGTCCCGGTGAGCGCCTGCCTCCTGCTCATGACATGGCAGCCATCCTCGGCGTCCACTCCAACACGGTGCTGCGCGCACTTCGCACCCTCCGAGATGAGGGCGTACTCGAGTTTCGCCGAGGCCGCGGTGTCACGGTTTCGGGCGAACCCGAACGGGGTGTCATCTGGGCGCAGGCACAAGAACTGCTAACTCAAGCTCAGCGGTTCGGGCTCCAGCGCGAAGATGTCGTTTCGATCATTGAGAGCCTCTCGTAGCAACCGGGTTGGATTGGCTTGAGTCGTCGTCCGAGCGGAGCCAGAGTGTGCACGTACGCCGGCAGTGGGCTGACCATCCGCTATCGAAGCCTTTTCTACACGGAGCGATCTCACACGAGGAAAGCAAGATCCGCTTGAGGCCCTCTCCCAAAGCGCCCTTCGATGATGTGATGCCAGGCGTGCACGAATTGGTACCAGATTGTCCAGTCACGACGGTGATATTGGTACTGCCAGAAGATGTGGATTTGAAGCTCGCGCCCGCGGGAGCACTCAAGCTGCAGAGAAGAACTGCGAGTGCAAACAGAACTGACAAATGGGAAACCCGCGTGGTTACGGTTGATTCCCCTTGTCCAGATCCACGGATCACGAGGGTATCCTCGCTGCCGCGAAGGTGGCCACACCGTATGGCATCAAGAGCAGGGTGTGCGGGTCGATATTGACTCCGTGGATTGCGTGGCGACTCGCGAGCTTCACGGTGCCGCACGCATGTGGAACCAGACGCTACGGTGCGTGAAGCAACGGATTTGGCGATTGGAGAGATCGGAGACTCGCGATGACCTCGAAGTCTGATTTCACGACTGAAGAATGGC
>DAIQQK010000108.1:0-11202 GCA_036786835.1 Acidimicrobiales bacterium | reverse complement strand
GCCGTCGCGGCCGGGCAGGATGTTGACGAACGCCCCGAACTTGGTGATGTTGACGACCTTGCCGGGATAGACCGCCCCGACCTCGGCCTTGGGCGGATCGAGGATGAGGGCGATGCGCCGGCGCGCCTCCTCGACGGCGGAGCCGTCCTTGGCCCCGATCGTCACCGTGCCGGCAAGCCCGTTGTCGTCGACGGTTATGTCGGTCCCGGTCTCGGCCTGGAGGGCGTTGATCACCTTGCCCTTGGGGCCGATCACCTCTCCGATTCGGTCGATTGGGATCTCGAACGACACGATCTTCGGCGCATTGTCGGAAACCTCTTGGCGCGGCTCGGGTATGACCCGCTCGATCAGATCGAGGATCGTCAACCGAGCATCTCGAGCCTGGTGGAGTGCTTGGGCGAGCACCTCGGCAGGTAGTCCGTCGATCTTCGTGTCGAGCTGCAGTGCTGTAACGGCCTCGCGTGTGCCGGCCACCTTGAAGTCCATGTCGCCGAACGCGTCCTCGGCGCCGAGGATGTCGGTGAGAGTGACGTATGCATCACCGTCGTGGACAAGACCCATAGCGATGCCCGCCACTGGAGCCTTTATCGGAACTCCTGCATCCATGAGGGACAGAGTCGAACCACATACCGATGCCATGGACGTCGAGCCGTTGGAGGAAAGCACCTCCGACACCAGTCGGAGTGTGTAGGGAAAATCCTCCTCGGACGGTACGACTGGCAGCAGTGCCCGCTCGGCGAGCAGCCCGTGTCCGATCTCCCGTCGCTTCGGCCCGCGCATGAATCCGGTCTCCCCCGTCGAGAACGGAGGGAAGTTGTAGTGGTGCATGTAGCGCTTCGACTCCTCGATGCCGATCGTGTCGAGGGTCTGGCTCATGCGGGGCATCCCGAGCGTCGTTATGTTCAACACCTGGGTCTCGCCCCTCTGGAATAGCCCCGAGCCGTGAGCGGTAGGGACGATTCCGACCTCGGCCGAAAGCGGGCGTATCTCGGCGTTGCCACGTCCGTCGATACGAATGCCCTCTTCCACGATGCGCTTTCGCACGAGCTTCTTCGTGAGGGACCGAACCGCTGCTTTGATCTCCCGTTCCCGTTCGGGGAATTCAGGCAGCAACTCCGTGACGATCGACTCGGTGGCTTCGTCGATCGCCGCGTTGCGCTCGGACTTCTGAGTGATCGTGTTCGCCTTCACCAGTGCGTCTGCGCCTAACGCTTCCACCCTGGCGTAGACCTCGTCGGAGTAGTCCGAGAAGAGCTCGTAGGCGATGGTCGGCTTCTTTCCCGCTTTCGCGACCAGTTCACGCTGGAGCTCGATCGACTCACGTATCCACGTCTTCGCCTGCTCGAGGCCTTGCGCCAGGACCTCTTCGGTCACCTGCGGGGCCCCCGCCTCGTAGAACTTCCAAGAGTCCTGTGTGCCGCCGGCCTCGACCATCATGATTGCGATCTCCGCCCCCGGGTCCTCGCTCAGAGCCCGACCTGCCACGACCAGCTCGAAGCAGGACTCGTCGCCCTGTTGGTAAGTGGCGTGCGGGATCCAGGTCCCCTCTGTGGACCAGGCGACACGGACTGCTCCTATGGGGCCGTCGAACGGGATTCCCGACAGCATCAGTGCGGCCGAAGCGCCGTTGATCGCAAGCACGTCGTGGGGATTCTCGAGGTCTGCGCCGAGGACTGTGCCGACGACGTGGACCTCGTTGCGAAATCCGGACGGGAAGGAGGGTCGCAGCGGCCTGTCGATCAACCGGTCGGTCAGAATCGCCTGGTCGGTGGCCCGGCCCTCGCGCCGGAAGAACGATCCGGGGATCTTCCCGGCTGCGTACATCCGCTCCTCGACGTCGACGGTGAGCGGGAAGAAATCTGCGCCTTCACGCACCGATCGCGCGGCCGTGGCCGTCACGAGGATCATTGTGTCGCCCATGCGGCCGACGACCGCACCGTCTGCTTGTCCCGCAAGCTTTCCCGTCTCGAAGCTCAGGGTGCGGTCGGTGCCGCTGATGGTGCCCGATACTGCAATGGCTTCCGCCATGTGGTCTCCTCACTAGTAGAGCGAGCACCACGCCAGGTCAGTTCCCAGTGGTCGACCACCTCACCGGCCGAGAGGGCTCACTGAGCGCAAGCCCGCCGTGCCCTGGCAAAGCACGTCACGGCCGAGGTGATCGGCAACTGGCAGCTGACTTCTGGCCCAGTGCCCCGTTCATCTGTCCCGGGCGGGCCATCGGAGTCCTTGGAGGCGTCTGCCCGCCGGGCTCGTTACCACCCGAGGTCTCCCCCGGCCGCATGCGCGATCGGAGGTACCGCCTAACGGCGGATCCCGAGCCTGCCGATGATGGACCGGTACCGCTCGACGTTGTTGTCCCGCACGTAGTCCAGAAGGCGGCGGCGGCGCCCGATCAGCCTCATGAGCCCGCGCCGGGTGTGGTGATCGCCTTTGTGAGCCTTCAGATGCTCGGTGAGGTACGAGATCCGCTCCGTGAGGAGCGCGATCTGGACTTCGGGCGATCCGGTGTCGGAGTCGTGTAGCCGGTACTCGGCAATAGTCGCAGTCTTGTCTGGCATTTCTCGGAAGAACAACCTCGGTGGTTCTGGGGGGTACCCGGGAGCGCTCGGACCGTCACGAGGTCATCGTGCTCCATCCGGATCCACCGGGACGGCGCCCGGCGAGACCCAACTCTAGCAGGGACCCTGGTCGGGCGCCCTGGCGGGGACCCTCTCCCCGTCCGCGGCGAGCACGGATCGTGCCCTTTGGACGTCGTCGGTCATTGCGGCCGTCAATTCGGCCACGCCGTCGAAGCGGATGTCGTCCCGGAGGCGCTCGACGAAGGAGACCCTGGCCTTTTCTCCGTAGAGATCCCCTTCGAAGTCCAGCAGGAATGCCTCGAGAACCGGGGACCCGAGGACCCCTGCAGCTGCGCGCGGCGATGGCCCGTCTTCCTCGGGTCGCCCCTCGAACGTCGGGCGGTAGCCGAGTGAGACCGCCGCCGGATGAACCTGGCCCTGCGGACGCTCGTACCAGCATGCGTAGATCCCTTCCATCGGCATGGCGGTCTCGGCCGGCACGTCGATGTTCGCTGTCGGGAAGCCCAGCTGGGAGCCGCCTCGCCCGGACCCGTGCACCACCACGCCGCGAACCTGGTGGTGCCTCCCGAGCAGCTCGGCCGCCATACGCACGTCACCCTCGCCGAGAGCGCGGCGGATGCGCGTGGAAGAGACGATCTCGCCTCGAGGGTCCTGCTCGAGCCCGAGCCCGACGACCTCGAAGCCGTTGCGCGAGCCCATGTCGGTGAGGAGTCCGACGTTTCCCTTGCGACCATGGCCGAAGTGGAAATCCTCGCCTACCACGACCAAGCGCGCACCGAGAGAGCGCACCAGGACCTCGAGCACGAAGTCCTCGGCGGTCTCGTCCGCCCGGGCACGGTCGAAGGTGATCACAACCGTCTTGTCCACGCCCGTCGAGGCGAGGAGCTCGATCTTCTGGTCCAGGTCGGTCAACAACGACGGGGCTGATTCGGGGCGGACCACGATTGCCGGGTGCCGGTCGAATGTGACGACAACCGTCTCGAGACCTTTCGGTTCCGCCATGCGTCTCAGCTCACCGATGAGATGCCGATGACCCTGGTGGACGCCGTCATATGCGCCGATCGTCACCGCCGAGCCGCCCGCGGGGGCGACACAGCTCTCGGGACCGAACACGACCTCCACGTTGCCGAGGTTACTTGGAGGGCTCTTCGGTTCTCGTCGAAGCGCCCCTCATCCCACCGAGGCAAGTACGCAGGCCGCCACGATCCGATCCGTATCGGTGGGCTCGTAGACAGCGAGCAAACGGTCACTTTGATCGAGCAGGGCCCAAGGTCCTTCGCCCGTCGCGCCGAGCGCGATCTTGTCGAGCGGAAGGCCGTGGCGCACGAGACCGGAGACCTCGGCGTCGACCTCGACCCGTGTGAGATCGCGCATCGCCTGAGCAGGCGTCAGCAGCGACGTAGCGCTCACCTCGTCGAGACGGCGAGCATCTGAGAGAACGAAGGAGCCAACCCGTGTCCGGCGCAGGTTCCTCAGGTGGGCACCACCCCCGAGCTCCACTCCGAGGTCCGCAGCCAGGGAGCGGACGTAGGTCCCACTCGAGCAGTCGACAGATATCCGGAATACGCCGGAGGAATCTGTGGGATCGACGTCGAATCGGTCGACCGTCACCTGTCGGGGAGCACGTTCCACCTCGACGCCGGATCGCGCGAGATCGTGGAGGCGACGCCCACCGACCTTCAATGCCGACACCATCGGCGGAACTTGAAGGATCACGCCCCTGAGTGATGCCGCCGCCTTGCGCACGTCCTCCAATGTCACATGCGACATGTCCCAGGTCGCAGTGACCTCCCCGGATGCGTCGAGGGTGTCGGTGGCCGTTCCCAGCACGACCTCGCCTTCGTAGGACTTCGTAGCGGCACTGAGGAACCTGAGCATCCGGGTGAACCGTCCGACGCCGACGAGCAGAACGCCCGTCGCATCCGGGTCGAGCGTCCCCGCATGCCCGACGCGGCGCTCGCCCAACAGCTTCCTGCAGCGAGCCACCACGTCGTGCGAGGTCCACCCCGCCTCCTTGTCCACGACGAGCATTCCGATCAGTGCCGTGCGACGGGAACCTCTCCCGTCAGTCATCTGATTCAGTCACATGGTTCTCTTCGACCACCTGGACGCGGCGCAGGATCTCCTCCACGCGTGTCCCGTGCTTAACAGCCGGGTCAGCCGCGAAATAGAGGCGCGGCGTCCTCTTCATCCGCACCTGGCTTCCTATGGCCGCCTGAAGCTCGGCCCTCACCTCCTCGAGTGCCGCGGTCTCGGGCTCGCCCAAGGTGCTCAGATATACCGTCGCGCGGCTCAAGTCCGACGAGGTGTCCACCCCGGTGACGGTGACGAGCCGCAGACGGTCCTCGGTGTCGGCGATTCGCTCGAGGGTCTCCGCCAGGACCTCACGCAGCACTTTGTTGACTCGCGCCGTGCGCGGGTACGGCGCGTGAACTCCGTGATCTTGGCGTCGTCTCAGGTGCGAGGTACCTCACGCTCTTCGTAGGTCTCGATGATGTCCCCTTCCTTCAGGTCTTGGAAGTCCGACAATCCGATCCCGCACTCGAAGCCGCTCTGAACCTCGCGCGCGTCGTCCTTGAACCTTCGCAGCGACGTGATCGACCCCTTCCAGATGACCACTCCCTCGCGCAGGAACCGCACTTTCGACCCTCGGGTGATCACGCCGTCTCTCACGTAGCAACCAGCGATCGCGCCGACCCTCGGCACTCTGAAGACCGCGCGTACCTCCGCCTCGCCGGTCACGATCTCGGTGAACTCGGGGGCGAGCATGCCGACCATGGCCGACTCGATGTCCTCGATGAGCTTGTAGATGATCTCGTAGGTCCGGATCTCGACATCTCGTTCGTCCGCTAGCTCCCGCGCACGGCGGTCCGGGCGGACGTTGAAGCCGATGATGCTTGCGTTCGATGCGCCTGCCAGCTGGACGTCGTTCTCGGTGATGCCGCCGACTCCGCGATGAACGAAGCTGAGCTTCACCTCGGGGCGCTCGAGCTTTCGCAAGCTGTCGCTTATCGCCTCGAGCGTTCCCTGAACGTCGGCCTTCAATATCAGGTTCAACGTCGCGGCTTCGCCGC
Organism: Acidimicrobiales bacterium; assembly: GCA_036786835.1. GTDB lineage: Bacteria > Actinomycetota > Acidimicrobiia > Acidimicrobiales > UBA8190 > Bog-564. The sequence goes on along the minus strand of DAIQQK010000108.1, from coordinate 5,549 downwards.
GCTGGATCTGCTCGAAGAGATCCTCGAGCTTCGCCCCGGGGGCGGTCGGAGACGGAGCATGGCCTGCGACTCGGTAACGACGTTCCCGGGCCTCGCCGATGGTCCTGGCAGTGGCCTGATTGACCGTCACTCTGAACTCGTCCCCGGCGGAGGGCGGCTCGGAGAAACCGAGCACCTGTGCGGGCGTCGAGGGTGGTGCCTCTTTGATCTGCTCGCCTTTGTCGTCGACGAGCGCCTTCACCTTGCCCCACGCGGCTCCTGCGACGATGCCGTCTCCGACCCGGAGGGTTCCACTTTGCACGACGACCGTGGCGACCGGACCGCGGCCCGCCTCGAGATTCGCCTCGAGCACCGCCCCCCGGGCCCTACCTTCGGGACTCGCCCTCAACTCCTCGACCTCGGCCACCAGCACGATCTGCTCGAGAAGCTCGTCGATCCCGAGGGACTCCAAGGCGGACACCTCGCACACGATGGTGTCGCCGCCCCATGACTCGGGCACGAGACCCCGTTCTGAGAGCTGTTGCAAAACGCGGTTCACGTCTGCGTCGGGCCGGTCGATCTTGTTGATCGCCACCACGATGGGGACGTCTGCTGCTCTGGCATGGTCGATCGCCTCGACGGTCTGAGGCATGACGCCGTCGTCGGCTGCCACTACGAGCACGACGATGTCCGTCACCTCGGCGCCGCGGGCGCGCATTGCGGTGAACGCCTCGTGGCCGGGAGTGTCGATGAAGGTGATCGAGTGCCCCGATGCCTCGACCTGGTAGGCCCCGATGTGCTGGGTGATGCCTCCTGCTTCTCCGGCTACCACGTTCGCCGACCGGATCTTGTCGAGCAGCAGCGTCTTGCCGTGGTCGACGTGACCCATCACGGTCACGACCGGCGGCCTCGGGCGCAGGTCTTCCTCGGCCTCTTCCTCTTCGTCCTCGAAGTACTTGGCCTGGAGCTCTGCCTCCTGCTCCTCTCCGGGATCGACGAGCCTCACCTGGGCGCCGAGTTCGGCGGCGAAGAGCTCGATCATGTCGTCGGTGAGCGATTGGGTCGCGGTCACGACTTCCCCTTGGAGGAACAGGAAGCGGATCACGTCGCCGGCCGAGCGGTTCAGCTTCGGCCCGAGCTCACGGGGTGTGAGCCCGCGCTCGACGATCACCTCGGTGTCGGGAACCGGGGCGTTCGAAGGCATGTAAGTGGTCAGCTGGGTCGGCTCGAGCTCCTCGAGGTTGCGGCGGCGTCTTCGCGGGCGCCGTAGCGGAGGACGACCCCTCCCACCCGGTCCGCCTCGGAATCCAGGAGGAGCGCCGGCGCCGCCCCCGGGACGGCCGGCGAAGCCTCCGGCTCCCCCGACCGACGGACCCCGACCCCCGAAACCACTGCCCCCTACCCCCCCGCGCACCGGACGGCTCCCGCCCGGACGGCCTCCTGCGGAAGGACGCGGCCCGCCTCCGGGGGGACCGCTCGGTCGTGGGGCGCCTGCTGTCTTTCGCCCGGGGGGCGGAGGTATGGGTCTTCCAGAAGCCGATCGAGGCGGCCCGGGGGGCGGAGGTATGGGCCGTCCCGAAGCGCTCATCGGAGGAGGTTGTTGATCGGCAGGAGCTGCAGACGAAGCTGCGGCTGCGGCGGCAGGACGTTCGGGCTTCTCCGGCTGTCGCGCGGGCGGCGCCTCTGAGCCGGGAGGGGCGGTTGGACGAGCGGGAGAAAGCGGCGCTGCAGGTGGGCGGGCGCGGGTGGGGGCGGGCGGTGCCGGCGCGCCGGGTGCGCCCGGAGCGGAGGCCGCGGGCCTCGTCGCCGGCCGCGGGGCGGCAGGCGCGGGAGCTGGAGCAGCTTCGACCGAGGGCTTGCTCGTCACCAGCCCCGCCCTGTCAGGACGGGCGGGGGCCGCGGACTCTCGTGCGGCTGCGGCCGGGGCGGGAGCTGTGTCGGTCGAGGTCGTTTCCGTCCTGGCAGCCGCAGGTCTGCGCGTCGCCTCCTCCGCGCCAGGAGCGGGCGTGGCGGCGGGAGGGGGCTTCGCTGCGGGCTCCTCCACGATCGGTGCACGGCGCAAGCCTTCTTGATCCGCCTTTCGCCGGACGCGGTCGGCTTGCGCGTCCTCGATCGAGGAAGAGTGACTCTTGACCCCGATCCCCAAGGAGAGCGCCAGGTCCAGCGCCTCCTTGTTGCTCAAGCCAAGTTCGCGTGCCAACTCGTAGACGCGGATCTTCTTAGGCAACGGCTCCTACGGTCCTTCTCTGTCTCAGGTGTCTTCTGCGCCGGGACCTGCTCCTCGACCCGGCGTACCATCCTCGCACACAGCGCCGTCCTCTCCTCCAGCGCAGGCGCCGATCACCAGCCCGTACAGCTGCTTCACCGCTTCGCCGCCAACTGGTCCACGAAGCGCACGGCTGAACGCCCCGCGACGTTCCGCACGTTCGAGACACCCCCTCGAAGCCCGGCAGAGCCAGGCTCCCCGCCCCCCGGGCCCGATCCGCAGCGTCCCGTTCGGCCCCTTCGTCACCCTAACGAGCTGCGAAGGAGATTCGACTCGGCCGCACCCGATGCACGTTCGCAGCGTGACTATGCAGGACCTTCTGCTTCTTCGGCCACCACCTCGTCATCGGGCTTGGGCTGGTCCGGGCTTTCGTGGGCACCCACCGTTTCGTCCGCAGCTCCCACCGCAGTCTCACCGGACGCTGGTTCGACCGTCTTCTGCTCTTCGGCCTTCTGCTCTTCGGCCTTCTGCTCTTCGGCCTTCTGCTCTTCTGGGGCGTCCCCGGTGGCCTCTGCGTCCGTTCCATCTGCAACTCGCGACCACTCCGCTGCCGAGACCGCCTCACCACCCTCGGCCGGCTGCCACACCATCTCGCCCGCCTCGTTCTCGACCCATTCACCTTCGGCCCATTGCTCGCCGTAGGCCTGCTCCTCCTCGAGCAGTTGGGTCTCACTCTTTATGTCGACTCGCCAACCCGTCAGACGAGCGGCCAAGCGGGCGTTCTGGCCCTCCTTGCCGATCGCCAGGGACAGCTGGTAGTCGCTCACTACGACGGTGGCGGTGCCCGTCTCCTCGTCGAGCCTCACCTCTCTCACACGAGCCGGCTGCAGAGCCGCCTGGATGAAATCGACGGGGTCGTCGGCAAAGGGGACGACGTCGATGCGCTCGCCGCGCAATTCGTTGGTGACCATACGCACACGTGACCCGCGCGCTCCGACGCAAGCTCCCACCGGGTCGACGTTCGGGTCGTTGGACCAGACGGCGATCTTCGTCCGGTGCCCTGGCTCGCGTGCGGCAGCTCGGATCTCGACCACCCCCGACGAGATCTCGGGGACCTCGAGCTCGAAGAGTCGCTTCACGAGGCCCGGGTGGCTCCGGCTGACGACGATCTGTGGTCCTTTTGTGGTCTTGCGAACCTCCACGATGTAGGCCTTCAGACGCGAGCCGTGCTCGTAACGCTCGTACGGCACCTGCTCGGCCTGCGGCAGCAGCGCTTCGACCTTTCCCAGGTCGAGGAGCGTGTAGCGGTTGTCTGTCTGCTGGACGATGCCGGTGACGATGTCGCCCTCGCGCCCGGCGTACTCCTCGTACTTGAGGTCGCGCTCGGCTTCACGGATCCGCTGGAGGATGACCTGCTTTGCGGTCTGTGCAGCGATGCGACCGAAGTCGTGAGGAGTGTCGTCCCACTCACGCACGACGTTGCCGTCCTCGTCGAGCTCCTGTCCGTAGACGCGGATCTCGCCCGACTCAGGATCGATCGTGACGACCGCCTCCTCTGCCGCTCCCGGGCGCCTCTTGTACGCTGCGACGAGAGCGTTCGCGAGTGCGTCGAGAAGCGTCTCGACGGAGATCCCCTTGTCCCGGGCGATCTGCGAGAGGGCGTCCAGGAATTCGAAATTCGTCTTGCTCATCTTGTCGTGACCCTCTCAGCGTCCCTGGTCCGTCTGCGGGAGTTACGCGACGGCGAGCTGCGGCTCGACTTTCCCGAGGAGCGAGACGCCGCGGGCCACTCGAACACCGTGCGGGCCCTCTGAACCTCCTCGTACGCGAGGCGCAGCTCACCCCCGACGAGCTCCTCACCCTCGAGCACGATCCCAGTCTCGTCGGCGCGGGCGAGCCGTCCGGTGAACCTGCGCTCGCCTTCCCCCCCACTGACGGTCCGAACCGTGACCTTCTCCCCCACAGCACTTTCGAACTGCTTCGGCGTCCGAAGAGGCCGCTCCACGCCTGGGCTCGAGACCTCCAACGTGTAACGACGACCCGGCTGGGGATCATGCTCGTCCAACACGGCAGAAACAGCACGAGTCGCCTCGGCTATCGCGTCGACGTCGACACCGCCAGGGCGGTCCACCACCACCCGAACGATCCCCGGCCGCATCTCGGCTTCGACCAGCTCCAGATCGAGGCGAGCCACAGAGGACGCGAGCATTTCGAAGAGCTCGTCGTCCACCTCTGGTCACCTCCTCGCCGTAGTCGTTCGTCGTTTCGTGTCCACGCGCGTGCGGACCGGGAGGTGCGATGCAAAACAGAAGCGTGGGCGCCCGCCCACGCTTCGTCGCACCACTCCACCCGGTTCGAACGGTCCAGCCAGCATACCAGTCGACCTCTGCAGAAGAGCGGCCGTCCCAACTGTTTCACGAGCACAAGTGGGTCCACCGGCACGTCTCACAGGCACGTCATTCGGGACCTTGGCCCCTAGGAGCCGCGACCCGTTTCAGCGAGGCTGGCCCTATGGCGACCGACCGAGAAGGAGTGGAGGTCCTGGGGCGAAACGAGTGCCTGGAGCTGCTCGGACGCTCCTCGATCGGCCGCGTCGCGGTGTCCATCGGGGCGGTTCCAGCCGTGTTCCCCGTGAACTTCGCCGTTCTGGACAATGCGATCGTCTTCAGGACCTCAAACGGGACGAAGCTCGACGCTGCCATGCGCAACTCGGTCGTCGCCTTCGAGGTCGACGACTTCGACCCGCTGTACCACGAGGGATGGAGCGTGCTCGTGGTCGGAGTCGCCGACGAGCTGAGGGACCCCGAGCTTCTCGACACTGCTGAGCGGCTTCCGCTCGTGGCGTGGGCCGACGGGCCCCACGAGCACCTAGTCGCAATAGAGCCCGAGCTCGTCTCGGGTCGCCGCATCGTGCACCGAGCCCTGGAGCAGAGCACCGAGCCCGAAGCAATCCCGGCCCGCTAGCAGCCCTCACCGGTGCCCCCACGGCGGGAGGCTCGCGACCACCTACCATCGTCCCCCTGATGGCAAAGAACGGCGTGCTCGCCTCTCAAGCTCGTGACTTCCCGCGTTGGTACCAGGACGTCCTGGCCAAGGCCGAGCTGGCCGACAACGGGCCTGTGCGCGGGACGATGGTCATCCGTCCATATGGATATGCGATCTGGGAGCGCATGCAGGCCGAGCTCGACGAGCGCATCAAGGCCGCGGGCGTCTCGAACGCGTATTTCCCCCTCTTCATACCGCAGAGCTTCCTCGAGCGCGAGGCGGAGCACGTCGAAGGCTTCAGCCCCGAACTGGCGGTGGTGACCTATGGAGGTGGCAAACAGCTCGAAGAGCCGGTGGTGGGGCGGCCGACCAGCGGGAC
>DAIQQK010000263.1:0-3172 GCA_036786835.1 Acidimicrobiales bacterium | reverse complement strand
CATCGTGGGTCGACACCGGCGCCATCACCGGCCGGAGCCCAGCCGCGAGGGCGCCGAAGAAAACGGTATCGTCCTCGAGCGGGGACATGAGGATGCGATCGCCGGGCGAGAGGAGCAACTGGAAAGCGAGGTGAATGGCAAATCGGCCGGACGGCATGAACACGCATTCGCGTCCGATACGGGCCTCTAGTACCGTCTCGATGTCACGTTCGATTTGCTCGCTCATGAACCCAACCTTCCCGACAAATGCCCAAGGCCCGCGAGAGCGATCCCCGCAATCATCGCGCCGACGCGTGCGAGTCCGTACAGGTCACCTCGAATTACATGGCGAATCTCGGCCAGAACGCCCGTCGTCAATGTGCGTGCGACAAAGGTCAGTTCCGCACCTAGGCTCGAGGCTTCATGCATATTGGCGAATGCCTCTACCTTACCTTGATTGACGAGGTAGCACCGTCTCCAAAAATAGTGCCACGTGGTTCGGATGGCCGGTACGAAATGATGTGCAATAGCAAGCGGCTCATAAAGGACTCTGTACTGAGCATATGCTATCCGGTGACACATATCCATATCATCGTGATCATCTGAGTGGAAGCCGCCGACCTCCCGCAAGGCGGAGCGTCTTGCTGACATGTTCGCGCCAATGAGATGCGCGAGTGGTGCGCGGGTCAATGGAAGACCCCGATAGGCGCAACCGAATACCCAGTCGAACTCATGTGGAAACCAACGGGGTCGCTTCACTTCGAATACGGGCAATGGCGCACCGCCCACAGCGCCTACCCGTTCGTCGTCATACGGGGCAATTAGTCGTTCCAGCCAGTCGGCAGCGGCAGCAGCGTCGTCGTCGAGGAATGCGAGCACCTCCCCACTCGCGAACTCGGCCGCAGTATTGCGAGCCGAGCCAAGGCGACCGTTGTATTTATTTGCCAGCACGATCAGTGGCATCGCCGCTGCTGGGCGCCCTTTCCCAAAGTATTCTTCGCTCTTCCGCAGCAGCTCCTCATTATGATCGATGCACACGATGATCTCGATCGGTGGTGAGGTCTGGGCTTCGACCGAAGCGACCGACTTCTTGAGCTGCAACCAACGATCTTCTGTGTACGCGCAGATAACGACCGATACCGTCGGACGGTTCGGCAACTCACCACTCCTTCCGACACACTCGCGAGGGCCGCTCACGCCTCGGTGCTCAGCACGGCGGGGTGACGTCGCTCACCCAAGTCTCCATCGTTGCATCTGAACTCTGAAACGAAGCCGTCCCCAGTCCATGACCAGGCGCCGAGGGAGGCGGTAGGGATCGGTCGAGGAACGGGCCGTTCCGGGGATGGTGGTGCACGCGGTGTCGAACGCAGCCGAACGCACGGCGTCGACCGAACGATCGTCAAAGTCGTCGCGGCGGCCAAATGGGTACGCGAAGTGCGACACGGCTCGGCCGATCGACATCTCCAGCTCCCTCTTGGAGCCGGAGATGGTGTCCTGCTGCTCTCGTGCCGGACGATCCCGAAGTCGGACGTGATCGACCGTGTGGGCGCCGATCGTCGCGGTGTCGCTGGCCGCCAGTTGGAGGAGGTCCTCGAGGGTGAGCGTTCCGGCGTCAGGCGGGGGAGCGGAACCCACCTGCCATTGCTCCGAGACAGCGTCGAGTGCCCGTTCGATCTCCGTCACCCGAAGCGGCAGCAGGTGGCGGCGGACCGAATCAAGGTCTGCCCTGATCCCGGACGAACCGAGTGGGAGGCGGACGTTCCGGCCGCCGACTGGCAGATCGATCTCCCTCACGTGCGGTGGCCGCGAGCGCACCAGCGTTCCGAGGCGGTCCCACCAGAGACCGCTGTGGTTTCCCAGGATGCCGCTGGTCACGAAGACGGTGATCGGTACGCCCTTGGATTCGGCGATCGGCAGCGCGTTGGTCAGGTTGTCGCGGTAGCCGTCATCAAAAGTGACGACCACTCTCGGCCGACGCGACGGAACCGATACATCGGCGAGCGTCGACGGTTCCCGTGCCCTCGATATCTCCTCGAGGTGGGCGGCAAAATTGTCGGGGCGTACGCAGAGATGGAAGGGGTCCTCGACGCCTTCTGCGACCCGGTGGTAGCAGAGAATGAGCGTTCCTCTACAGTTCCGGGCAGCCTTCAAACGAATCCCACAGCTTCCTGCAGAGTCGCTCGACGTCCGGATCGAGCTCTCTGGCCTTCGGAGGGAATGACTGCGCCCTTACCCGCGGGGCTATCGAGCTGACGGGCAATGCCAGTCCGATGTGGTCGGAAAGAGATCGGATCACCTCGTCGGGCTGATTGCACGCTCGTTCGTAACGGAGGATCCGGATCCGGTCGTCCTCCCAGAGGCGCTGGTCGAAATAGAGCTGGTTGCGAGTCCACCAGAAGAGCGCGGCCGCATCGAATGGTGTAAGCCTTCGGTCCAACAAGGCGGTGACCGTCTCCCACGTTTCCTCGGTCGCACCTTTGTATCGCCAGTCCAGCGCGTCCCGGGAACGAATCGGCTGCAGATCCCGGTAAGGGTTGTCCATACCGAACCGACGCACATTGGACTGCGCGACCTCCGGGTAATGGCGAAGCATCCAGACTGCCTTCACCGCGCCGACGGCATCCATGAGTGCAGTGGCTGAGCTGCTCTCCACCAGCGGTTTGGCTGCCACGACCTCGAAGGGAAGACGGCGGATTCGTCCCAGGACGGTGGAATACTCCTGCCAGGTCGTCTCGCCGGGTCCGGATCCGACGAGACGGCGATCGTGTTCCTCGAGGATGAGTACCCGCCAGGATCGATCGAGGAAGGTCTGCTGCAGCATCGTGGTCCCTGATCGCTGGCATCCGAAGATCAATATGACGTGGCGCTCATCGGGGCGCGCCCGGACGATCGAGCGGGCCACGCGTTTGACCAACGCCCGCGCTCGGCGTCTGAACAGGGGTTCTTCGTCTCGGTCCTTGGGGCGGGACGGGAGTAGTTTGGGAGATGCGTGGGCCACCACTTCGGACTGCACCCCTCTACGCCGTTTCTTCCATGCCGTCAGCCACGAAAGACGCGCGCACCTCACCGAGAACGCCGCGCCCGATGACGATTGCCGATTACAGGTTACATAGTGATCCGGCCGTCCGGCGAGGGGCATCGGGCCGACCACGGGCAGATCGTGATTCGTCCAACCCGGATCTCACCCGGATGA
>DAIQQK010000107.1:0-11488 GCA_036786835.1 Acidimicrobiales bacterium | reverse complement strand
TTGAGGGTGAGGTGGGACAGAGATGGCTGCGGGCTGGTCAGGACGCCGATCGAGTTCCACTACAGTCGTTTGGTCAACCGCAACAACCAGTTGCGGCGCTTGATCGAAACGGGTGCCCCCGAGCTGATTTTGTCGAATGAGGCCGCTTTAGTTCAGAGGTCAGTCGACCAACTGATCCTCAATGGGCGAACCTCAGAGCCAAGTTGCGGTCCCGATGGTCGGCCCCTTGGCGCTCTGTCTGAAGTTTTCACCGTTCCCGCCGTCTACGCCCGATCCCCGGAGCGGTGGGCTGCTCTGTGGCGAGACGGCGTCTTGAGCGAGCGGTTAACTCAGTAGCCTCCATACAGCAGGGCTAGACAGCTAAGGTTCCGCTGGCGTAGTGGAGTTGGGCGTAGCGTTTCGAACGGCCAGCTCTCACTGTGAGTGGTCACTCCAAATTGGATGCGATCTCGTACTCCAACTCGGATGCGACTCGGCACGTAGCGTAGTAGTGGGCGCATGGACCCGCAGCGAGCTGGAGGAAGCCTTCCGCCACTACGAGGTCACGGCTCAGGCGGCAGCCTCCAGCAAGGACTGGAACGCATGGGTTGAGCTGTTCACCGAAGACGCTGAATACGTCGAGCACCTGTTCGGGACCATGCGCGGCCGAGAGGCCATCCGGGAGTGGATCACGAGAACCATGGCCAGCCCTCCCGGCAGCGAGATGGACGCCTTCCCGGTTGGCTGGTCGGTGTTCGACGAGGACCGCGGATGGGTGGTGTGCCAGATATGGAACCGCATGGAAGACCCCGGAGATGGAAGCGTCCACCAGGCGTACAACTTCACCTTGCTCAAGTACGCGGGGAACGGTCTCTGGTCCTATGAGGAGGACATCTACAATCCCGCCCACTTCGTCGGGATGATCGAGGCCTGGCAGAGCGCCAAGGACGCTGTGAGTAGCTAACCGACCAATGGCCAGTGCGGCACGTAGAGCGTCGCGCCGGGAGAGTCAGAAGTCGCGTCGGCAGTCCACTAGTCGGTGGGCAACCCCTTAGAGCGGAGCCATGCCGTCGTTCTCCTCTGTGAAGCCCGCGACAGCCACGCGTCCTGGATGACCTCCGCCAGCTCGTCGCGGCTTATCTCTCCGAGCCGGCTGACACGCAAGAGTACCGACGAGTGGCCGTCGAAGTGCGGTGTGGTGAAGAACGGCGAGGATGGGTCCTGGACCAGGGCCTCCTTGTCGACCTCGGTCGGGACCCAGAAGATGATGACGTCGTCGTAACGCTCACCGGTCTGCGGATCGAATGCGTCTGGGCGTCGGTTTCGGAAGTAGACGAAGGACTTCCCACCGATCTGGTAGACGGCGTTACCGGATGGTCCGTGAGTCACAGTGACGTGGGGCATGGCCCCGGCAAGGTCATGGACGTCGTCGAGACGTGCGCGCCTTTCAAATCTCTTGGTCATCTCACCAGCCCACGCTGCACTCAATCACCTCGCGAATCATGTCGAACGACTCCCCTAGGATCGGATTATGAAAGTCGACGGTTACGACAGCCTGATCTTTTACGTCGCGAGCCTCGGCGACGCGAAGGGTTTCTACGTCGACATCCTTGGGCTGCCGGTTCTATTCGAGGACGAAATCATCGTGGTGGTGGGTGGATCCTCGGGTCGAGTGGTCTTACACCGAAACGACCGTGGCCATGATGAGCGAGGCATCTTCCCAGCGGGCGCTACGGCTGGGGCAGCATCTGTGCGATTTAGCGTTCAAGACCCGGACGCATGGGAAGAAGAGGCAAGACGGCTTGGAGTTCCAGTCCTCTGGCCCACCCAAGATGCGACATGGGGGAGATTCGTCGTTCTGGGTGACCCTGACGGCCGTCCGATCGCACTTGCGAAGATGAAGACCCCCTGAGTGCCTGTTCATTGACCGGAGTCACTTCCCAAGCTGGTCGATCGCGGCCCGTGCTTCGTCGAGCGTGGCTCCGTTGAGGGCCCGGTATCGCTTGATCGCCTCCATGGTCTTCCCGGCCCGAACGAGCCCGACGATCTCTTCCGGTACTCCCCCCGGCTGGGCCTCGGCAAGCGTCGTCGGTCTGACTCGGGTGGGATCGTCGATGGAGACCATGTCCTGCCCGTGCGACTTGTGATGGAAGAGCCCCTGGCCTTCGGCGCCACCGACAGGCCCGTCGAGCTCGATCGTCACATAGTCGCCCAGCGCGCTTAGACCAACGACGACCCCAGGCACCCACTGCTCGGCCCCGAAAAGGACTCCGCCAACCGTCTTGCCTTCGAGGTTGACTGATACGTGAAGCCCCACATGGTGTCCGAGCTGGCCTATGGACATTCCTTCAGAAGGCTGTTGTGCGTCCATGCCGTCTCCTCTTCAGGGATCGCTCCCACGACCGAATCTCGGCGGGCCAATCTAACTTCGGTGGGGTGCGAGCCCAGAGCGGATGCCCGGCAGGAAGGGCTTACATCCGGTGGAAGCCGCGTTACGTTCCTCGGAGTGGCGGCTCCGAACCCTGACTACGACACCGATTCAGAGCGGTCGCGCTCTTTTCAGACCTACTGGCAGGAGGATGTGCACGGGCCGGTGTCCGATCGACAGGTCTCGGAAAGGGTTGAGCTAGTGCTCGATGTCGGTTGCGGTACCGGCAGGCTCGCAGCCGCCGTTCGAAGGCGTCTGAACTGGGTCGGTGTCGAGGAGTCGCCTCGACAGCTCGCCGACTGTGCACACGGCCCGGTCATTCGAGCAGGTGCCGCTCGGCTACCGGCAGCGTTGGCGCGGTCACGTGCATTGGATGCTCTACCACCTCGACGAACCTCGAGATGCGATCACCGAGGCGAAGCGCGTCCTGCGACCGGCGTTCTCCTCGCTGTTAGCGCGCGCAGCCGAACGAACGACCCAGAGCTCGTGCCGCACGGATATCCGAGAACCATTAGAAGCGAGGTTCTCGAGCTGGCAGTACGCGGCTCGATACGAACGAATGCGGACGGGCGACTTTAGGATTCAGTGATGGCCCGACCACCTGTCCATGACGAACCGCTCGATGAAGAGGACGAAACCGTTCCGTCGTTGCCCTGGCAGATACCCGAGATCGTCAGTGTGGTCGCCTTGGCCAGTGTCGGCGTACTTGCCTTGGGAGGCCTAGTCACGGGAATCGCGCGTGTCGTCACCGAGACGGCTTCCATCTTCCCGCCGGGCCTCGGGTCCCAAGAAATTTGGAACGCGATTCAACTCGGCTCCCTGTGGGCCACTCCCTTCATCGCGGTGATCATTTTGGGAGCGCTCGGACTCTGTTGGTGGCAGGTTCAGGTCTGGGCACAGGTCGTAGACGTACCGGAAGATGAAGGCGACCTCTCCGACGCTCTAGGTCGCGTGCGGCGTGCCAGCCTGATTGCTCGTTGGGCGATGGTGGTCCTAGCTCTCACGGCAGCCGGAGCGATGGCGGGGTTCGTCGCCGACGTCGGCCTAAACGCTAGCGGGCCGAGCTGGCCAATCGATGTCGATGAAGGTGCCAGTCTGTTCGCCGTCCTGTTGTTGCTCAGCGCCGCAGTCCTTGTAGGTCGGCAGGTCCTCGTCCGGAATGGGCTATCGATCCTCGGGGTCGAGGAGTCGACAGATGCGACCACCAGGTGAGAACTCCGTACGTCGGACGCCGATGATCGAACTCAACTAGGTAGCGCGCAATTCTCCACGCGTCCCTACGCGCGCCTCATCAGGACGCCGGTACTGGCGCCACGTGGGGTCGACGAGTTGATCCAGGTTCCATGCACCGACCTCGCCAGTTGCGAGTTCGAAGGTCAGGGTCACGTCGATACGCACCCGCTCGGGGGTGTCCACATGGAAGCGCACACGGTCTTTGAGCCTGGCGTCTGGTGGGATCTCCAGGTAGCCGAAGCGGTCGTCGCGTCCGAGAATGCCGTCTGAAATGCGGGACAGGTCGAGGTGATGGATCTTCCACGACGACGTGTCGCCCCACGCACAACCGGCCACGAACCCGTGAGTCCCCCTGGGGGAGCTGTCGGTGGCGTCGGACCACAGCGGGTTGCCGGGTAGCACTGACCCGTCATGAACATCCCACCAGTCGGGCACGAAGTACTCGACCGGCGCATACCCGAATCCCCAGCGCCCCACGGCGCTGTCCGTCGTGCCCCCCGACTCGCGGGCCACGACGTCACCGCTCTCGAGATCGAGCACCGTGATGCCGGAGTCAAGCGTCGAGATGAGTGCGTAGTCGTGCCAGCCGTCCTTGTTGAGCTGCCGGAAAGGCTCGAAGACCAGGCGCACCGAGGCGTTGCGGAGATAGGTGGCCACCTTTGTACGGTTGCCGTCCTCGGCCAGCCATATCGTGGCCCGACCCTCGCGCGGCGCCTCTGAACCCCCCCGGCGCCGGCGGCCGGACACCCCACATCGAGGACGGGAGTTGGCCCTCGCACCGGTGCCGATCACGTAGCGGTCCCGGATCGACGACGGCTCCGGCACCCGCCATGGCGTCCGCGCTCTGGTCGCAGTTCTCATTCCACAAGCCTGCACCTGCCCGTGGCCTGCGTCCAGAGGCTTGTTGTCCTACGGCCAACCCAGCTCAGCTCTTCGCCGCCGGCCTTCCGCAATAGGGCGTTCGAGGCAGCGCTCCCAAAGCAGGGGGAGGTGCGGTCGAGAGGCGGGAAAGGTTGAGCGCTACCACAGAGACTCTGGAAAGGGGTAGCTGGCAACCACCCAAATGGTCCCGCCGCTCGTCGCCATCGTCGAGCACCTCGGACAACCCCACGAGAGCAGTTGCTGTCTTGGTGGTCGACGACAACGAATCCATCCGGTCCTCTTTGACCGACATCCTCCGCACCGTGGGGTACACCACGATCCAAGCCGCCGATGGCGAGGACGCCATGAGGCTGCTCACGACAATGCGCTTCGACGTAATGGTGCTCGATCTCAGGATGCCCCGAATCGATGGTGTGTCTCTACTGGCGGCGCTCTCGAAACCGCCTCCCGTCGTGGTCGTGTCCGCGTACGAAATGGAGGACGAGGCCCGTCGACGTGTCGGAGGAAAGATCTTCAGTTACCTGTCAAAGCCCATTTCTCCGCAACATTTCCTCGATGTCGTCGCTGTTGCCACCCGAATCGAGCGACGTTCGTAGTTGTCAGCCGAACTCCATCCTGGGCCCCGACGCGGGAGTAGCACGGCGGATCGACAGGTAAGTCAGGATTTTGAAGGGCGGCGTGTCCCCAAAACAGCAGCGTTGACGGTGCCATCGATGACTGATTGAGCCACGTTGGTCAGGAGAAGGTTGTGGCCGCGTGCGTAGCCGCGCATACGGTTGAAGGCTTCGGTCATGTCGATGCCAGCTCGCTCGAAGATCACGCCCTTGGCCTGTTCGATGAGGACGCGGCTCGTCAACGCGCGCGACAACTGCTCGTTGATGACCAGGGCTTCGACGGAAGAGCGATGATGAAGGACGCTGATCGCAGCCAAGTCCGCAAAGGCCCGTGCCACCAGAAGATCGGCCTCGGCCACCGGAAGCTTTTCCGCCTTGAATAGGTTCAGCGCGCCAACGGTATGTTCCCGCAGCCGCAGTGGGATGGCCAGAGCCGAGAGGAATCCCGCCTCGACCGCGACGACGGCGAACCGTTGCCAGCGCGTCGTCTGAGTGGTCAGGTCCTCGCAAGAGACTTGCTCGCCCGACCGGTACGCGTCAAGACACGGTCCCTCCTGGGCCTGCAACTCGAAGGTCTCTACGACTCGCATGGCGTCGCTGGACGACGCTATGAGTCGGAGCTCGCCACCGGGCCCTGCGAGCATGACGCCGGCCGCCGAGACGTCGAGGAGATTCACACAGCGTTCGGCTAAGCCGGTGAGCAGGTCGACGACGTCGAAGTCCTCGACCAAAGTGTCGGCCATATCGACGAGGCTGCGTATCAATTCGTACTCGCGGCTCACGTCACATCACCTCCCAAGCTCCCAGAACCACTGATACCGGAATTGCGAGAGATCATCCAAGCCTCAGCTTCCTGTCGACGACGTCCTCTGCCACGTCGCGCAACGAGCGTTCGCGACTGAAGGCGTAGGCCCGGAGTCGAATCATTGCTTCGGTCACGCTGACGCCGAGCTGGACCGACACCGCGCCGGCCGCATTGTGCACAACGAAGTGGAAGTCAGCGCCCACTTCCAGCTCCGCAGCTAGGGTCCCCGGTGGCGCATCGGCCTGGATGTCCAGTACCGAGTGAGCGACGACGGAGCACAACGCCAGGGCATCGGCATGTTGCTTCTCGGCCAGCGGGCCGGGTCGATCCTGGTAGAAGTCGAGGACGCCGATGCGCGCCGCGCCAACCCGCAGTGGGAAGGCGAAGATCGCACGAGCGCCGGCGTCCAGTGCCTTTGGTGTGAACGCCAACCATCTGGCACCGACCGGATCGGCCAAGTTGGGCTCGCTTACCACCTGGTCCTGCCTATAGGCATCTACACACGGGCCTTCACCCAAGGTGTACTGCAGCTCCTCGATCGCTGCGCTGACCGCGTTCGTCGTGCACAGCGACCCGAGGGGCAGTTCACGGCCCATGAGCATGATGCCGGCACCGGAAGCGCCGACCACCTCTTGGCTCACCTGGCACAACCTCGGCGGACGCCAAGCATCGCCTTGAGCCTCGATCCTGGACAAGATGCTCTGCAGCCGGTCATCTTCCACTCGGTTATCTCAGCATTCGGGTCGTTACCGAGTGTTTCTCCATCTAGACCGAGCCTACCCCTGGCAGGAGTCCTTACTCGACCCTTGCTGATACAACGTCCGCAGATCCGCGGTCAATGGCTGCGGCGACTTAGCTCACGAGCGACCTCATCGATGAGGTATTGAGGTTCGATGGGCTTGTGGGCGTCTAGAAGGACCCTCTCACTGACCGCCCTGGGTGAGTGAGGGCGGGAGTTGTTTGAGCCGACGAGGATCACGGGTGGACGATCCTCCAGCTCCATCAGAATTGCGGCGCCGTCGAGACGGGATGCATCGACGTCGAGCACCAAGACGCCGACTCGGTGGCCTCTGAGCAAGGCTCGTGCCGCTTCGCCATCTCCAGTCGCGATGACGCTGAAGCCTGACAAGCGCAGCAGGTCGGCTCGAGAGTGCCTCACGGGGAGTTCGCCGCCCACGACGAGGACGTCCAGTGGCTCAGCGCGCCACGTGTCCGACGACAAGGGATGTTCCATCCGCTACCCCGCATTCGATACGACCAGGGCGCGGAGCTAAGCGGGATCAAGGCCCCCGGCAGACTCTGCCAGGACCGTCCTCAGTCATCCAAAGGTCTAACACCCTTTTGGTCTTGGTCAGATGACAGGAGGCAAAAAGCCCGCAGCCAGGACAACGTTGGGTGCCCGTTGATATGCAGCGACGTTCATCCCGCTCCAGCCGCGGCGATCCGAGCCGTGGCCGCCACGTAGGTCGGGTCCTCGCCCGACCTAAATACGGACGGACGACCGTCGCGCTCGAAGAGGATCGCGATACGGGACGAAACTGCGCTCGCCCGCACGAGGGCGAAGATCTCGTACCACTCGAGGTGCTCGAGGGTTCGCCCGACCCCTTCCTCGACAGCCGCCACTGCCTCCTCCCTGGTGCCGAATCCCGCAACGGCAGTCCCCGTGAGGTCGGTTTGCAGCTGCTCCAGGGCAAGGAACCAGGCGAGGTCCATCTCCACAGGACCGGCAGAAGTCATGTCCCAATCGAGGACGGCCTTCGGAGCGAGTGTGTCGGGGTCGAAGACGACGTTGCCGAGTCGGGCGTCCCCCCAGAGGAGGCCGACTGGGGGCTCGTCGGTGGGGCGATTGGCGCGGCACCAGTCGAGCGCGTCGACGAGCCCCGCCGGCGGCGCGCCGTCGGTGGCCCAATTCAGATAGCCCGCCCAGAAGTCGAACTCGGCGTCGAGTCCGGTCCGCAGCCCGAGTCCTTCAACAGGAACGCCATGGATGACCGCCAGCGTGTCGACCAAAGAGCGCCACACCCGGTGCTGTGCGTCTTTGGGGAGGGACTGGAGCCAGGGGTCTGCCACCGTGAACTCGGACGGTATCGGTCCCGCGACGAACGGCATTGTGAGGAACGGAGCATCGAAGAAGGAAGCGTTCGCCTCGTACTCCACAGGCGACGCGACGGGGATGCCCGCCGATGCGACGGCGTGCTGGACGGCGGACTGCTGTGCGAGGTCGTAGACGGGGAAGATCCCGTCGCCCATGGGTGGCAGACGGATGACGAGCCTGCCTTCGACGATCACCGTCTCGCACGACCAGCCTGGCGCAGGCCGAGTGATCTCGCCGACCGGCCGCCCGAGCCATCGCTCGAGCCCGGTTCGAAGGGCCCTGAGATCCCGCTCGGCGGCCAGGGTCACAGGAAGGACGCCTCCTCTGTGAGGCCGATGTCCGGGTGTGGACCGGCGAAGATGCTCTGGAGGTTTCCGAACCCGGTGCCGCCGCCGACAGGGTCGTCCACCCGCACGAGGTTGTCACGCATCTGGTGGAGGCGTCGTGCCGTGACCGGATCGGTGCAGTCGACCACGTGCTCGCCGTCGGTGTGGACGTCTCCGCGCCACTCGCCGTGCCAGTGGCCGTCGAAGCCGAAGTAGAGGCCCGTACCGAGGTGGAATCCCGTGTCGCTGATGGCGCCCAGGGTCAACGGACGAGCCGCACCGTCGGCCATTGTGCAATCGAACGTGGCTCGCACGAGGCGCCGGTTGTCGTCGCGAACGTCGGCGTGCGGCACAAGCGCAGCGAACGGTTCCCGGCGGCCGTCCGGGTGCTCCACACCACCCTGAAGCTCGAGCCGCTGCCAACCTCCGATGGCGTGACGTTGGTAGTAGACGTGGATCCCGTACCGGCTCCCGTCTGAACGCTCGCACAGCAACGGCGACCACAGGATGGTGGTCGACACACCGGGCGGCCTCGGTGCAGCGTCAACGTCCGCGACGGGCGCACCAACCATGTACCGCACTCCCCACGAGTGGTCTCGAGTCGAAACCGAGACGGCTTCGTCGAGGATCTGACGGTCCCCGTCGATTTCGACCCAACCGCTCGCCGTGCCGATCTGGTGGTAACGCACGATGTCGGCATCTATCCGGGCACCGTCCCGGCTCCTGTGGCGCTCAGGTTGCTCCAAGGCGGCCGGGAGCGCGCCGTTGAATGTCCAATCGAAGCTGATCGGCAGAACCTCGTTAGGCGAGAGGCTGAAGCGAACGGTCCTGAGGGGCTCGAGCACGTCGTAGCGAATCGGCCCGACCTCCAGCCGATCGTTGTCGGGGAAGAGCCGGCGGCTGGCCCGAACCGTCCACTGCTCGCGGCCGCGGCTGACTCCGGCGTACGCGTCGAGCACGTTGCGGTTGGGATACTTGCCCATGCCGAACGCGAGCTGCCACGCGCCGTCTCGTGGCGCCGCCATGGCGCAGACCTTTTCCGTCCAGGAACGGTCAGATTGGGCGACCGCAGCGAACGTGTCCGTGATCTGGTGGTGGAATGTCTCGTCTGCCGCGACCAGCGGCCCGAGCTCGCTCACGGGCATCCTCTCTCGACGGGCCTGAAGATGACGCGGACGCTAGTTGAGGAGCCAGACGTCCTCGCTCAAGAGCTGGCCGCTATCGCCGGGGACGTCATGGTTGCATCCTGATCTTCCCAATAGTCTGGGAGATGTGTCCGGAAATCGACTCACAGGGCCAGGGCCGAGCGTCGGCCGGCACGCTGGGGGGTCCTGATTCCCGTGCGCTTCGACATCGATCCCCGGCGTTCGCAGGTGTGGATCGAAGCGCGCTCGAGCCTGCACCCGATCCACTCGGAGACCAGGGGTCTCGAAGGGTTCATCGACGCGGAGGTCCTAGGGGGCGGGAAGCTCAATCTGACCGTTCCCCCGAAAGCACACCTCGAGTTGCCAGTAACGGAGCTCGCCTCGGGTAACCCGCTCCTCGACAGGGAGATGAAGCGCCGGATCGACGCTCGGCGCTTCCCGTTGATCACCGGCGACCTGCAGGAAATCCGGGAGAGCGGCCGAGACGGCCGCTACGAAGTAGAGGGAGACGTGACTTTCAGGGGTGTGACCAAGCGAGTGTCGGACGAGGTCTCATTGTCGGTGGATGACGATGGCACCCTGCTCTTCGAGGGAGAGCATGTCTTCGACATCCGGGACTTCCGGATGGAGCCCCCGAAGGTCTTGATGCTGAAGGTGAATCCGGATGTGACCGTCCGAGTCCGAATCGTCGCAGAGGGACGCTGATGCACGGGCTCGGGCAGTGGTTGTGACCAGCGGCCTGATCTCATGAGGTTCGTCGACGAGTATCGGGACCCTTCCGCGGCGCGTGCCGCAGTTGCGCGGATCGCCGAGCTCGCCGCCGATGACCGCTACAAGTTCATGGAGGTATGCGGAGGGCACACTCACACCATCTACAGGCACGGCATCGAGCAGGTCCTGCCCGAGTCCGTCGAGCTGGTCCATGGTCCCGGGTGTCCCGTGTGCGTCATCCCGATGGGCCGCATCGACGACGCCATCGCCGTTGCCGAAGAGCCAGGTGTGATCTTCACGTCGTTCGGCGACATGATGCGCGTTCCCGGATCGCGCGGAAATCTGCTGTCGGCCAAGGCAGCAGGTGCCGATGTCCGCTTCGTCTACTCGCCGCTCGACGCCCTGCGCATTGCCGTCGAGAACCCGGATCGAGAGGTCGTCTTCTTCGCAGTGGGGTTCGAGACGACGGCACCATCGACAGCCCTGACGTTGCTTCGTGCCAGGAAAGAGGAGATCGCGAACTTCAGCGTCTTCTCCAACCACGTTACGATCATTCCTCCGATAAAGGCCATCTTGGAGTCGCCAGACCTTCGGCTCGACGGCTTCTTGGGACCCGGGCACGTCTCGACCGTGGTAGGTCAGCGACCCTACCGGTTCGTTCCGGACGTCTACGGCAAACCGCTCGTGACGGCCGGTTTCGAGCCGCTCGACGTCTTGCAGGCGATTGTCATGTTGCTATTGCAGATCCGTGAAGGGCGCTGTTGTGTTGAGAACCAGTACACGCGATGCGTGAAGGAGGAGGGCAACCCGCGGGCCCTCGCCGTCCTCGCTGAAGTGTTCGAGTTGAGGCCTCACTTCGAGTGGCGGGGTCTCGGCTTCATCTCCCAGAGTGCCCTCAAGCTGAAGCCCGAGTTCTCGGCCTGGGACGCAGAATTACGCCACGCCGTGCCGGGGGTAAGGGTCGCCGACCCGAAGGCGTGTCAATGCGGAGAGGTGCTCAAGGGAGTGATCAAGCCGTGGGAATGCAAGGTCTTCGGCACCGCCTGCACTCCGGAGACCCCGATCGGCACGTGCATGGTGTCGTCGGAAGGAGCTTGCGCTGCTTACTACAACTTCGGCCGTCTTCACCGCGACGTCGCGGTCAGCGTAGGTAAGAGGACTTGACGAGGGGAACGAGACGAGGTCTTCGTGTCGTTCAAATAGCAGAGGACATGGCAGCGATAGCTGCTTGACCGACACTGATGCCGCCGTCGTTCGGCGGCACCTCCCG
>DAIQQK010000262.1:0-3211 GCA_036786835.1 Acidimicrobiales bacterium | reverse complement strand
GGTCAACTCGAGGCTGCCCCCTAACGCCGTCGCATCAGAAAGGGGTGCCACCGTACGGCTGTGTCCTCACTTCGGGGATAGTCCTGCGAGCAAAGGAACCGTCTCAGCCCGGCGTACGCTCGATGGCATGAGGATGCCCAGCTTTCTCGTCGCTGGCGGTGCTGCATTGGCCATTCTGGCTGGCGGGATCACACTCCCGGCGGCAGCAGCGCTTCACAGAGGTTCCAAATCCTCGGATGTCGTGTATTTCCGATCCGTCCTCTGCTTCGCCCCCGCCTACAACCCGGCGGCGCCTGATCCGGGCCCATTGAGTGCCTCGTCATGCAGTCCGGCGAGCCGCCTGAGCGAGAGCAATCTCGGGGTCACTCCCAACTCCAACACCGCTGGTGGGTTCACGACACTGAACGTTGACCCCGACGCCGCTCTGGCTGGGGTGCCCTCGACGAGTGCGGCAAAAGAAACTGCGGCGGCCACCGTCTTGTTACCTGGGTTTTCAAAGGGGGTGTTGCCGGGGGTGGCTCGATACGTCCTGGGTCCGGCCGAGATGACGAGCGCCTCGGTCGCCGAGGCATCAGCATCGAGGAATCAGACCGGTGCCTGGGTGGTGGATTACACGGTGACCAAACGGGCAGCGGTCCTATGGGACAAGGTGGCCGAGGACAACTTTCACGAGCTTCTGGGCATTGACTTCCAGGGCAAAGTTGTGTCGGCCCCCATCATCCAACCGACTCAGTCTTCGTTCACCTCGTTCAACGGCCTTGGTGAAATCTCAGGGAACCTCACCAAGGCCGAGGCGCTAGCGCTGGCACATGCTCTGCATCACGGCTGATCGTCTCAGCGAGGAGGTGCCCCCATTCGCCGGGACGGGGTGCCACCGTCCGGCACCATGGGGATACCCGGTCAAATGGCAGAATTCGGCCCTCTATCCGCGCTTCACCCGGGGCGCGTCGGTACGGTTGGGTTCCTGCGCTAGCCGCCAGATCCCACTGATCCGAGCACACCGTGACACCACAACATTTTCAGCGCCATAGGCACTGGTGGATCGTCGTGCTCGTCCTTGCCGCGATCGTCGGGTGCGCCACCTGGGGCATCCTTGAGTCGACGCAAAGCTATAGCCACAATACGTCAACGTCGTCGCTCAACTGTGAGGGCAACCAAAACGCGCCGGGCTACGTCTCGATCAAGGCCACCGTGATCGCCGTGAACACTGACGCGCTCACCGCGACCATACGCCTGGCCTTTAACCCGTTGGGGAACCTGTCTAACCAGAACAGGAGCAGCAAGGAGCATTACGTGCTCAATCAACCCTTGACGTTGACGACCACAGGCTTTCTGGCTGAACCACCTGGCGCGTCGTCATCGGGCGCCTCGACCGAAAACCCCGAGTCTCAGGGCTTGCCGAACTATACGACGTCGTCGTCGTCGTTCGTGTTCTTCAAGGGTGACTTCATGCAGGACGTCGATCTCGCCCTGCCTCTGGTACCCGGCACGATCGGCCATGCAAGTCAACAAACATCTACAGCGAGATATCCCTGGGACATCTACACGGACTTTGGTTTCTTCTCGTTTCAGGTTCGTCGGGGCGCCGGTACGAGCGATCGTTACGAACCTTACGTCCCTTCCTGTGTCTTCCTGGGGTATTCGGTGGGGGGATGGAGCATCAAAGACACTCCTTACATCGGCAACGCGTGGGACATCCAATTTGCCCGGTCGCAGCCGATCAAGTTCTACTGCTACTTCGTCATCGCCATGCTGTGGTCACTCGCGCTCGGAGGTGTGGCGATGGCCACGATCATGATGACGCGTAGGAAGAACGAGATCGACACCGCCGCCTTCGCCTACCTGGCCGCGTTGCTCTTCGCCTTCCCCCTGATCCGCCAGACGCTGCCGGGGAACCCGGGCCCGGGCACACTGATCGACGTGGTGGCGTACTACTGGACGGAAGTCATTGTGGCGGCGACGTTGGTGGTGCTGCTGATTAAGTGGATAGTCCTGCAGTCCCGTCCTCTCCACAAGGACCCACCCGCAGGGCCGGAACGAGAGAAGGTCACGGACCCCACACCCTGAGCTGGCGCCATCTGGGTCGGGCTGCCCGGATTTGGACCGGGGACCTCTGCGTCCTGAATGCCCATTTTGCACTCTTCTATGGCCTGCCCCAGTAGGCCGGATGTGAGCCATACCGAACCGAGCTTCATCGGAACCGATTGCCAATCGCACGGACAATGTGCCGGGTGTACCATCCGCCCTGGCAGGCCGGCCCAGCCCCCGGCGCCGGGTCGGCATCCCACGACACAGGGAGGTCACGATGTACACCCGGCTATTGACATTCACCAGCGCCACCGACATGGACGGGGGCGTTCAATACCTCGCAAATGAGGTCATGCCCACCCTCGAGGCTCAGAAGGGATTCCATGGGGTGTCGGCCAGCGCCGACCGGGCCACACGCGTCCTGACCATCTTGTCCCTCTGGGAAAGCGAAGCGGACCGCTCCGCCAGCGATAGCGCTCTCGGCAAGGCGAGGGACGAAGCCATAAAGAGGGTGGGCGGCACGCTGGAGATCGAGAACTTCGAGCAGGTCGTGCAGTCCATCGTGCGGCCACCCAAGGTGGGGTGTCAGCTCAACGTCGTGCGAGTCCGCATGGAGCCGTCGTCCATAGACGCCAACATCGAATGGTTCAAGGACCAGGTGGTGCCGCAGGTCTCCGCCCAGCCGGGATTCTGCGCGTTGAGGAACATGGTCAACCGGCAGACAGGGCAGGCGCTCACGGGCAGCGTGTTTGTGGACCGTGATTCTGCCGACGCTTCGATGGCCAACATGCCGGCGCGTCGGTCGGCCGCCGAAGCCAGAGGTGTCACGTTCGAAGACATCAGCCAGCGCGAGATCCTCTTCTCCGAAATCAGGTAGCCGGTTCCAGACTCGGGACGCTACGCGTAACGCCGCTGTCACCGAACGTCTGGACACAGAGCATCTAACCCGTAGAGTCAGGCTGCCGTTTCAGACGACACGCCTGCAGCCCGACTCTCGGGTCGGCGACCCGGGCCCGGAAGTCGAACCCGGGGGTCCGGCCTAGTCAGGGCCGGTCAGTCACCGTGCGAAGGTCCTTCGGGCCCCTCTGCGCGTTCAGATGATGGCGATCCCTCGGAGGTATCCCAGTTCGCCGGTTCTGGACCGCCGATCACCCCGCGGAGCTCGCTCCTAGGTCGCCAGCGC
>DAIQQK010000106.1:0-11530 GCA_036786835.1 Acidimicrobiales bacterium | reverse complement strand
GCAGGCCCCTGCCTAAACCACTCGGCCACGCCGCCGGGACAACCGTGCGAGCCTAAAGCCAATTTCGCTCCCACGCGGACCAGAGCCTCGTTGTCGGGAGACGGCCCACAGGTGGTTGAATGCGAACATGCGAATCGCCCTGATCGCGCCGCCTTGGACACCGATCCCCCCTCCTCTCTACGGCGGGATCGAACTGGTGGTCGACCAGACCGCGAGAGGGCTGGTCGAAGCAGGACACGAAGTCACCCTCTTCGCCACGGGCGACTCGACGTGCCCGGTCCCACTCAAATGGGTGCTCCCCCATGCGGAGGGCATGCGCATCGGGATGGCGGTCCCGGAACTTCGCCACGTGCTCCACGCATACGAGGGATTGTCGGACCACGACGTCGTCCACGACCACACCGTCTTAGGACCCTTCTACTCCGAGCACTACCCGCGCCTGCCGGTTGTCACCACCATCCACGGCCCGTTCAACGAAGAGCTAACCGATCTGTACAAAGCCGTGGCTCACCGAGTCCCCATCATCTGCGTCTCGCATGCTCAACGGCGCTCTGCGCCCGAGGTTCCGGTCGTACGAGTGATCCACCACGGCCTCGACGCATCGGCGTTCGCGTTCGGAGACGGTTCCGGCGACCAGGACGGCGAGTACTTCCTTTTTCTGGGTCGGATGTCCCCGGACAAGGGCGCTCACCGCGCGATCGAGGTCGCCCGAAAGGCAGGCGTGCGCGTGTTGATGGCTGCGAAGATGCGCGAGGCATGGGAACGAACGTACTTCGACGAGCGTGTCGCTCCGTTGCTCGGGCCCGACGCCGTCTACCTCGGTGAGGTGCAGCACGAGCGAAAGCTCGAGCTACTCGCGAACGCTCGCGCTCTGCTGTTCCCCATTCGGTGGAACGAGCCGTTCGGAATGGTGATGCTCGAGTCGATGGCTTGCGGCACCCCGGTCATCGCGTTCTCAGAAGGGGCCGCTCCCGAGGTCGTCGAAGACGGCAGAACGGGCTTCCTCTGCGCGGACGAGGCCGAGATGGCCGAAGCCGTGGGGCGAGTGGGACAACTCCGCCGCGAGGACTGCCGCGCGGCGGTCGAGGGCTACTTCTCCACCAGACGCATGGTGGCGGAGCACGTCGAGCTCTACGAAGAGCTGGCGGGCTCCTGAAACGAGCCCTGAGCGAGCTTGGAGGGTCAGCTCCCCCGACGCGACATCAGGTGCACCAGCCTCACGACCAGGGCGACCACGACCACGATGATGGCAACCTTGAAGACGAAGAGGGCCAGTCCAACGACTGCGTGAACCAGCCAGAGCACCACCAGCACGCCGCCCACCACCCCGGCCGTGACGAGCAGGGTATCGAGGGTCCTCATTCCTCCTGATCGTCTGCGCTCGATCGTGCTCATCGCATCCTCCGTGCCCGGTGGAGCTCCGGTGCATCTTCGTCCCGGCGCCTGCCGGTATCGCTCCTATCCACAACGCTATGCGCGCACGAGCCCGAGGAGGCCGCGACCCCCCGATTCGTGCCTCACGGCGCGGGAGCGAGGAGGACGCCCGGATTGCAGATCCCCGACGGATCCAGCGTCTTCTTCGCTGCCCTCAGCGCTTCGGCGAACAGCGGCGGGCACTGGCGTTCGTACCACCGGCGGTGGTCACGACCGACCGCGTGATGGTGGGTGATGGTGCCACCGGCCGCGATCAGGGCCTCCGAGGCCGCTTCCTTCACGGTTTCCCACTGAGCCAACTCCGCCCCGGCGCGAGCCGGCCCCACGACAGTGAAGTAAGGCGCCGCACCGTCGGGGTAGGCGTGGGTGAGCCGGCAAGTGACGAAACCTCTCTCGGCACCCACCGCCACTAGAGCACCTTCGGTCGCCGCGACGACAGAAGCGCGCAGCTCGCGCAAGCGGTCCCACGTGACCGCAGTCTCGAAGGTCTCGCACATGGCACCGAGCCTCACCAGCGCATCACGCAGATAAGGGGCTCTCATGAACGATCTCCGCCAAGCAGCGGCCGGATCGATCGATCCCTCGCGCGCCGAGCCGGTGCCACGATTGGCGTCGGCTCCGGTGTCTTCCGCGCGCCACGATTCGGTGTCCACGGTGCCCCCGTGATCCAGTACGAGCTCCGCCGCGCGCGTCGCCCATGAGTCGAGTGGGTGGTCGGCCGACTCGAAGCCGATGAACAGCACCGCCGAGCTTCCGTCACCCACCGAGTTCACCAGGGCTTCGAGAGGATCGATCAACCTGCAGTTGGCAGGCTCCAGACCGGACTGCGCCAGCGCACGCACGCACGCGGCGCCGTCGTCGAAGCTCTCGAAGTGGGCGCTACCTCCGGCTCGCCATCTGGGCCGCAGCCGCACCCGCACCCACGCCTCGGTCACCACGCCGAGAATCCCCTCCGAGCCGAGGAACATCCGGTCGGGCGAGGGGCCCGCACCCGATGCGGGAAGCCGACGCGTCTCGAGCACTCCCGACGGCGTGACCACCCTCATCGACTCGACGAGGTCGTCTATATGGGTAGGACCCGTGGCGAAATGCCCTCCGGACCGGGTGGCGATCCAGCCTCCGAGCGAGGAGAACTCGAAGCTCTGGGGGAAGTGCCTCAGCGTTAGGCCGTGAGGTCTCAGCTGTGCCTCGAGTGACGGTCCCAAGGCTCCCGATTGGATCCGAGCGCACAACGACACCTCGTCCACTTCCGAGACGCTGTCCAGCGACTCGAGGTCGAGGCTCACGCAGCCGGCGTATCCGTCGCCGACATCGGGCTCGACACCTCCGACCACGCTCGAGCCTCCGCCGAACGGTATGACCGCGGCTCCGACCGATGCGCACCAGTCGAGCAGGCTCGCGACCTCGGATTCACTGCGAGGACCGGCGACTACATCGGGGGGGTGTTCCATGCGACCCGAAAGTCCGCGCACCACGTCCCGGTAGGACTTTCCGTAGGTGTGAGAGGCACGAGAGAGGGTGTCAGAGGAGCAGATCTCCTCTAGAGCCTTCGGGGGCGTGAGGCGCGGCGGGGGCATGACGAGGGACGCGACGTCCGGAGCTGAGCGAAGGCTCCCGTCGAGACCGAGACGCTCGCCCATTGCCGCGCCGAGACCCCTCACCTCCTCGTCGGAGAAGCCTTCACCTTCGTTCCCCCACCCCCACCAGCACCGCCTGCGCGTGTCGGTCATCCCCGCATCGTCGCGGGCCCAGCCCACCCCTTCCAGCCCGCCCCTTCCGGCCCGCCCCCTCCGGCACGCGAGCCGCACGGCGTGGTCGCGGTTCGAGCAGCACACGACGGCGGTGGTGGTACCGTCGGTCGTGTCGTTGCGCTCCCGGCGTGAGGCGCTTCTCGAGCGCTCTGACCTACGAGGCGAGGCGTTCTGCCGCGAACTGTCGGCGGCGGCCGACGAGTGGCTCGGCGAATTGCTCTCCGAGGCGGCGGGCGGCGACTTGGAGGAGCTCGGGCTCTTGGCGGTGGGCGGGTACGGGCGGGGCGAGCTATGCCCTTTCAGCGACCTCGACGTGGTCCTCGTCTACCAGTCCCGCCGAAACGTCGAAGCTCTGGCCGACGCTGTGTGGTACCCGGTCTGGGACGAGGGCATCCGCCTAGACCACTCGGTGCGTCGCCCTGCCGACGTCTTGGCGGTGGCCAAGGCAGACCTGCGTGTCCAGCTCGGGCTGCTCGACGGCCGGCTCGTCGCCGGCAACGAGTCGCTCGTCGTCCCATTGATCGAGGCGGCACGCGACTTGTGGCGCCAACGCGCGAGTCATTGGCTCCCGGTACTCGCAGGTCATGTGGCCGAGCGACAGAGGTCCCACGGAGACGTCGCGTTCCTGCTCGAGCCGGACCTGAAAGAAGCTCACGGGGGGCTCAGGGACATCCACGCGGTTCGCGCAGCGATGCTCGCGATGCCGGCGCTGGCAGGACAGGTGAACCTGAACTCCCTCGAAGCCCCCAGAGAGACCCTGACCTCGGCTCGGGTCGAGCTTCATCGCGCCACCAGAAGGGCGACAGATCGACTCCTTCTCCAAGAGCAGGACCAGGTCGCGGCTGCGCTCGGTTACGGCGACGCCGACGTCCTCATGGCGGCTATCGCCGAAGCCGGCCGAGCAGTCGCATGGGAGACCGACGATGTCTGGCGCAGGGGTTGGTGGTGGGAGGGAACACAACGACGCAGAAGGCGCCGCGTCGGCCCCGACGTGCGACATGTCGGAGTCGATCGACCGACGGAAGTTCGGGTGGTCGAGCCTGGGATCGCCTTGGCGGCAGACGCGGCAGGTGGAGAGGAGGTCGTCCTCGACGAGCACGCACCGGTCGAACAGGACGTCACACTGCCTCTGCGCATCGCCGCGCTGGCAGCCGAACGTGGCGCTCCCATCGGACGAGCGACCCTGGAGGCTCTAGCTGCCTCCTCACCGCCTCCCGAAGGCACCTGGCCGCCTGAGATGCGAGAGGCCCTCGTACGTGTGCTCGCAGCCGGCACGCCCGCGATCGCTGCACTCGAGGCGCTCGACCAGAAGGGCCTCCTGACCAGGCTGATCCCCGAGTGGCGGTTCGTCCGCAATCGTCCTCAGCGAAACGCGTACCACCGCTTCACGGTCGATCGTCATCTGCTCGAGGCTGCAGCGCGCGCGGCACCACTGGCGTTGCGGGTCCCGAGACCCGACCTGCTTCTCGTCGGGGCCCTCTTCCACGACATCGGGAAGGGATATCCGGGCGACCACACAGACGCCGGAGTCGAGGTGGTCGCAGATCTGGCCAGTCGCCTCGGGTTCTCGCGCGAAGACTGCGACGTGCTCGTGTCCCTCGTCCGCAACCACCTGCTCTTGGCGGACCTCGCCACCCGCCGCGATCTCGACGATCCCCGGACTGTCGCAGCAGTCGTCGAGGCAACTGGCGACAGGACGCGCCTCGAATTGCTCGTGGCGCTCACCGAAGCCGACAGCCTTGCAACCGGTCCCGCAGCGTGGGGTCCCTGGAAGGCCGGGCTCGTGGCCGACCTCGCAGCGCGCGCGTCCGCTGCGATGGCCGGCGAACAACCACCCGAGCCGGCGCCCTCGCTGATCACCGACCGGCACCGTGCACTGATGCGACAGGTCGAAGTCCTCGGCCGATCGGTGATCGCAGCCGAAGCACCGAGGCTGACGGTCGTGGCGAGGGACCGCCCCGGGCTCCTCGCAGCAGTCACCGGTGTCCTTGCACTTCGGGGGCTCGACGTTCGCTCAGCAGACGCATCGAGCGAGGACGGCTTCGCAGTCGAGATCTTCACGGTGGAACCCTCTCGAGGGCGCTGGCCGGGCTGGGAGCAGGTCGGGGACGAGCTCGAGGCCGTCCTGCGGGGGACGTTTCCGCTCACCGAGCGGCTCACGGAGCAAGAGCGCGTCTACTCGCACGGCAGCCGGGCCCCTTCGGCACGACCGGCGGCCACCCAGGTCACCGTCGACAATGCCGCTTCCGCCACGTCGAGCGTGGTCGACGTTCGGGCGGCCGACTCCCTGGGTTTGCTCCACAGGGTCACGACCGCATTGTTCGACGAGGGCCTCGACGTCGTGGCGGCGCGGGTCTCGACTCTCGGCCACGAAGTCGTCGACGCCTTCTACGTGCGGGACTCGACCGGGGGCAAGGTCACCGACCCCGAGCGCATCCGGCGAATCGACCACCGCGTCCAAGAGGCGGTGCCTTCAGGGAACTGAGCTCGGAATGCCTCGACTGTGCACGCGTTGCGGTCGGGAGCCGCTGGTACGATCACCTGCGAATGCACTCGAAGCACGGCGTCCGCAAGCCGCTGTACAGACACCCTTGGCTGACCGCCGGGATCGTCCTGTCTGTCAGCGCGCTCGTAGGGGTGACCGTCGCCCTCGTCGAGTCCCATGTGAGCCCTTCGAACGCCGGGGCATCGGCACCGTCGTCACAAAAGGGCCCCGCCACCGTGTCGCTGCTCTCGAGCTCGCCCGCACCGGGAGCTGCAAACGTGGCGTCGGACGCCCCTCTATCACTTCGCTTCTCCACTGCACTTGCCACGAACAGTCCGCAGCCCACGCTGAACCCCCCGGTGGCCGGCACCTGGATCCAGACCTCTCCGGGCACCCTTGCGTTCGAAGCCGCGGCGAGCCTTCCTCCTGGGGCGACCGAGCAGGTCTCGGTTCCGGGCGGGGCCGCCGGCATCCTCGCTTCCGACGGGGCTCGTCTCGCTCAGGGCGCGACGGTGAGCTTCGGCGTGGCGCCGCTGTCGACGCTCCGACTGCAACAGCTTCTCGCCCAGCTCGGGTATCTTCCCGTCTCCTTCACCCCTGCCGACCCCGCTGCGGTGCCCGCAGCCGAGATGGCCACCGCGCAATTGGGGTCGTTCTCGTGGCGTTGGAGCGACCTTCCGGGGAATTTCATGTCGCTTTGGTCCCCGGGGATACCCAACGAGGTGCAGAACAGCGCCGTCATGGCTTTCGAGAGCCAGCACCAGATGGATACCGACGGAGTTGCCGGACCTCAGGTGGCGGCCGCCGTGCTGCAGGCTGCCGAGGCGGGGCAGACCGACACGTACGGTCACTACGACTTCGTAGAGGTGTTCACCTCTCTCCCGGAACACGTCGACGTCTGGCGTGACGGTCAGAAGGTCTACTCGTCGGTGGCGAACAGCGGAATCGAAGCTGCACCGACCGAGCTCGGCACATGGCCCGTGTACGCCCGCTACGTCTCGACCACCATGTCGGGTACCAATCCCGACGGCAGCACCTACAGCGACCCCGACATCCCTTGGGTCAGCTACTTCCACGGGGGCGACGCCCTTCATGGGTTCGACCGCTCGAGCTACGGCTACCCGCAGAGCCTCGGGTGCATAGAGATGCCGCCTTCCAACGCGGAGGTCGTCTACCCCTACACGCCGCTCGGCACACTCGTCACCGTCCAATAGCCGGCTGGTCCCGACCGGCGGGATGCTCCCCGATCCTTACCAGCGCTCGGGTGACGAAGTTCAGTGGCTCCGCTCAGGGGGAGTCCGGCGTGAGGTGGAGGGGAACACCGGATCTCGCCGCTGCCTGAGGGCCGCGAGCCCCTCACGGGCATCGGGACCGAGGAACCCGAGCATCTCCAAGGCGACGGACTCCCCGAAAGCCGGCATGGCTTGTCGCAGCCATTGATTCATCACGCGTTTGGTCCACTGCACAGCCGTGGCGCTGCTCGCCGCAAGCCGCCCGGCGATCGAGATCGCCTCTGGAAGCACCTGTTCGTCGTCGACGCACTTTGTGACGAGCCCGATTCGCTCCGCCTCTTCCCCATCGACGAAATCAGCCGTCATGAGGTAGTACTTCGCCTTCGCCATGCCACACAGAAGAGGCCACACGATCGCCGCGTGGTCTCCGGCCGCGACCCCGAGTCGGGCGTGCCCGTCCGAGATCCGAGCAGAACGGCCGATGACGCTCACGTCGGCCAAGAGCGCCACGGCGAGCCCGGCGCCGACCGCTACCCCGTTGATCGCGGACACGATCGGCTTCTTCGAGTCCAGCATCCTCTCCACGATGGCCCCTGCGTCGCGCCACTGAGCGAGGACGGCCTCGTACTGCTCGGTCATCTCCTCGATCATGTCCAGGTCACCCCCCGCAGAGAACGCCCGTCCCGATCCGGTGACGACACACGCACCCACCTCGTCGTCGGAATCGACGACACCCCAGATCTCGGACATCTCGCGGTGCATGCGCACGTTGGCTGCGTTCAACACATCGGGCCGGTCGAGTGTGACGACGACGACACCGTCGCGCCTACGCTCGCAGGTGACGTGCTCGAAGTCTTCGTAGTCGGCAAACCTCATCGGTCAACCATAATTCGAGCGCCTCGACCCTCTGCGGGCTCTGACCGCTGCCGTACGGGCGAACCACGTCCTTTCTGATCCCAATGACCCCCGACGACGACTCACCAGCGCTTCCGGAGGATCCGCGTGAACAAGGTCCGAGGGGCCTGCCCCCTCCCCCCGGCCCACTTGGTCGGCAGCTCCCACCCCCGCCTCCTGCCGGCTATCCGCCTCCACACTGGCCCGCCGGCTACCAGCCCCCACTTCCTCCCGCCGGTTACCCGCCTCCACCGCCACCTGCCGCCTGGGAGCCCTGGTACCGATCCACGTGGCCCGAGCCGCTCCCTTGGCATTCCCCTACGCCGCAGCGGCGAAGCAACTGGGTCCGAATCTCGGCCATCGCAACGCTCGCCGTCGTGGTCGCCCTCGCAGGCGTCCTCGCAGGACGCGCTTCGATCGTCTCCTCGGGGCAGCCGAGAGGTGAGGCGGCTTCCGGGGTGGCAGCCGAAGTCGAGCCGGGTCTCGCAGACGTGAACACCCAGCTCGGGCTCGAGGGCAAAGCGGCTGCCGGCACCGGAATGGTCCTGACCCCGTCCGGGGAGGTGCTCACGAACAACCACGTAATCGAGGGGGCAACGTCCGTGAGCGTCACCGACGTCGGAAACGGGCGCACCTACCCAGCGACCGTCGTCGGCACCGACAAGACCGATGACGTCGCCGTGCTGCAGCTGTCTGGAGCTGGGGGACTTGCAACCGTGAGACTCGGCCAATCTTCGAAGCTGTCGGTGGGGCTCCCCGTGACCGCCATCGGTAACGCCGGCGGTACCGGAGGGACTCCGAGCGTCACGACCGGCGACGTGACCGCCCTGAACCAGGCCATCACCGCGAGCGACGAGGTCGACGGCAGCACAGAAGACCTCACGGGGCTCGTCGAGACGACCGTAGCCCTTCAGCCAGGCGACTCGGGAGGTCCGCTAGTGGACAACTCGGCGCGCGTGGTCGGTATCGACACCGCTGCTTCGGCCGGGTTCCAATTCCAGGCCCGATCCCGGCAGTCCTATTCCGTACCGATCGACCAGGCAGCCGCGATAGCCCGGCAGATCGAAGCCGGCGACGCCTCCTCGACGATTCACATAGGCCCAGCCGCGCTGCTGGGTGTCGGCGTCCAGCCCTCGTCGACGATCCCCGGGGCAACCGTCGAATCGGTCGTCACCAACTCTCCCGCCAGCAATGCCGGCATCAGCAACGGTGACATCATCACCTCCTTGGGCGGGCAGCCGGTTTCGTCCTCGACCTCCTTGTCGAACCTCATGCAGAGCCACCACCCTGGCGAAGCCGTGAAAGTCACTTGGGTCGATCCCCTCGGACATCAACACAGCGCGACCGTCAGCTTGGCGACGGGTCCCGCCGCCTGACCGTCAAGTGCCAGACAGGTGCGACACGACAGGACCGAGTGTCTCCCAGGCATCTGCCTGCACAGCGAAATAGGAGAAGCCGTACTCCTCTCTGCGCCAGTGGAGCTCTTCTTCGATCGACGCGACCGATCCCACCAGCGCAAGAGGGACGTGAGGTGCATCCGCGGGGTCTATGCCGAACCCCGAAGCCATGGGCTCTAGGACCTTCTCAGGCTCGTCGGTAATCACGACGAAACCCACGAGCGTGTTCAGCTCGAGGTCGTCGAAGCGCGCACCCGCTGCTTCGCGGACCCACGCGATCTTGCGCCTCGTCGCGTCGGGAGTGGCGTCTGCTGCGGCTTCCGGTCCCACGGCTCCTGCCCGCAGGTTGACGTTGATCCCCACTATCTCGGCCTCGTTCGCCGCAAACTCGAGAATCCTCTTCCCCCCGCCCCCGATGATGAGAGGTGGCCGTGGTCGTTGCACCGGTCGGGGTGTCGGCGTGTGCTCCGTAACCTTGTAGTACTTGCCGGAGAACGAGAACGGCCCCTCGGACTCGAGTAGTCCCTTGAGTACCGCAACTCCCTCCTTGAAGCGCTCGACCCGGACGCCCGGAGGATCGTAGGAGATGCCCGATTGGTCGTAATCGCTCTTCATCCATCCTGCGCCGACCCCGAGCTCCAGCCGGCCGTCGGACAGGAGGTCCAATGTGGCGGCCTCCTTCGCAAGCATGAGTGGGTGCCTGTAGTCGTTGTCGAAGACGAGTGCCCCGATCTTGAGCCTCGCAGTGGCAGCGGCGACCGCGGCAAGCGCGGGCACCGGAGCGAGCTGGTCGCCGAAATGATCCGGCATCAGGACGGCCGAGTAGCCGAGATCCTCGGCCTTGCGAGCCTGCGCTGGCCAGGAGCTTGCATTGCCTTCCGGAGTCTTCGACAGCTGGGCGGCAAAGCGAAATCGGCGGTTGTGAGCCATCTGACCTCCGGATCGGCGGGGTACCTACGAAACGGTGTTGACGAACTTCATAGTGGCCCGCGCCCAAGCGTTACCAGCTCATGACCCGGGCGGCCGGCCGGCGAACACCGGCGGCCGATTGTTTCCAGGTCGTGCGCCGCGACTCGAACCACAGGACGCGAGCCTCTAGCGTGGTGGGCGTGACCGAGAGCGCCGTCGCAGTCCAACGCACCTCGGCGCGCCTCGAACGGGCCGAGCCCATGGTGCGCCGGTTGCTGTTGGTCCCCGAGAAGGGCAAAGCAACGGGCGCTGCCGCCGTGAGCGAAGCTTCCGCCCAGAGGCTCTTCAACGTCTCGATGGCTCTTTCGGGACTTCGTTGCCTGCTCAGCTATGTCGTGCTACCGGTCGTCACTCCTGCGCTAGGGGCAGCGGCTCGCGTGGGTCCTGCGATCGGGGTACCCATCGCGATCGTGGCGCTCGTATTCGACGTCATGGCGGTGAGACGCTTCTGGGCGGCGAACCATCGCTGGCGCTGGGGCATCAGCGCGGTCTACGTCGCGGTGATGGCGATGGTGCTCGGATTGTTGATCTCCGACGCGGTGCACCTCGCCTGAATCGGGGCGCGTCCCGCGAGTGCTCAGCGAGAGGACTTCGACAACCGGCGCAGTGGGGGGAGAGTCGGCGGAGGCTGAGATCTAGCCGGAAGCCCGGCCAACAGCTCCCTCGTCGCCTCTGCCACCTTCATGACCGCGATCTCGAAGGGCTCGGTCGTACGAGGCGACGTTGTCTGCACGCCGCTCACCTTGCGCACGTACTGCCGTGCAGCTGCGTCGATCTCCTCGACCGTCGCTGCGGGTTCCAGCCCGCGAAGTGTCGTGATGTTGCGGCACACGGCTATCTCAGGAGGCGCGACGACGTCTCGAGGCAGTCGCAGACCTGACCGCGTCTTCCAGCTCGTCGCGACTCATCTTGGAGCGTCCGGGCAGATCGAGCTCGGCAGCCTTCTCGTAGAGATCCGACTTCCTCAGCTCGGAGAGATCTGCGCCCGCAGCGCGAGCAGGCTGTGAGTCGCGGCGGTCTTGCTTTGGCCGTGGCGGCTGGGAGGAACCTGCAGAGCGCTCGGAGTGCCCACCTGCTATGCCCCGTCCTGCTCGGTGACGTCCCTTGGCGGCTTCGACACTTCGGGCCAAGGCATCCGCGAGGTCGAGGACCTTTTCGGGCTTCTTCCCCACGGGCTCGATCACGATCTTCTCGCCATTGCGCTTGCGCTCGATGAGCTCCTCGACGCGCTCACGATAGGTGTCGTTGTAGTTCTTCGGCTCGAATGGAGCTGCCATCGATTCGATCAAGAGCTTCGCGGTGTCGACCTCCCTCTTCGTGAAGGTCGCATCGACGGGAATACCTTCGATCTCGGACCGCGCATCTCGA
>DAIQQK010000105.1:0-11592 GCA_036786835.1 Acidimicrobiales bacterium | reverse complement strand
CCTCGCCGGGCTTGGCCCCCTGGGCGATCTTGATCTGGAGGTCGTCCGCGTTGACGAGGTACTCGCTCGTGACGCCGAACCTCGCCGAGGCCACCTGTTTGATGGCGCTACGGCGCAGGTCCCCGTTGGCGTCGGGGACGAAGCGGTCGGCATCCTCGCCCCCCTCCCCCGTGTTGGACTTGCCGCCCAAGCGGTTCATCGCGATGGCGAGGGTCTCGTGCGCCTCCGCGGAGATGGATCCATAGCTCATCGCACCTGTCGCAAAGCGCTTCACGATCTCCGATACCGGCTCGACCTGCTCGACCGGCACCGGGTCCACCCCTTCCTCTCGCAGGCGTAGGAGCCCCCTCAGCGTCGCGAGCTTCTCGGATTGGTCGTCGACCAACCGCGTGTACTCCTTGAAGATGTCGTAGCGCTTGGCGCGTGTGGCGTGTTGCAGCTTGAACACGGTCCGAGGGTTGAAAAGATGGATCTCGCCTTCGCGTCTCCACTGGTACTCGCCTCCGACCTCCAGCTCGCGATGCGCGCGTTCGGTCGGCCTGGCGAGGTGAGCCAGGCGGTGACGTGAGACGACCTCTTCGGCCAGCACATCGAGGCCGACTCCTTCGATGCGGCTGGTCGTGCCGGTGAAGTACTCGTCGACCACGTGGCTTGCAAGCCCGACGGCCTCGAAGATCTGGGCGCCCGTGTACGACGCCACCGTCGACACACCCATCTTCGACATGGTCTTCACCACGCCCTTCGCCAACGCCTTCAGATAGTTGGCACGCGCTTGGCGGGGGGTGAGGCCTTCGAGAAGGCCCGTGGCGATCATGTCGTTCACGCTCTCGAGCGCGAGATACGGGTTCACCGCCGAGGCACCGAACCCGATCAGGAGGGCGATGTGATGGACCTCGCGCGCATCTCCTGACTCGACGACGAGACCCACCCTCGTACGTGTCTTCTCGCGCACCAGGTGCTCGTGGACCGCAGCAGTGATGAGAAGGGACGGTATGGGCGCCATGTGCTCGCTCGTATTGCGGTCCGAGAGGATCACAATGTTCGAACCCAGCGCGATCGCGATGCTCACTCTCCGGCGCACGTCCTCGATCGCAGCGGCCAGAGCTTCGCCTCCTCCCGTCGGGTCGAAAAGCCCGTCGATGGCGAACGCCTTGAACCCCGGATTCTCCCCGTGCTCGTTCACGTAGAGAAGCTTCGCCAGGTCGTCGTTGTCGACCACCGGATAGGGAAGGATGATCTGACGGCACGACTCCTCGGTCGGCTCCAGAAGGTTCTGCTCAGGACCCAACTTCGAGCGCGTGGAGGTGACGAGCTCCTCTCGGATCGCGTCGAGGGGCGGGTTGGTCACCTGCGCGAAGAGCTGGGTGAAGTAGTCGTAGACGAGACGCGGCTTCTCGCTCAGAGCCGCGATGGCCGCGTCGTTCCCCATAGACCCGATGGGCTCGGCACCCGTCTTGGCCATCGGCGACAGGATGATCTGTCGCTCCTCGTTCGTGTACCCGAACAGGCGCTGGTGGATGACCACAGAGGCGTGTTGGGGGGTGAGCATCACCCTCGGCGGGAGATCCTCGAGGGGGACCTGTCCATCGTCGAGCCAACGTGCATAGGGATGTTCCCCCGAAAGCTGCTCCTTTATCTCCGCATCGTCGACGATCCGCCCCTGTGCCGTGTCGACCAGGAACATGCGCCCGGGAGCGAGGCGTCCCTTTCGGACCACTCTGCTGGGGTCGATGTCCAAGACGCCGACCTCCGACGCGAGGACCACGAGGCCCTCGTCGGTCACCCAATAGCGGGCGGGTCGCAGGCCGTTTCGGTCGAGCACGCCTCCCGCGACCGTGCCGTCGGTGAACACGACCGCCGCAGGTCCGTCCCACGGCTCCATGAGCGAGGCGTGGTAGCGGTAGAAGGCTCGCCGCGCCGGGTCCATCGATGCGTGGTTCTCCCATGCCTCGGGAATCATCATGAGCACCGCGTGCGGAAGCGACCTCCCCCCGAGATGCAAGAGCTCGAGGACTTCGTCGAAGCACGCAGAGTCGGACGCCGTGGGCTCGCAGATCGGGAACAAGCGCTCGAGGTCACCCGGGATCAGCTCACTTCGAAGCAGCGCTTCACGTGCGCGCATCCAATTCCTGTTGCCTCGTAAGGTGTTGATCTCGCCGTTGTGCGCCAGGAAGCGGTACGGATGGGCGAGCGGCCATGACGGAAAGGTGTTGGTGGAGAAGCGCGAGTGCACCAGCGCGATCCCGGTGTCGAAGGAGGGTTCGGAGAGATCCGGGAAGAACTCGCGCACCTGATGACCTGTCAGCATGCCTTTGTAGACGAGGGTCCGCGCAGACAGAGACGCCACGTAGACCCCTTCGAGTTCGTGCTCGATGCGCTTGCGAAGACAGAAGGCCAGCCGGTCGATGACGAGAGGGTCATGTCGGGTCAGGGCGGCTTTGCTGTCTTCGTCGTAGGTGACGACCACCTGGCGGAACCGCGGCATGCAGGCGAGAGCGGAAGCACCAAGGCCTTCCGGGCGCACTGGCACGTCACGCCAGCCGACAACCCGTAGGTGCTCCTCGGCAGCCAGCTCCTCGATGCGACGCTGCGCCTTGTCGGCATCCTCGGTCCCCGATGGAAGGAAGACGAGTCCCGCCGCGTAGCCCCCGGGACTCGGCAGGTCGAAATCCATCGCCTCGGCGAGGAACTCGTGTGGCACCTGGGTCAGGATCCCGGCCCCGTCACCGGTGGCGACCTCGGCTCCGGTCGCCCCTCGGTGGGCGAGGTGCTCGAGGGCTCGCAAGCCCTGGTCCACGAGCGCGTGACTGCGGCGCCCGTGCAGGTCCGCGATGAGCGCGATGCCGCACGAATCGTGTTCGAACGCGGGGTCGTAAAGGCCCTTCTTCAGATGTTGCTGTGACGTCACTCGGGTCGCTTTCGTGGTCGGCCACGCCGCAAAGCGGAGGTGTGCTGCTACCCGGGACGACACTGGCCCTGCACCCCTCGGCACCCGATCGGATGCCGCGTCCTTAGGATACAGGCCGTGAAGGGTGGTCCTGTGCTCCTGTCGCCGCAGGGCGAGTTCAGCACGCAGGCCAAGGCTGCGGAGCGGCAACCCGGCCGTGACGACCGCACTTGCGACGTGGCCGTGATCGGGGGAGGGGTGATCGGCCTCTCCATCGCCTGGAGGGCTGCTTCACGGGGCATGGACGTCGTCGTCGTCGATCCCGAGCCGGGGCGAGGTGCGTCGTGGGCGGCTGCGGGCATGCTGGCGCCGGTGACCGAGGTGCACTACGGGGAGGAAGCGCTGCTCGCGCTGAACATGGCTTCGTGCGGCCGTTGGCCGGCCTTCGTCGAGGACCTCGAAGCCGCGTCGGGCCGCGACGTGGGATACCGCCGCTGCGGCACGTTGCTCGTGGCGGTCGACGAAGGCGATCGCTCGTGGGTGGAGGAGCTCTTCGCGTTCGAGAGGTCCCTCGGACTCGAGGTGGAGTGGCTGACCGCTCGCCGGGCCCGCGAACTCGAGCCCAACTTGTCTCCGGGCATCCGAGCGGGCATGCGCGCGTGCGGTGACCACCAGGTGGACAACCGGCTCCTCGTCGAGGCATTGGCTGCTGCGGCCGCGCTGAGCGGAACGCGCTTCATCAGGGTGCGCGCGCGTGCCGTCGTGACCGCTGCCCAGAGGGTCGAGGGCGTGCTGCTCGAGGGCGGGCGGCTGCTCGAGGCGCCTTCGGTCGTCCTCGCAGCGGGAAGCTGGTCCGCTGAGATCGCCGACCTGCCATCGCTCGCCGTCCCCCCGGTGAGACCGGTCAAAGGACAGATACTGCGCCTCTCCACACCGCCGGGTCCTCATCTGCTCGAAGGATCGGTCCGCGGCATAGTGAACGGAAAGGCCGTCTACCTGGTTCCACGAGCGAACGGCTCGGTCGTGCTCGGGGCGACGGTCGAAGAGATGGGTTTCGACACGTCGGTGACCGTCGGCGCGGTCTACGAGATGCTGCGCGACGCGCATCGGGTGGTCCCCGGAGTAAGCGAGCTCCATCTCACCGAGGCGATGGCGGGACTTCGGCCCGGGTCCCCCGACAACGCCCCGATGATCGGGGCCGTGACGTCGTGCGGCGTGGACGGCCTGGTGGTGGCCACCGGGCACTACCGAAACGGCGTCCTGCTCACTCCGCTCACCTGCGAAGCAGTGTCGAACATCCTCGCCGGGAGCGAACCTCCCTCAGAAGTTCTGCCGTTCACGCCCTCTCGTTTCGAGGTGCCAAGCTGGACACGGTGACCTCCGCCGGCAGCAGCTCGACCCAAAGGGCCTCGACCTCGACCTCGACCTCGGGCGCTACCGACGAGGGAGGCACGACCGAAGACGCTGCGGCGATCGTGGTCGTGAACGGTCAAGACCAGCGCATGGCGCCCGCCACCACCGTGGCAGAGCTCGTCGCCTCCTGGTGCAGCTGCGCGGACGGGGTGGCGGTGGCTCTCAACCGCGAGATCGTCCCCCGAAGCCAGTGGACGCACACCGCCCTGGAACCTGGCGACCACGTCGAGATAGTCACTGCAGCGGCAGGGGGATGAGCCAGATGACGGCGGAGCAGGTCGCCAAGCTCGAGGACGACCCGAAGAAGTCCACGGACGATCCCCTGGTGATAGCCGGACGC
This sequence comes from Acidimicrobiales bacterium, assembly GCA_036786835.1. Lineage (GTDB taxonomy): Bacteria > Actinomycetota > Acidimicrobiia > Acidimicrobiales > UBA8190 > Bog-564. Next base: position 6,952 of record DAIQQK010000105.1, on the reverse strand, counting down.
TCACTGTCCTCTCGCCTGATTCTCGGTACGGGCGGCGCCCAGAGCCTCGAGGTCCTCGAATCGATCCTCGAGTGCTCCGGGGCCCAGGTCGCGACGGTCGCAGTTCGCCGGGTGGACCCCGCTGCGCGTGGAGGGGTCCTCGATGTCCTGCGCGCCAAGGGTGTCGAAGTGCTCCCCAATACAGCAGGATGCTTCACCGCCGCCGAAGCGGTGCTGACCGCGAAGCTAGCGCGCGAGGCGTTCGGCACCGACTGGGTGAAGCTCGAGGTCATCGGGGACGAGGAGACGCTTCTCCCCGACGCAGTCGAGCTTCTCGAGGCAGCAGAACAGCTTTGCGACGACGGTTTCCAGGTCCTTCCGTACACGACCGACGATCCTGTTCTGGCGCGCCGTCTCGAGAACGCCGGGTGCGCCGCCGTCATGCCACTCGGTTCGCCGATAGGTAGCGGGCTCGGCATCCGGAACCCGCAGAACATCGCGGTGATCGCCCGGACCTGTCGCGTCCCTGTCATCCTCGACGCCGGGGTCGGCACTGCCTCGGATGCTGCCGAGGCAATGGAACTCGGCTGCGACGGGGTCATGGTCGCCACGGCGATCACCGGCGCAAAGGAGCCCGCACGGATGGCCAACGCCGTGCGTCTCGCAGTCGAGGCCGGCCGCAACGCGCTCCTCGCGGGCCGGATCCCCAGACGCGAAGGCGCAAAGGCCTCGAGCCCGATGGAGGGCAGGGCCGAGCTCTGAACCCGCCTGTCGCCCTCACCATCGCCGGTTCGGACTCGGGAGGGGGCGCCGGACTTCAGGCCGACCTCAAGACCTTCGCCGCGCTTCGCGTGTTCGGCACGTGCGTGGTCACCGCGGTCACTGCCCAGAACACCGCCGATGTGCTCGGTGTCCAGACCCTGGCACCGGATTTCGTCGACCTTCAGATCACCGCCGTCTTGGACGACCTGCCGGTCGCGGCAGTGAAGACCGGCATGCTCGCCACCGCCGGCATCGTGACGGCCGTGGCCCGCCGTGCTGCCTCGGAGGAGCTCCCACGGCTCGTGGTCGACCCCGTTCTCGTCTCTTCGACCGGCAAGCCTCTGCTCGAGCCGGAAGGCGTGAAGGCCTACATCGAGCGGCTCATACCTCTGGCCGAGGTCCTGACTCCCAATACCCGCGAAGCGGCCGTCCTCACCGGATCACACGTCGAGGACGTCGACGCCATGATCGCCGCGGGTGAAGCGCTTTGCGATCTCGGTGCCGGCACGGTGGTCGTAAAGGGCGGCCATCTGACCGGACAGTTCGCGCTGGACGTCGTCGTTCGTTCGAACGGGCAGTCGAGGACGGTGACGGTGCTCGAAGCTCCAAGGGTCGACTCCGGGAACGATCACGGGACCGGCTGCACACTCTCGGCTGCGATCGCCGCTCTCCTGGCCCGTGGGGAACCGCTCGACGACGCGATCGGGCACGCGAAGACCTTCGTGACGACCGCTATGCACGGATCCTCCCGCTGGACCCTGGGCAGTGGTCACGGCCCACTGGACCAACTCGGCTGGGGCTACGAACAGCCGCTCGGATGACCCTGACCCCACCCGCGGGACGGGGGCGACGGGCCCTGGAGCCCGTCACCCCCGACCTCCCCGCACGGACCCACGAGGAGTGGGCCGACTTGCGCTCGGGCGCTAGGCCTCGAGCGGGCACCCCCCCATCTCCGGGTTCGGCGACGGCGCCGAGCCCTTGGGGAGTCACTGTACGCGTCCTGCTTGCCATATGTCAACGCATGCTGTAGACGTCTGATCACTATCGGTGGTAATCAGTACGACACTTACAGTCAACTCGGCAGGCCCTTACACTCGGGTTTGTGCAGCCGTCCGCGAGAGCCGAGGGGACCTACTCGTCGAACGGCCACGCAGTCCCCTCGACGGCGGCGCCTGCCGACATCGGGGACGCAAACGGCCTCGGACAGAGTCACGACCCGAGCGGGTCCGGCCTTCCTGGGCCCGAGAGCCCGAGGCAGAGGCCACCGGGCCCGAGTACTCATCTCGCCCTCATAGTCCTGGGCATCGCAGCAGTGCTCATGATCACCGGCACCGTGGCCTCGGGGCTCACGGGCGGTGGCAAACCGGCGCCTATCTCGACCTCCGTCCCTACCGCGAAAGGATCCCCACTGCAGGCGGTCGGCGCGAGGACGGAGCTGTCGGCCATCACGAGTGGCTCACTTCCCCCGAGCGACATCGCCGCCGCTGTCGCCATCCCGCGGGGAGCCACCGCTGTTGCCGGGTCCGCGGTCGACAGCGGTGTCGCCTACTACGACCAATCCCTAGGCTTCAGGGTGGCAGCTTCGCAGCAGGACGTCATCGAGTTCTTCCGCGCCGAGCTTCCCGCCCTGCGCTGGCACCTGCTCAGCCAAGGACCACCCTCCAATGGGCCGGGATACGAGATCCTCGGGCAGCACCCGGGCAGCGACGGCTACGAATGGGAGCTCGGGGTCACGGTCACCGACGAGACCTTCCCGGCATCCTCGAACAGCTCGGGAACGGGCTCGGCGGCCGGGAACGCGGCCTCTTCGGGGACGACTCCTTTTACGTTGAGACTCTTCGAGGTGACCGACGAACAGTGAGCCGCCGCCGGCCTTGTGCTTCGGCCGCGTCGCCGTCGCCGGCCACGGCGAGGACCCGAGCACACGCCGCAGGCTCTTGTGAGCTCCCCTGTGTCCCGAAGCGCCCGGCCATGCTGATCAACTCCTCCTTGCCCGAGTGGCGAGACGCACCCGATGCCCCTTCGAGGGCCGGGGTCGCCTTGTCCTCGGAGGACATCAGCCAGGACCATGCGAAGAAATTGACCGGGTAGAGCAGGTAACCGATGCGCGTCGCCGGGGCGAGCAGTATCGCGAGCAACATGACCCAACCGACGAGCTTCGCCAAGGCAGCAGGCGTTCTCGGAGTGCGGCGCACGAGGACGTAGAGAAGCGCGAGCGCACCGGCTCCTGCCACGGTGATCGTGAACAGGCGGTGGATCCCGGGGAACAACGAGACCACGAGATGACCGAGCAGGGGGCTCTGAGCGGGCGAGCTGATGCCGGCCAGCCCGAGGGGAAAGCGCACGACGTTGTCCAAGAACGCCGGCACGTTCTCGATCAATGTCGGCAGGATCGCCGGGAGCATGACCGCTCCCATGCCGCCGAGCAACCAGAGGGCGGGCCGCTTGCCTGTGCGTCCGTCGCGATCTCTAGCAACCAAGAAGGCGAGTGCCGCCAACGGCCAAGCGGTGATCTTCATGGAAGCTGCGATCCCCAGGGCGACACCCGCACCGAGCGGTCTTCGCCTCTGTATCAGGACGAGACCGAGAAGCAGGAACGCTGCAACCGGGAGATCGTCCCCACCGGTGGCGAGAGGCAACGCCGCCGTGGGCAAGACCGTCATGCTCTGCAGGGCCAGCACCCTGGGTCCTGTGGGGCCGCGACATAGGGCGAGCGCCGCCACTACCACGAGAACCGTTAAAACGGAGAAGGCGACCCGCGCGTCGGTGAGACGCGGAGGCGCGTGTGTGCTCCTCGCCAACCCAAGAACCGACATGAGGGGCAGGTACGGGTTGTAGACGTCGTACGCGGGCTGCCCGGGGGGAACCTGCAGGTGGGCACCGGGGCCGTCGACGTTCGGGTAAGGGTCTTGACGGTGCGCCACGCGCAAACCCGCTTGCTCGACCACTGCGACCTCTGGCTGCACGTGGGCGGTGCCACCGGTGTCACTGCGCCACAGGACCTCGAGCGAAAGCGGCAGGAGCGTGGCTCCGATGAGCACCATGAGGAAGATGACCGTGCGAGTGCCCGTCCAATGCCAGGCACGGCTCGTCCGGGCCCCTCCGGAGTCGGAGAGCGCTACTACGCCCGCGCCTTTCACTCGCCGCGCCCTACGCGCAGCCAGCGCCGAGAACACCGACCCCGCTGCATAGGGAACGACAGCGAGCTTGCCCCACTGCCGGTACAGGCTGATCGACGACCATTCGGCCGTGCAGATCGCGAACAACGCAGCCGCTGCGTAGAGAACAGCGTCGCGCTCTTCGGGGCTCCAAGACTCGATCATCCGGGCGCTCCGGCGGAAGATCCGAGTGGTAGATGAGCCAAACCGGCGGGCGCGGCCCGTCGTGAGGCCACCTGCCATGGGTGCATCTTATTACCCTGCCTGCTCAGAGGCTCGGGAGACTGCTTCTATGCCCCCTCAGGCCGGCGGCGCGGTCGTCTGGGTGTTCGGTGACCCGGCCCCGAAGACCGGGGACACGGTGAGCCTGCCTTGGTTGCAGACGGTCGCGGCGAAGGCGATCGTCAGCTGGCTGAAGTCGTTGGGGGGCGTCACCTCGAGCTCGCCGGCCATCGGACACGTGGTCTCCGAGCCGGTGGGCACATCGCTGTACCCGACGTTGAAGAAGGCCGTCGTTCCGGGAGCGAGGGTGACGTGCGACGGGGCGAAGTTGGTGAACGGGTAGGTTCCGCCGCGGACCGTCGTCTGGGTTGCCAGGACCGCCCCCGCGGAGCTCAGCATCTGCGCGCCCGGAAACCCGTACAGAGCACACGAGCCACCCGAGGTGTTTCGGAAGACGAACGTCGACTCGAGCGTCCCAGCCGCACCGCTGCTGCCGAAGAGACTCAGAGACAACTGGTTGACCTGGCATGTCTGTGTCTGGGCCGAAGGCGTCGAGGTGGTGGAGGCTCCCTGAGAAGAGGTCGTCGACGAAGCGCTCGTCGGCGACGAGCTCGTGTTGTTCGCCTGAGAGCACGCAGCAAAGACCAGTGCGGCGACCGTCAAGAGCGCGGCAGCCGCCCTCTTGGCCAACGGGCGTCCCTCGACGGGGGCAGCGAGCTTCAGGAGCTGAAGTCTTCCGGACGAATCGTGTCGAGGAACTGGCGGAACTCCCCCACCAGCTCGTCGGGGCTGGCGCTGTCCGCGTCCTCGTCGTCGTCGGAGGGCAGAAGGATTCCCTCGGCTTCCATGAGGTCGTCGGCGACGAACAGCGGGCTCCCCATGCGCACGGCGAGAGCCACCGCGTCCGAGGGGCGGCTCGAAACGTTCAAAGGCCCGTCGCCGCGCCTGAGCTGCAGCTCTGCGTAGTACGTGGCGGAGCGGAGCTCGGTGATCACGACGCGTTCGAGTTGCGCGCCGAGTGCCTCGACGACGTCTCTGAGCAAGTCGTGGGTCATAGGTCGAGGAGGTGACACACCCTGAATGGCAAAGGCGATGGCGGTGGCCTCAGGAGCGCCGATGAAGATGGGAAGGGTCCGGCCGAGGCCCTCGGCCTCGGTGAGCAACAGGACCGGCGTGTTCGACTGGAGATCGACTCTCACAGCGCTCAACCGCACTTCGACCATGCCTGAAAACTTACCGCCGGTAGAGGTCGGCTACATGCGCGTCCGGGTCGTCGTCCAACAGCCGACGGTCCCCGGAAGCCACGAAGGGCAGGTTGCGATACCTGCCCTGGATGTCGAGCCCGTAGCCCAGGAGCAGGTCGTCTGCCACCTCGAAGCCCCTGAAGCGGATGTCGACGGGAACGATCCGGCTTCCGCGGCGGTCGAAGAGTGCACAGACCTCGAGCGAGGCCGGGCTTCGCCGGCGCAGCTCCCCCAGGACATATGTGCAGGTAAGACCTGTGTCGACCACGTCCTCCACCAACACGACATCCCGATCGCACACGTCGCGATCGAGGTCCTTGGTGATTCGGACTCGGCCGGTTCCCGCCTTGTAGGCGGAGATGCCGAGAAAGTCGACCTGGCACGGGACATGCGTGCGGCGCACCAGGTCGGCCAAGAAGAAGATGCTTCCCTTCAACACCGCTACGAGCAGCATCCCGTTCGGATAAGCGCCGGAGAGCTCGGCGCCGAGCCGCTCCGTGGCGGACGCAAGCTCCCCACGGTCGTGCAGGACCCGGACCGCGCCATGCCCCGTCACCGGCTATCGGGCTCCACGAGCGGCTCGTCAACCACCCAACTGCTCGTCAACCGCCCAACTGGTCGTGAAGGCGCGCCTGCAAGAGCGCAGAGCGTAGGTCCTGCCCAAGCCTCGACAGCTCGGCGACCGTCTCTTGGGCGCGCTGGCGCGATGCCGGGTTGCGTTGCTTGAGAAGCGGCAGCACTACCTGCTCGATGAATCCAGCTTCCCGTTGCGCGGCGAGCAGGTGCAGGCGCAGATGACGCGCTTCGACCCCGAAGCGAGCGAAGGCACTCGCGAGTCTGACCACGATCAGCGCGTCCTCGTCGAAGAACCCGATCCCCCCGATGCTTCGACCCGCGATGAGGCCATAGGACTCGAGCTGGCGCACGTCGTCGGGCCGGAGATCGCTCGCTGCTGCAAGCTCCTCGATCGTCATGCTGGTGCCCGAGAACGCGCCCATGGCCGGGGCCGACGTCGGCTTGCGGGCCATTTCGGACGTAGCCGGGGCCGAAGGCGTCGAGGCACCCTGAGTCTTCGCTTCGACAACCTCTGCGGCTCGCGCAACGAGCGAGATACTCGGTTCCTCGGGCGCGGTGATCTCGGGCGAGTCGACGGGAACCTCGTGAAGAGCCGTCCGTTGCCCCGACAGCCCCGGGAGCTCCTGGCCGATCGTCCTTGGCGCGAAGCTCTCGGAGGTCCCGATCTCGCCTCGGTTTCGCTCGGTGCCCGGTGCGTGGACGTGGGCCCTGGACCCGCTCGCGAGAGCCGGCTCTTCCGCTCCATCGCCCGCGCCCCCCGCTGCGCGTGCGGTGCCTCCTACGAGGACCGGCGCGGAAAAGCCGTGGGCCCGGCCCTCTTCGGCACCCGACGAAGATGACGGGTGTCGTACCTGAGGCCGCTGCTGCGACACGAGGGTCTCTCGACCGTTGCCCTCCTCGGTCGAGGTCTCCTCGTCGAGGCGGCCCTTGATGACCTTGAGCGGCAGGAAGTGCTCGCGCTGCTGGCGAAGCACCCATCTCAGCCTCTCCACGTCCTGCTCGTAGAACTTT
>DAIQQK010000104.1:0-11604 GCA_036786835.1 Acidimicrobiales bacterium | reverse complement strand
GGAGCATGTAGGCGTCGGCCTCGCTCTCAACCCGCTTGCGTATCTCGGCCAGTGTCAATCTCACAAACCCATTATGCGCTCAGGAGGTTGGGTTTGTCAACCCGCACATCCCCAATCCGTGACCGAACAGGTGTTCGCAACTACACTCGTGTGAGTCGTAGTCCATCGAGGGGAATGGATCCCCCATAAGCGTCACACCCCCTCCGTAAGGTCGTCCCGGTCGGAGCACGAAGCGAATCAAGAGGGAAGAGAGGCAACGCGGACATGGAACGTGACAAGGCGCTCGACATGGCACTGAGCCAGATCGAGAAGCAATTCGGCAAGGGCTCCGTCATGCGGATGGGCGAACATCTGAACCTCGGGATCGAGTCGATCCCCACCGGCGCGCTGGCGCTCGACATGGCTCTCGGGATCGGTGGCCTTCCCCGCGGCCGTGTCGTGGAGCTCTACGGTCCCGAGTCTTCGGGGAAGAGCACGCTCGCGATGCACGTCGTCGCCGAAGCGCAACGAAACGGGGGCATCTGCGCCTACATCGACGCCGAACACGCCATGGACCCCGTCTACGCGGGGGCCATCGGTGTGAACGTCGACGACCTTCTGATCTCACAGCCCGACACCGGCGAGCAGGCGCTCGAGATCGCCGACATGTTGATCCGTTCCGGCGCGCTCGACGTGATCGTCATCGACTCGGTCGCCGCCCTCACCCCGCGCGCAGAGATAGAAGGCGAGATGGGCGACTCGCACGTGGGGCTCCAGGCGCGCCTCATGTCGCAGGCCCTCCGCAAGCTCACGGGGACTCTGTCGAAGTCGGGAACGGTCGCCGTCTTCATCAACCAGCTGCGGGAGAAGATAGGCGTCATGTACGGGTCGAACGAGACGCAGCCGGGTGGGCGCGCGCTCAAGTTCTACTCGTCTGTGCGGCTCGACATCCGACGAATAGAGGCGATCAAGGATGGCGCGGACGTCATCGGGAGCCGCACGCGCGTAAAGGTGGTGAAGAACAAGTGCTCGCGGCCCTTCACCCAAGCTGAGTTCGACATCATGTACGGGACCGGGATCAGCCGCGAAGGCTCGTTGCTCGACGTCGGTGTGGAGCTCGGGCTCGTGAAGAAGTCCGGTGCATGGTTCACCTACGAAGGCGAGCAGCTCGGTCAGGGACGTGAGAAGGCGAAGGAATTCCTGCGCGAGACACCCGAGCTGATGATCGAGATAAACGAGCGAATCCGCGCTCAGATGGCTGCGGACCTGCTACCTCGGGACGGCACCGCAGACAGTGTGCAGGACGAGGGTGAGGATCGCGCCGACACCAGAAGCGACGACGAGGTACCGATCTCGATCAAGGATTGACCGTTTTGCCCGACTTCGGAGCGCTCGCTGCGGCGACAGGCGGGGGGGTGCTCGTGACCGTGACGGAGTCGGGGACCAACTCCACCCAGGTCTGACCGGGAGCAAGGGGGATCGTAGACCCGTCTCCTGCAACGAGCCGCAGCGGAGAGTCGATGGACGAGCGCTGCCACGTGCCGGTGACGGCTGTGCCGTTGCGATAGACGGTGACCGGCCCGCTCCCGGTCAGCTGGGACTGGACCTCGAGACCACCCTCCTCGTTCTCCGCCCAAGGTCCGTAGCTGACCTCGACGCTTTGGACCACGACGTTCGGCACGCCGATCTGCCCACCGTCGGCGACCGTTGCCGAGGTGCCGCTGTAAGCCAGCATCCACAGACGTTTGCTCGCGTCCCAGGTCCAGGTCACGTCGTTCGTTCCCGAGAACGGGATATGGAGCGAAGCTACCGGATTTCCGGACTGAGCGGTCGGTGAGTACGTGAAGACGGGTGCGGGCACGCCGGTGTCGCTCGAGCGCAGCCCGTACCCTCCCTGGGTCGAGACGTAGGTGTCGTAGGGGGCGTAGCGCCCGGAGGGGTTCTGCGCGACCCCTCCCTGGGCCGAGATGTCCTCGTTGTAGTCGTTGGCGTTCGAGATGATCGAGAGCACCGGGGCTATCCCGCCCACGTGCACGAAGATCGGCATGCTCAGGAGGTCGAGGATCTGGGCATCGACTTCGCGCGCCGAGCGGATCGGGCCGATGAGAGAGGCATCCTGGCACTGGAAGACGGCCACCAGCCGCGTGATCCCGCCCTCGACCGGCTCCTCGAACACGACGTCGGCCTTGTCGAGCCCCGACTGCGGGCGCGCATCGGGGTAATTGTCGACCTTGACGGCGAGGGCCGGCCTTTGTGGCACCTCTCCTCCGGGCGCGGGAAGACCCGAGAGCGGACAGATCTGGCCGGATGCGGCTGCCGCGATCGGGGCCGACCTCGAGGGGGTTGCGGCCGAGCCCGCAGGGCTGTTTCCCGCGGTGAGAGCGAGCGACAGGCTGGCGCTCAACAGCACGACCACTGCACAGACGAAAGCGACGGCCCACGCCTGGTTGCGAGCTCCTCGCGCCGATCGGGAGGCACTTTGCTTGGCATGGCGCGGCTTGGCATGGCGCGGCTGGCTATGACTGAACCGCCCGTGGCTGTGCCCGCCTGTTTCCTTCGATTTGAGCTTGTGGTCCATCGTCTGTCCGGCGCCCGAAGCGCCCGTATCCACCCGAAGCGCCGGCACCCCGCCCCGAAAGGGCCGCCCGCCGGAAGCACCCGAAGCGCCCGCCGGAGGCTAGTGGCAGCCCCCCTCCGCGTCACATCATTGCCCCCGGGCCGTAGCGGGCTACGGTTCGCGGCCGTGCCGCTCAGGCTTCCCCCCTGGTCCCGCAGGTACGCCGCTGCCGCGATCGGATCGATCTGGAAAGGCGTCTGCGAGCTCGGTGCCATAGGGCCCGACGACCCGCGGGCCAAGCGCTTCGGAGCCTTCGGCGAGGGAAGCATCATGGCCTTTCCTCCCGGTGCGGTCTTCAACGAACGCTGGATACGCATCGGCTCCCACACGATGATCGGCCCCCACGTCGCTCTCAGCGCGGGGATGGCCCCCGGCCAGGAGATGGTCAGCGACCCGGTCGTGTCGATCGGCGACCGCACGATGATTGGCCAGGGCAGCTACATAGTCGGCCACTTCTGCATCGAGATCGGCGACGACATCCAGACTGGCCCTTACGTCTACATAACCGACCAGAACCACTCCTATGAGGATCCAGACGTACCCATCGGCCGGCAGTGGCCGGTGGAGTCGAGCGTCTACATCGGTTCGGGAAGCTGGCTCGGCGCAGGGGTGACGGTCCTTCCGGGCTCCCGCATAGGACGAAACGTCGTGGTGGGTGCGGGATCCGTGGTGAGAGGCGAGCTTCCCGACCACAGCGTGGCAGTGGGGTCCCCGGCCCAGGTCGTGAAGCAATACGAGCCCGGGTCCGGCTGGACGTCGACGCGAGGGGCCCGAAAGCCCAGCTCCCGACCTTCTTTTGGGGGGTGACCCACCCGGGTGCGGGTGGAGGGGCGTAATTCACACGCCTGGCGCCCAACTTCGGGAGAACCTCACAGGTTGGATCGGGCACTTCCGTTTCCCATGTCGGTCCTCGTGCCTGCGGGATCTCAAGTACACGGTGCCCAGGTGCCGATGATGAACGTGGTGGCCGAGGACTGCCACCCTCCCCCCGCTCGTCGAACAGGGTCCAGAAGATCGGAAGTTCCACGGATGGCGGTGTTTCGAAGGTTGCGGCGGTTCCGAGATCGTGCTGGTGCGTGCGTGCCAGTAGACGCCGACGCGACCGCCGACGACGGGCTGATTGTTGCGAACCTCGACGTGTCGGTCCCGAGCGATGCGGCAGGCGCAGAGGGACGCAAGACGTCTCACGCTTCGATCCTTCACCTCCCCTCGCCGAAGGCGTTCGTGCGACACGCGCTGCCGCCTCTGATCGAGAGCACGATCGGGCCCGCGGTGGTGTTCTACGTCGTCCTTCTCACCAGTGGCTTTCGCGGTGCGATCATCGGCGCACTCGGATGGTCCTACCTGGCGCTAGCGCGACGCGTGATCCGCAGACAGCCGATTCCCGGACTGCTTCTGCTCGGCATCGCGCTCATCTCGTTGAGGACGATCGTCTCGTTCGTCACCGGGAGCGCCTTCGTCTACTTCGCGCAGCCGACGCTCGGGACGTTCCTGGTCTCAGTGCTCTTCCTCGGTTCAGTGGTGCTCAGGCGCCCGCTCGCCGAGAAGCTCGCAAAGGACTTCTGCCCTCTCGATCCCGAGATGATGGCGAGACCGATCCTGCGCAAGTTCTTCTTGAGGATCTCCCTCTTGTGGTGCGCGGTTCTCGCGGTGAACGCCGGGTTCGTGATGTGGCTCCTGCTCGAGTCCTCGCTCAGGGCGTTCGTCGTCGAGCGCACGGTCGTCGGGATCGTGCTCACCACCGGCGGCGTCGCGCTCTCGGTCCTGTGGTTCCTGCGGGTGATGCGCGGGGCGGGCATCGCCGTGCGCTGGAGCGGTGCGGTCGCCGCACCACCACTTCCCTCTGCACCTGCAGAAGCCCAGGCCTGATCGCATCTCCGGTGCCACCGTTGCGGGATCCGAGTGGAATGCGCGCTCGGCTCTGGGCGTTCACACTTGCTAACAGGGTGCCCGCATCCCGCAAGTGACCACTGGCGCCCAGAGCTGAAACAGGAGGTGCGCCGTGCCGGCAGTTTCCGTCGAGGACCTGCTCAGCCTGCCGCGAATCGAGAACGTCGGGCCCCAGGAGATCTCGCGCCCGGCCACTTCGGTCACCACCGCACCATCGGGGTTCGAGGGCGAAGGCTTCCCGGTTCGGAGGGCTTTCGCTGGGGTGGGTATCGACCAGCTCGACCCGTTCGTCCACATGGACCAGATGGGCGAGGTCGACTACGGCCCCGGAGAGCCAAAGGGAACCGCGTGGCATCCGCACCGGGGCTTCGAGACCGTCACGTACATGATCGACGGGATCATGCAGCATCAAGACTCTGCAGGTGGCGGCGGAGTGATCACAGACGGCGACACGCAATGGATGACGGCAGGCGGTGGGATCCTGCACATCGAGCGCCCTCCCGAAGAGCTAGTCGTGAGCGGCGGGCTCTTCCACGGCATCCAACTCTGGGTGAACCTTCCCGCCAAGCAGAAGTGGGTTCCGCCGCGCTACCAGGACATCAGAGGCGGGGACGTGGGCCTCGTCTCGTCGGCTGACGGAGGTGGTCTTCTAAGGGTGATCGCGGGCGAGCTCTCGGGCCACGCGGGTCTGGGTGCCACGCACACCCCGATGGCGATGGTGCACGCGACGGTGAGCCCGGGGGCGAGGGTGGAAGTCCCATGGCGCTCGGACTTCAACGCGCTCGTCTACGTGCTGGCAGGCAGAGGATCGGTCGGTCGCGACCGCCGGCCTTTCGCCATGGGGCAGCTGGCGGTGCTCGGACCTGGCGACTTCGTAGAGGTCTTTGCCGACGAGCGACAGGACTCCCGCTCTGCCGGGCTCGACGTGCTCCTCCTCGGTGGACTGCCGATCCGCGAGCCGGTGGCTGCCTACGGCCCGTTCGTCATGAACACCCGAGCGGAGATCGTTCAGGCCTTCGAGGACTACGAGAAGGGGAAGCTCGGGACGATCCCCGCCGATCACATCGGCCACTGAGGCAGCGCTCGGCCGACTGAGGTCCGCGCGTCGGCGGTGAGGCAGCGCATCGGCCACTGGGGCCGAGCCCACGGGTCAGCGCGTGGAACGCAGAACCTCAAGCGCGTGCTCGGCATGCTGGTTCATGTTGACTTCGCTGTGGATGACGGCGAGGAGACTCGAGTCGGTTCCGATCACGAAGGTCGAGCGTTTCACCGGTGTGATCGAGATCGGGCCCCGCTTGACGCCGAACATCTCAGCGACCTTGCGCTCGGGGTCCGAGAGAAGAGGAAAGTCGAAGCTGTGCTTCTCGGAGAACCTCTTCTGCTTCTCGACTTTGTCGGAGCTGATGCCCACCCTCTGCGCGCCCGCCCCCTCGAATTCGGTCTTCAGGTCACGGAAATGGCAGCTCTCCTTGGTGCAGCCGTATGTCATGGCAGCGGGATAGAAGAAGAGGACCACGGGCCCCTTCGCGAGGAAGTCGCTCAGCTTCCTCGGGGTCCCGTTCTCGTCGGGAAGCTCGAAATCGCCCACCAGATCGCCGGTCTTCATGCCATTGCTCCTGTTCCTTGGGGTCGACAGGCAACGCTAACGGGAGGTCGGCCAATATGACGCGGTGAGCGATGTGTCCCAGGGCCCCGGATGGTGGCTCGCCTCCGACCGGCGCTGGTACCCGCCCGAGTCGCGTCCGGGCGGCCGGACCGAGCAGGTGCCGCCCGCGAGCTCGCCGACCTCGCAAGGGCCGGGGTGGTGGCAGGCCTCCGACCTCCGGTGGTACCCGCCTGAGCTGAGAAGCGCCGAGCCGCTTTCCATGCCGTCTCCGGGAAAGGACGTGGCGGAGACTCCCGGGCACGAGAAATTCCCGCCGCTGCTGCCCACCGGCTCCCCCGAGCCTCGCAGGCCCAGCCCGAGGGCGCTTGGTCTGGCGGGTCTTGGTGTGCTTGCCGTCGTGCTGGCAGTGGTCATCGCCCTGGTGGTGGGCGGCGGAAGCGGGCCGACGCCCACGACCGTGCCGAAGAGCACGACGGTCTCGCCTGCGCTCTCCTCCAGCGGAGGTTGGACGGTCCCAGGTGTCCGGGTCCTCGGTGGCCCGGTTCTGTCCGGGGGCAGGCTGCTCGCCGTTGTAACGACGGCCGGCGACACCTTGGCACTCGAGGCCCTCGAACCAGAGACAGGTGCTGTCGAGTGGGAGGTCCCCTACTCGGCGTCGGAGATCAACGCCGGGATCGTGCTCTCACCGACGGTCTCCTCGGATGTGGTCCTCGACCTGGCGCCGGTGGGCCCGGCGACGTCGCCGGGTGTCGTTCTCAAGGGGGTCGCCGTCGACACCGGCAAGGTGCTCTGGACCACGGCCGGGGCGATGTTGGTCACCGATTCACCCGCGACGTGCACGAGTCGAGCACTCTTCTGCGTCGACGAGATCGATGCCCAGGGATCGAACACCTTGTCGCTGCTGCAGCCCTCGAACGGAAGCGTCGTGGCCGAGGTGCCCGGTCTCTACCGTCAGCTGGCTCCGGGCCTCTACGAGACGGGAGCCGCGCCGGCCGGGATCGAGAGACTCGACTCCTCCGGCCACTCCGCCTGGATGGTGCCGGTCCAGTCTCTGTTCGGCTCCCAGTCCTACTCTCCCGACTACGGGTGGGCCTTCGGGAACGAAGGTGACCTCGAGGTGGGGTCCGTCGGCATCGCGCTGAGCGGGGCGAGCGTCCCGCTCGGTCAGTACAAGACGATCGCGATCCGCACGGCTGACGGGACCGTGGCTTGGAGCGCCCCCGGCTCTTACCAGTGCATGGGCGCAGTGGTGGTCGACGCACCATTCTTGTGTCGCTACAGCGGGAGCGGGAAGCTGTCGGGTCTGAGCGTCACCGCCCCTGGCGTGTCTATGACCATCGAAGGCGTCGACCCGCACAGTGGCTCGATCAGGTGGTCCCAGCAGGTGAACGACGCGCAGCAGTTCACCCAAGGCGACGACGTCGTCGTCGCGGGGACCACGAAGGTGGTGGTGGCCTTGCCGTTGGGCTCGGATGCCCTCTTGGACCTGAGCAGCGGGACGAAGGCGCCGGTGCCGAGAGGGGCCACCTACTGGTGCTCGAGCATCCCGGCGGTTTCGGTCGTGGCGCCGAGCGCGGCACTTGCTGACGGAGGCCGGACGGGGGCGACCCTCTATTCGCCGTGCACGGCCACGGGCGCGACGTCGGCCGGCATCCCGTCGGTGGCCCCGGCGAACGTCGGCGTCGCGGTCGGCGGGCTCTTCGTCTGGGCAGCTCCAGAGGGGCTAAGAGCCCTTCCTTTGGCGCATTAGTGTTGCGGCCGATCTGTCCTCGGGTGCACCGGCGCGCACCCGAGCCGTTGCCTACGAACGCCCGGTTGGGAAGGAGTGCACGATGAGCGGGTTGGGACTGCGAACCGGCCGGCCGGGCGGTGCGTTCCGTCGAGGCGGAGGCGCGGAACGAGCAGAGCGCAAGGAGTTGACGCAGGCTCAGATGATGATCGGGCTTGTGATCGGGATCGTCGGAGCCATCGTGGGCACCGTCGTGGGCCTCATCTTGCTGACCATCATCGTCGGGTTGGCCGACGGCCACTGATTCACTCATCAACTGATTCACCGATCGCCGGCTGAGCATCGACGGCCTCGGTCGGGGCCACGCCTACGGCGGAGAGGGTTGCGGTGTGGCCGGGCCGAGAGCGCCCACCCTGCGGCGAAACATCGTGGCGACTCGTCCGATGCCGTAGCAGAGGGCGCCGAAAGTGCCCACGAAGAAGCCGATCGGCCAGTTCGTCACGTAGGACATGGCGATGGCGCTCCACACGGTCACGAGCGCGACCGCAACCGACAGAGCCATCGCGGGCAGCGGCCGGTCGGTGAGCGATCGCGCGGCGGCGGGCGGCCCGATCATGAGGCTGAATATGAGCAGCGCTCCGACGACCGGGACGGTCATGGCGGTGGCCATCGCGAGGACGACCAGGAAGAGAACCTCGGTTCGCCGGGCGCTCACCCCTTTGGCCTCGCCGATCTCGGGGACGATCGACGAGAGCATGAGCGGCCGGTAGAGAACGAGGATCGCGAGGATGCAAGCGCCGGTCAGGGCGCCGACCGGCAGGAGCTCCGTGGTGCTCACCCCGAGCACCTCTCCGAAGAGAAGCGAGTACAGCTGTGGCTCGTACTGGCCACTTCGGCTCAGGAACACAGCTCCGATGGCCAGCATCATCACCAACGCCAGTGCCGTCACGACGTCGCGACGACCACGCCGGCCGAGCGAGCCGATCCCGAGCGCTGCGAGCAGGGCGCACACGGCGAGCCCGATCAGGCTGTTCACACCCAAGACGTTTGCCGCAGCAGCGCCGGCGAACGCGCCGTTCGGGATGGCATGCGCGGGGAACGCCGAGCCGCGAAGGACGACGAAGAAGCCGACCACTCCCGCTAGGAGCGCGACGACGGTCCCCGAGACCCAAGCGTTGACCATGAACCCCGAGAACATCGCCTACCCCGTCCGCCTGCTGCGCCGAGGGTCGGCACGCCGAGCAAGCGACATGCCCGAAGCGAGATATGTCAGAAAGACGATGGTGACGATGAAGAAGCTGACGGGAAGGCCTCTGTGTGCCGACCCCCAGTAGTAGCTGTCGTATGAGAGAAGTATCCCGAGCGAGGTCGCGATCACACCGATGATGCAGGCGAGCAGTATCGCCGTCCCGAAGCGCTTCGTGAGCCGTAGAGCAGCCGCGGGCGGCCCGACCAACAATGCCGTGGACAGGATCGCCCCTATTGCGAGAGCGGAGAGGCCCACCGCAACGGCCAGCGCCACCATGAACAGGAGGCCGACGACCCGGTAGCGGACGCCTCTTGCCACGGCGATGTCTGCGCTCACGGCGCTCAGCAGGAGCGGCCGATATAGCGCCGCGATGATCGCGATCGAGACGACGCCGAACACGAGGATGACCGGGACGGTCGAGCTGTTCACGCTGAAGATCGAGCCGAAGAGGATCTGCTGGGTGGCGCCGGTGGTCGCCGCCGAGTTCGTGTCGAAGTAGAGGATCAGCGCCGCCAAGCCGATGGAGGCGCCGAGGACGATGCCGGTGGCGAGGTCTCTTCCGCGCACCCTCCGCACTCCGATCGCGTCCATGACCGCTGCCGCGAAGACACCGAAGCCCACGAAGCCGAGCAGGGGGCTGATTCCGAGAAGGAGCGCCCCCGAGCCACCGGCGGCCGAGACGTCGGTGAGCGCGTGGCCGGCGAAGGACTGGCCCCGGATCACCGTGAAGACGCCGACGATCGCAGAGACGACAGCCGCCGTGCCGCCGATCACGACCGCTACGTGGACCGGTTGGCTCGAGAAGAAGCCGGGCTCGAATATCGAGGTCCAAAGACGGTGCACCGGCTTTCAGCCGATCCCCGCCGCCGACTCGTGAGTCGGATTCGGATGGTCCAGTGGCTCTTGACCCGCGATGACGAGCACCCTCCCGTGCACGTTGATCACGTCGACGTGATGTCCGTACAGCGCGCTCAGCACGTCGGCACGGATGACCTCGTCCGTGGTGCCGCTGACAGCTCGGCCGGCGGCCAGGTATACGACGCGCTCCATCACCGGGAGCAGCGGGTTGATCTCGTGCGCCGAAAGGAGCACGGCGACTCCCTGATCGCGCGAGATCCGGCCTAGAAGACCGACGATCTCCTGGCTGCTGTGCAGGTCGAGGTTCGCAAGCGGCTCGTCGAGCAGGAGCAGCTTCGGGCTGCTGACGAGGGCGTGGGCGATGAGAACACGCTGCTGCTCTCCCCCCGACAGGAGGCCCACACGGGCGTTGGCGAAGGTCTGTGCGTCGACCTCTTCGAGGATCCGGTCGACGGTCTCCGCACGTTGCTTGGAGCGAACCGGCATCCCGAATCGGTGCCCGTCGAGCCCCAGCGCCACGAGATCACGAGCGCGCATCGGCATGTCGGGGTCGAGAACGACCTTCTGGGGGACGTAACCGACGGCACCGTCTCGCACAGACCTCGTCTGTCCGAGCACGCGCACCGACCCGGCGCTCGCTCGCTGCAGTCCGAGCAGGGCGCGAAGAAGCGTCGTCTTGCCGGCTCCGTTCGAGCCGATGAGCCCGGTGAACTCCCCCGAGCCGACGCTGAAGGTGACGTTCTCCAGGACCTGCCGGCCCGACAGCGACACGCCGAGGTCCTCGACCTCGAGGATGGGTCCTCCAAAGCCAGTCCTCCCGCCGGTCTGGAGGGATTCCATCAGAGGTGCTCGGTGGAGACGCCGGAAGCCACTGCCTTCTGTATGTCCTGCACCTCGGTGAGCATCCAGGACTGGTAGTCGTATCCGGGTGTGGGCATCGTCTCGTACACGCCCACTACCGGGATCCCCGCAGCCTCGGCGTTGTGGCGGATCGAGCTCGTGAGCGCGTCTACGACCTGCTCGTTGTAGCAGAAGACCTTCACGCGGTGATCGGTGAAGAAGCTGTTCTCCAAAGAGATGTCCTGTGGCGCGGGATCGACGCCGTTCATCACGTCCGCCTGGAAACCATAAGGAGTGAGGTTGTCGGCTCCCATCGCCTGCAACAGGTAATCCGCGACCGGCTCCGTCGTCGCGACCGCCACTCCCTGGTAATTCGACTTGAAAGCCGCGATCGCATTCGTCCAAGGGGCGAGCGAGGCCTCGAACTTGTGAAGGTCCGCCTCGAAGTAGGCGGCGTGCGCAGGTTCGAGCTGCGACAGAGCCGCAGCCATCGCTTTGGCTACGGCCGGCATCGTCGTGGGGGAGTACCACAGATGGGGGTTCGGGGTGTCGTCGGGCAGTCCGAGCACTTGCTGCGCCACGATCACCTTGCGACCGGAGTTCGGGGAAGCCGACTCGATCTTCGTCATGAAGTCGTCGTAGCCGACGCCGTTCTGGACGATGAGCTGAGCGGCGCTCACCTCCTGGGCGACCTTTGGGCTGGACTCGAAGGTGTGTGGATCGGTGTTGGGGTTGTTCAGGATCGACGACACGTCGATGTAGGGCCCGCCGATCTGGCTCATCACATCGGCGTACTCGTTCTCTGCGCCAATGGCTTTGATCACCGAACCTGACGC
>DAIQQK010000103.1:0-11620 GCA_036786835.1 Acidimicrobiales bacterium | reverse complement strand
GCGATCTCACCGCCTTTTCGCGAATCGTGTGCGGTGAGGTCAGGGCGAACATGACCGGTGCTGAGTGGACGGCCAATGTGCCCAACCAGCCGTACCAAGAGAGTTGCCCGCAGTACTCATAAGGTCGCAGTGGCCCACTCAGGTTGAAGAGCACGTCAATCCGAGTCGGGTGAAGCCCGATGAATCGATCCCGCCAAGAAGTCAGGTCTGACCCGCTGGTGCTTGTTCCACAATGAGGTGCTCAAGTTCCTGCGGGGAAGGGCGGAACCCGGTCAACTGGTTGTGGTCGCCACTCACGATGACCGGATGCCTCACATTGCCGACAGGGTCGTTGAGCTGGTTCCTCAAGCGACAAACGCCGATCGCCAAACATTGAAGATCTCTTGGTTCCTTGACCATGCATGTATCAGATGTAGTGCGCTGCTTCTCGTATAGGAGGTTGACTGGCTGTCATCATTGCCGAACGAGAGAAGGCGCTGCGATGAAGGTGCTTGTTGCAGGGGACCGGGGCTATATCGGTGCGGTACTTGTGCCCTTTCTCCGTGCCGCCGGGCATCATGTCGCCGGTTTGGACCTTGGACTGTACGAGGGATGTGACCTAGGGACTGTCGGAGACGACATCGGCCACCGAGCACCGGTTGACATTCGTGAGGCCGAGGCCGGTCAGTTCGTCGGCTACGACGCGGTGATCTGCCTGGCCGCCCTGTCGAACGATCCATTAGGTCATCTCAACCGGGCGGCGACGTACTCGATCAACCACGAAGGCACATTGTGCTTGGCGAATGCGGCGAAGAGGGCCGGTGTCGAGAGGTTCCTGTTCGCATCATCGTGCAGCTTGTACGGTGCCGCGGGATCCGGGGCCGTGGCCGAGGACGGAGGCCTGCTTCCGCTCACGCCATACGGCGAAACTAAGGTGCTCGCCGAGCGCCATCTGTCCGTGCTTGCAGACGAGAACTTCAGCCCAACGTATCTTCGGAATGCGACAGCGCACGGCTACTCACCGCGGCTTCGCCTGGACATCGTGGTCAACAACCTGACAGCCGTCGCAATGACGACGGGCGAAGTGAGACTGGAGAGCGACGGGTTGGCATGGCGACCGCTGGTGCACGTCGAGGACATCTGTCGAGCGTTCTTGGCCGTGCTCGAGGCTCCTCGTGAGCTTGTTCACGACGAGGCGTTCAATGTTGGGCGCAACGAAGACAACATCCAGATTCGGGAGATCGCCGAGATGGTCCGCGACGCGGTGCCGGGGTCGGCGGTGTCGTTCGCGGAAGGAGCAAGCGCGGACTTGCGTAACTATCGCGTGGATTTCTCGAAGTTCGCCGCGACCTTTCCGAAGACGGAGTTGCGCTGGACGGTCGGATTGGGTGTCGAGGAGCTCGTCAGGGTCTACGCGGAGCAGAACTTCACGTACGATGACTTCGTTTCATCGCGGTTCGTGCGGGTTCGCCGTATCGAGGATCTGCTCAACGTCGGGGCGTTGGACAGCATGCTCCATAGGAACACCACGGGACCGCTTCCCCAGCCCCGAGAGCGGGTTGTTCAGGTTGTGCACTGATGCCGTCGGCCCTGATCCCGAGGACAGGTCGTATGTGTGCGACGACGTCCGGTGGTGGCGCCCCTAGGCAGCGAACTGAACGCCCAAATCGGTTCACACCCAACATCGCATACTTCGGAACAGACATGGCGATGCCTGAGCCGGCGCCGAAGCTCAAGGAATCCAACATCTTGTGGGAGCCCGTAACCTTCGGCAATCAGCCGCGTGGTCGATATCGTTGCAGGGACAAGGCCTGGCTCGATGACAATGAGTGAGACCACGCGGATCGACGGGGTCCTGCATTTCAAGGCGAACCCCCATGTGGACGAGCGCGGCTTCTTCTGCCGGACGTTCGACGTCGACGTGATGCGAGCGGCTGGGGTTGACCCACACAGCTTCGTCCAAGACAGTCTTTCCCGCTCGGTACGCGGCGTAGTAAGGGGCCTCCACGCGAGGCAGGGCTCGGGGGAGGCGAAGTTGATTCGGTGCTCATACGGCGCCGTTTTCGATGTTGTGGTGGACCTGCGTCGCTCATCGTCAACGTATCTCGAATGGGAGAGCTTTAACCTGCGCGGCGACGAACAGGCCTCTGTATATGTGCCCGCTGGCTGCGCTCACGGGTTCCAGGCGGTCAGCGATGTTGCGGACGTCTTCTACAGGATCGACCGCCCCCACGATCCAGCTGAAGATGTGGCTATAGCCTTCAACGACCCTCAGCTGTGCATTCCATGGCCCCTGCCGGTCACGGGGATGTCGCCGCGTGACAGGTCGGCGCCTTCGTTGTCCGAATACCTCGACCGGGTCACTCAAGAGGCAGCCAGATCAGGCTTCTGAGCCCGATTCGTGGCGCGACGGACGGAGGGGCGACCAGGGTTGCCGCGGCCTTGAGGCCGCCGTGTGCCGGCTCCTGAATCATTCACTGCTCACACTGGGGTGATGGTGCACTTCGAGCAGGTGAAGGCCTCGGCGTAGGACTGCCGACATTCCACGCCCCGAATCCGGGCCAGCCCGAGGAACACCTCGTCGTCCCACCAGTGGCGAGGGTGCTGGGAAGGGAAGCACTTGTGGAGGAGCTCCACCTTCCTGTGGGCGATCTCGGCCGAGAGTGGAATGTACGTCCCCGGGCGCCGCAAATCGCCGTCCCACTTCGGGGTCTCGTAGGCGAGGTACAGCGAGTCACGGAAGACCGTCGGCACAATTTCTCCCACTACCCGATGGTCCTGGTGGGCATCCTCGACCGACGGAGCGAAGATGATGTCCGGCGTCCACGACCGGGCGACACCCTCGAGGATGTCCTTGACGTCGGCCCACACTGCCGGTAAGCGGCTCTCGGGGAGATCGTGGAGGTCGATTACCACATCGGCTCCCGGCAAGAACTCTCGCGCCGCGTCCTGTGCCTCCGCGCGACGCTCCGGCGTCCCGGTAAGCACGAGTGAACGCACCTGAAGGTGACCCCTCTGGGCGAGAGCAAGGAGGGTGCCGCCGGCCCCGATCTCGATGTCGTCGGCGTGAGCTCCAACAGTGAGGATCCGGAGCGGGTCAGCGCTCCTCGGAAGTTGCAGCGCGAGCATCGCGCTCAACCGGTCGTCAGGAGCGTGTTGAACGGACGACCCATGCCGTTCGGCAGCGGGACTTGGTCGACACAGTGCTCCGCGGGCTGACCGGACCGGTCGGGATCCCAGACCATCCACGGACAGTTGCCCCGCTGGTACATCTCATCGAGTTGAGCCCGCTCCTTCACTGTGTCGGCCGGGCTCCAGTAACCCTTGTACGGATAGGCAAGGACGCGACCCTTCCGCACTAGTCGGACGATCGCGTCCTCGACCAGATCCTCATTCTCCCGGAGTTCGTCAAAGATGGCAGGACGCATCAGGAAGTATCCCCCATTCTCCCAGTGACGCAGATCGCGTACGGGTGTGATGTCCGTGATCATCCCGTCATCGCTGATATCGACCACGTGATGTGTCGACTGCGGTGGTACGCAGAGCATGCTCGCACTGGCGCTGCTCGCTTCGAATCGCTGGACCATGTCGGGTAGTGAGGCGTTTGTGAGCACGTCGGCGTAGTTGGCCATGAACATTGGCTCGTGCTCTACGAACCGGCGCACCCGTCGGAGCCGCTCTCCGATGGAGGAGTGCAGTCCAGTGTCGACAAAGGTGATCCGCCACTCGGATATGTCAGTCCTGAAGAGAGTGACCTCACCGGCTGCTCCTTCCAGGACGAAATCGTTCGACCGCGTCTCGTCGTAATGCAGAAAGAAGTCCTTCACCGCCGCCGAGCCATAGCCCAGGCAGAGAATGAAATCGGTGTGGCCGAAGTGAGCGTAGTACCGCATGACGTGCCATATGAGCGGTCGCTCCCCGACGAGCGCCATCGGCTTGGGCGCGTTGGTAACGCCGTCGCGCATCCGCATTCCCAAACCACCACAGAAAAGTACGACCTTCACCCCTCCGCTCCCTTCAGATCATCTCGAGCTCAGGTATGGGAAACACGAGCCGCCCACCCCACGATCGAATCTCTGCAAGCTGATCGGTGAGCTCGTCTCGGAGATTCCAGGGCAACACGAGCACGTAATCGGGGCGGGTTTCCGGGATGCGCTCGGGCGGATAGATCGGAATGTGCGTACCGGGGAGGAATTTGCCCTGCTTGAATGGATTGCGGTCGACCGTGTACTTGAGAAGGTCCGATCGGATGCCGCAGTAGTTCAGGAGAGTGTTCCCCTTTCCCGGCGCGCCATAGCCAACGACTGACCGTCCCTGACTTGCTGCATCGAGGAGAAAACGCGTCAAATCGCTGCGTATCTTGAGCACTTGTCCTGCGAAGGCCGCGTGGCCTTGCACTGTTCCGAGGCCGACTCGGTCCTCCTCATCGAGGACTTCTTTGACCCGTATGGCAGCCTCTCCGGCGCTTTCCTGCGGGCGGGCATAAACGCGCAGCGAGCCGCCGTGGGTGTCGAGCTGATCGACATCGACGACCTTCAGACCGCCTGCACCCAACGCCCGGGATGCAGTGAGGAGCGAGAGGTACGAGTAGTGCTCATGGTAGATGGTGTCAAACTGTCGCCGTTCAATCAGGCGAAGAAGATGAGGGAACTCGAGGGTCACGAGCCCTGACTCCTTCACCAGCGCGCGGAGTCCGATGGCGAAGCCGCGGATGTCTGGGACGTGGGCCAGAACGTTGTTCGCCACGACTAGGTCGGCCACACGGTGCTGACGGACGATCTCCTCCCCGGTCCTGGACCCCAAGAACTCGATCACAGTGGGGATGCCCCGGGCTCGTGCGGCCTCGGCGACGTTTGCCGCTGGTTCGATACCCAGCACCGGGACGCCTTCGGCGAGGAAATGCTGCAGCAGATAGCCGTCGTTGCTCGCCACCTCGGTCACGAGGCTGTCCGAATTGAGCCGAAGTCGCACCGTCATTTCCGTGGCGAAGCGCTTGGCGTGAGCAACCCAAGAGTCTGAGTATGACGAGAAGTAGGCGTAATCCGAGAAGATCTCTTCGCCTGAGACATAGGCGGGCAACTGCACGAGAAGGCATGAGGAGCATTGGCGCACGTGGAGCGGGTAGAAGGTTTCGGGCTCGTCGAGGTCCTCAGCCTGGACGTAGCTCTCGCAGAGCGGGGACATTCCCAAATCGACGAACGTGTGCGTGAGGGGCTGCTCACATAGTCGACATAAAGCCCCGCTGGCTGTCACAGAATCCCTGCTCCCGATCGGCCAAATCCACCTTGAAAATTGCCTCATCGGTCAGAACATCGACGTCCTCCCCTGATACATGCTTTTTCAGCTGGGGCGTCAGGGGGACGGGATTATGGCGTCACGGGATTCCGCCGCGGCAGACTTTGCGATCGTCATCCGACGGCGAGTCAGAAGGGGACCGCATGAGCAAGCCCTGCCGTGCATGCCGTAGCCGGGCGGGCGATCTCGTGCTCGATCTCGGCGACCAGCCTGCGGCTGAACACATGCCGCTGCAGGACGACCCGGAGCCGGACGCCCTCTACCCGCTGCAGTTGTGGCTGTGCGCATCGTGTGGGCTGGCGCAGCTGATCGAGGACGCTGTTGTCCCGGAAGAGCCTCAAGGCGTGGAGCCCGCATCGCTCGCCGCGCAGGCGGTCGATGCCATGGCGCGAGTGTCGGCTGCCGGTCTCCTACGGCGTGGTGGCGGAGTCGCCGAATACCCAAGCCCTCATGGGGAACCTTGGATGAACATCGCCATCCGCTTTGGCCTCTCGACCGTCGGCGATCACCAGCTCGCCGACGTGGTCCTCGACACCTTCGGACTTATCCACGCTCCCGACCAAGCAGGAGCGTTGGCTGAACGGACGGCCCGCGTTGCGCCAGGCGGCGTGTTGCTGCTGCAGTACCACGCTCTTGCGGCGATCATCGCTCACGGTCAGTGGAACGTCCTCCGACACGGTCACTACGCCTACCATTCGACGAGCGCGCTTACCGAATTGCTGGCGATGAACGGCTTTTCGGCGGTGAGGGCGTGGCAATTCGATCTCTACGGAGGCACGGTCCTGCTGGCCGCCGCTCGGACGGAAGAAGGGGCTCGGCCGGATGCGAGCGTGTCGTCGCTCCTCCGACGTGACGACGAGATCGGCGTCAGGGATATCAACGTGCTGCGCGGCCTTCAGAGTCGGGCAGAGGATCATGCTGCGCGCCTGCACCGGTGGCTCGTGACCGAGCAAACCGAGGGAGAAACGGTGGTCGGCTACGGCGCGGCATCGCGTGCCGTCCCGTTGCTAGTTCGCGCCGGTATAGATCGTGTGCTCTTACCGGCTGTCGTCGACGCGTCGGCTGCCAAGCAGGGATGTCGCATGCCCGGAACCGACATTCCCATCGTCGCGCCCGCTCAGCTTGCTGAGTACCAACCAGCGAGCGTGCTGCTCTTCGTTCCCGATCTCTTACCTGAGGTCCGCGCCGCTCTTCCCTGGGTCGAGGAGTCCGGTGCCCGATGGGTGGACGCAATGGAGCTCGGGCCCGTGGCCGCAAAGTAGGGGTCGGAAGTCGCCCGCTCATTCCGGGCCCAAGCTCTCTGATGATGTGACATGTCTTGAAAGCAGCTCCACTGCGACGGACAGCCCATGGGTCCTTTGCGTTTCTCGTGACCTTAGGGGTCTGGTTCGCACATCAGAGGGCGAACACCTCGTTTTCCAACGACCTTGGATCCTTCACGAAGATGCAGTCTTGACCGTCACCGCTTCGGGTCTGGCAACGACTTCGCCGATCAAGAAAGGCGGATCAGCCATGCGAGCCGGCTCATCTTCTCGTATTCCCCGGTGTAAAACTCCCCGCACGGCAACCGGAAGACATCGGCTACTCGCCCATTGCGAGAGGTGGCCGTAACAGGCCCGCCGTTCAGCTGGATCCAGGGGAGCACGTTGGACCGCGCGTACAAATCCCCAGAGGTACTCACCGTAGAGCCGAACAGACGGGTTGCGTAGGCGTCCTGCGCGGCGCGGATCCATGGTGACACACCGTGCACGGGCTGAGTTCTTGATTCCGGCCTGCTCGGAATGACGCCGGCGGAAATGCAACCATTCTGGCACGATGAAAAATGGACCGTGCAACGCGATCTCGATGGTGAATGTCCGATCCGCAAAATGGTAGCTGGCGTGTGGCGACACCCGGCGAAGAACTTCCATCCGAGTGACGCCACCTTCGTCGTCACTCCATCCGTCGAACAGCATGCTGCGAAAGCGATCGGAGGGCCTCGTCAGATCCGTGGCGACGGGATAGTTGGGCAGGCTCGTCACCGTGCCCTGTTCGTCGATCAAGGCCGTCCAGGAATGGGCGAGCACCACTTCGGGATGCTCGTCGAGTGCATGGATGCAGCGCTCAACGATGTCACGCGCATAGAGGTCGTCGTGCGATGCCGACTTGAACAGTTCACCCCGTGCCTCTTGTATGACGAAGTTGTGGTTTGGCGAGAGACCGATGTTGTAGGGCTGCCGGATATAGCGAATTCGTGAGTCTGATTTCGCGAAGCGACGGCAAATCTCACTCGTATCGTCGGTCGAAGCGTTGTCGGAGATGAGGAGCTCGAAGTCCTCGTAGGTCTGACCGAGAATTGCCTCAAGAGACTCGGTCAGATAGTTCTGGCCGTTGTAAACGGGCAGACCGATCGTTAGGCGGGGAGTTCGACTCATCTTCGAGATTTGTCGCAGCTGTCCAAATTTCTTATCGGGCTTGGCTTACAAATATGAAAACCGAAAGCGGCTGCTGATACATCGAAACCCGTTCAGGGGGCTCCTTTTGGTATCAGGCGAGTAACGACGGACTCCTGAAGACCGCCAGTATTTTGATGGCGGATGGACCCTGCCTTCGAAAACGCCCAGCATCCGGCATGATTTTGGCGTTGGAGCGGCACGTTCCGGACGTCGGGGCCCCGAGCAGCGGAACCACTGGATCGGACGGGGTGAGGAAGGGGTCCAAATGGCGGTTGAGCCAACCAGTGCCCGCGATTCCTCCTGGAGAGCGCTTCGTTCTCCTTCGCTCAGGCCCAGAAGAACCCGGATCCCGATGAGGGCGGCTCGGTGGGCCAGGCCCTGATCGACCCCCACCTTGCCACGAACGAACTTCGACAGGTCCTCTACACCGCTCCGATGGGCTGGGGTTCGCATCGACTTGGCGAGGGGCTCGTTTGGCGAGGCTGAGCCACCGTTCGGACCAGTGCGGAGCCGTGGTCTTGGCCAGCCAAAGGGCCGCATGATTGCACGCCGCAAGTCCCTCGGTTTTCAGATCCACCGAGGCTCTGGTCACGTCCTCCTCCGCCGCCCCGAGAGCAGTATCGGCCAAGCGGTGCGTCAGACGAGCCACCTGAATCTCATCATCGTCCTTGTGACCTTCAGTGTCGGTGCAGTCAACCTCGCCGAACTTCTAAAGGGTCATCTCTCAGGCTTCTACGGGTCAGGCTACAACTCGCTCTACAACGAAGGGGTCTATTACGGCGCTGCTACCCAGTTGGTCCATGGCATTGCTCCGTATCGCGATTTTGTGTTTATCCAGCCACCCGGAATTCTTCTGATCCTGACACCCTTTGCTTTCTTGGGTCACCTCGTACATAGCACGGCCGTCGGTCTTGAAGTGGCTCTGGTGGCTACGAAACTGGTCGTCACGGCCGATGTTGCCATCATCGGTTGGCTGCTTCGGCGTCGCGCTCTTCCCGCATTGGTCGTCGGGATGGTCGTGGTCGGATGTCAACCCGAGATGTTTCGCGATTCCGCGTCCGTCAATATCGAACCATTCTTGATTCTGGGCTGCCTCATTGCAGTTGCCCTCGTCTTCGACGGTGAAATCCTGCGGCGATCGTCGGCACGTTGGATCGCAGCCGGTGTGGTATTCGGACTAGCGACGACCACGAAGCTTTGGGGGGCAGTCGTAGTCGTCGCGGTCTGTCTTGTCGCCGCCCGGGAACGGGAACGCCGGTGGATCCTCTGCTTGATAGCAGCGGCCCTGACCTTTGCGGTGGTCAGTCTCCCGTTCCTCATACTGGCACCAAGTGGCTTCATCCACGATGTGATCACTACCCAAGTGGGCCGGTCGCGGGCAGGCTATCCATCGACCCTTCAACGGCTCGCAATTGTCATGATCGGAGTCCAATCTCATGCTCGCATCACAGGTGCGCTCGCCATTTGTGTGCTGCTGGTTATTGGAGCGGTATTCATCATCACTCGCCGTCGGGGCATCACCACCCTCGAAGCCTTCGGCCTTCTCGGCATGGCCGGGGTCCTTGCAACTTTTCTCGCCTCCCCATCGTTCTATGCGTACTACGGGGCCTTCAGCGCTCTATTCGAAGCTCTCGTTCTTAGCAGCACGATCGAGAGAATTCGCCCGGCAAGCAGAGCGGTCTTTCGAGTGCAGCTCGCTGCTGCCTTTGGATTCTTTGCTCTCGTCGGCCTCGCGCAGGGTGTCGATAGGATTGTCAAGGAACCGACAGCCGCAGCCTTGTCCCCGGTCGACGCCTACATTCCGGTCGGCAGCTGCGTGGTGACGGACTCGCCGTCGATCCCGCTCCTGGCCGACCGCTTCACCACAAACCTCTCCGGCTGCCCTTCAATCGTCGATTTCCAAGGTGTCGAACTCTCAGATCCTCGGGCATACAACGGAACCTGGCTCAGAGCGATTTATCACACGTCAGCGGTCATACTGACGAAGCCCCCTGGCCAGCAACCTGAATGGAGCCCTTCGCTGCATGCAAGGTTCGCCGCCAGATTCCCAGTCGTTCATCGCCTGAGGTTCGGATACATATACGAAACTCGGCACCTGGAATAGGGCGCCGCTCCGAGGTGGCAGTGAAAGCGTGTCGCAGAAACCCAAGGTTGTATTGGTTCACGTTTTGAAATGCATCCTGAATGGTTCGAACGGATCGTTCGAACCATCGCATGAGGCTGTGGCTACAAACTCGGCCACACATTGCACGCTTGGATGCCCCACTAGATCGACATGGGAACCCACCTGCAACTTTCGTGGAGGCGAAGGGACTTGAACCCTCGAACCTCTTGACTGCCAGGCTTGTGCGCTCCGTCCTGGCTGCTCACCACCGCTCTCATTGCCGCAGGTATCAAGCGCAAATCTGCCGCTACCGCTCACCCGGGAAGGAGACGCCCTGTTGAGTCGTCGACGTCACTCACTGGCCCCGGCGTTGGTCCCCAGGTCCTCCGGGCTCAACAGGGTCCTTGGATCCTTCGCAGGATTGGGGCTCGATCGGTGAACGTAGCCGCGCTCCAAGAAAGAAAGCCACCGAAAACGTGAAACAGAGCCGCTACGGCAGAGGCGGGTCCTAGTGGCCAAACTATTCGGGTCGTCCTCTTTCCAATTGACACGGCGAATGGACTGGTGCAACGGTTTGATCAGCTCAGTCGTACCCGTCAAGAGAGCCATACTTTGATCTTGCGACGACGATCCGCACCGATTGGCGACTCGGGAATGCGAATCGCAATGGTCGTGGGGGTCGCGTTGGGCCTCCTCGTGGCCTCAGGGGCGAGCGGAGCCGCGACAACACCCACGACGACGCCGGCATCTCCCGAGCGAGTGACTGGTGGGCCCACCGGTAGCTACATCGTGCCGCCGGGCATCCACAAGATCCAGCACGTCATCGTCATCGAGCAGGAGAACCGTTCATTCGACAGCTACTTCGGAACCTTTCCGGGGGCGGACGGCATCCCGACGAAGGGCGGTAAGCCAACGGTGTGTATTCCCAACCCGGCGACGAAGAGCTGCACCAAGCCCTACCACGACGCGAACGATGTCAACGGTGGCGGACCTCACGGGAAGAGCAACGCCCTAGCCGACGTCAACGGGGGAAAGATGAACGGTTTCATCAAACAGCGCAACAGCGCGCCCAAGTGCCCGAGCATTCCGAACCCGGCCTGCAACCCCATTCAGACAAAGGCCCCCGATGTCATGGGGTACCACACCGCGGGAGAGATCCCCAACTACTGGACCTATGCCAAGGACTTCGTTCTTGATGATCAGATGTTCGAACCGGTGAAGTCATGGTCGTTGCCCGATCATCTCTACCTGGTCTCGGGATGGTCGGCCAAGTGCAAGAACACCAAGCCATCAAGCTGCGTGAACGCCCCCGCCGACCCTGCAACCGTGGTTCAAATGCAGCTCGCGGTCGCTCAGGCCCTCAGCACCGGCACGGCCGACATCGTTGCCGCCTGGACCGACCTCACCTGGCTCATGTACATGAAGCACGTCTCCTGGGCGTATTACATACAGACCGGGGTACAGCCTGACTGCGCCAACGACTCCGCCGATGCGTGTGCCAAAGCTCGACAGAATGCCAACACCCCTGGCATCTTTAATCCGCTGCCCATCTTCGAAGATGTACAGAAGGATGGCCAGCTCAAGAACGTCCTGCCTCTCAGCTCCTACTTCGCATCGGCCAAGGCGGGGACCCTACCGGCCGTCTCGTGGATCTCACCGTCGGTCGCCGACAGCGAGCACCCGCCCTCTAGCGTGCATCAGGGTCAGGCATATGTGACCGCCCTCATCAACGCGGCCATGGAAAGCCCTGATTGGGACTCGACCGCCATCTTCTTACAGTGGGACGACTGGGGCGGCTTCTACGACA